>JAFGUP010000205.1 GCA_016938475.1 Sphaerochaetaceae bacterium
AGGATCATCGACCTGGCCTTCAGGCACATGAAGGAGCCCGATGTGGCGCGGGATACCCTGAGTGAAGGACTGAGGGCCATACGTAAGCTTCGGGAGAGGGAGATCCTGTCCCATGAATACAGAAGGCTCAGGGCTTTCTACAGGGAGGCTGAAAGAGTACGTGAATCCGAATCCTCTGCGAAGGTCCATCCCCGGGATGAAGGATCGGCCTACGATCCACATTGCTTGTAACCTGTATCTGCATGTCTTTATTCAATATGTGATCGAAGTGAGCCTGAAGATCTGCTGGTGAATTCCCGATTCAGTCTGTCCCGAATGGAATATTCTCTAGCTCCAGCTTGCCGAAATAGCGTCTGCAATCGTTAACACCCATCATCGCGCAGTCCAGGAGTTTCTTTCGGGAAGTGGTGGCCCTGCTTACAAGTCTGCCTGGATCTGATGGATGTATGACGAAGATGTTCTCATCGGTCTCGAGGGATCCATCGAGAAGGGCGCTTGACCTGTTGTACAGCTCATCTCTGTCGAGGAAGCGTCTTCTGAAGGCCGGGGGATACTTCCCCATGAGCATTCCGTAAAGGATACGTTTGATGCCGTAGATCCCATCATGTCTGTCGCCCAGGGGTTTCGTTACTATTGCGAGAACATCCCGGCATCCGGTGTTCATTGCATCGATCAGGGGAATGTTGTTCGAAACTCCTCCGTCAACCAGAGGTTCATCCCTGATGGCAGTCCATCTGTTGTAGAGAACAGGCATGCCGGCGGATGCCCTGAAGACGTCAAGGAGATCAACGTCTTCATGATTGCTGAACACCACCTGGGAACCTGAAATTGCATTTGTGCAGTATATATGAAGGTCTGTCTCGGATTTTTTGACCAGGTCTAAATTCAGTTCCTTCGATCCTGAAACGACACTGTCTATGAGGAAGTCGATATCTGCTATTTTCCAGAACCTGAGCGGATCGATGAATTTCCTGTTGCTGATGTGATTGAGGTAAACCTCGACTCCAGCTCTAGCCTGACCCGCCAGCATATAGGCGATATTCAGAGCACCGGCGGATGACGCGAACGCATTCTGGAACGAATTCCGAATACCTATCTCTTGCAGCGCATAGAGAACGGCCATTGAGTAAATGCCTCGCATCGCGCCTCCCTGGACCACAAGGGCTCTTGCGCCGCCGGGGTTTCTGTTGAGTTCATCCAGGAGAGGTTTGCCGATGCTATGAACCATTTTCCACCGTTTCGAATCCAGAAGGTCTGCGATCAATCATGCTCATCAACCTGGAAATGGCTGAATTGGAGGTATGCTGCTGATCGAGATTGAACCAGAAATACACGAGCATGGCGGACATTATAACAACAACAGAGGTATAATATTCAGAGAAATCCTTAAAATTAGCTCTGTTGTTGACGAAGGTTATTATCACCCACCCGAATACGAAGAGGATGGTGCTGTTGAAAAGAGTCAGAGTCGCTGACTCTCTAAGCTTCCTTTTAGCTATGCTGGCCAGATTATTCAATCCGCTGAGCGACCAGAACTTGATTCCAACCAGAGCGGCTGCACCTGAGACTGATACCACCCAGTACTGAGGTGAGAACACTGCAAGAGTGACTCCTGCAAGGCAGCCAATCAAGGCGAGGTATGTAAATGCTGCATTCAATATGCTGTTTCCATCGACAGGCCTGAAGATACCGCTGAACAGCCGAAAGATATAAAAGCTCAGGAGCGCATGTGATACAAGGATTGGCAGGAAATTGATATCAATCAGGCTAATCAGCGGCTGGCTCAGCCCCATATTGAAAAAGACCGGACCGAAATGTCCATGAAATGCAGGCGCGGACAACCTCAACAGGAGAATAACCCCGAGATAGACTGAAGAAATGGAAAGCACAGGTCTGACATCTCTTCTCTCGTCCTTTGCACGTCTGATTTTGTCGCTTTTCAAGGCTTCCGTGAAGTAAGCAATCGAATCCCTGTCAACAGGGTCCAGATCCTGACCGGAGACCTCGAGCAATCTGTCAGCCAGAAAATCGTGGATCAGTTCAAAGGAATTCGCCTTATTGACTTCTTTTATCAGCTCGTGAACCAGCAGGAAGTTGATACACTGCTCCAGTTGTTTTCTGCCCGTTCTAAGAAGACGCTGCAAGGCCGCTATATCAAGCTCGCATCGCAGTCGCTTCGCCTGGCTGAACGCGTAAAGCACTTTCAATGTAGTATCGCTGTCATCAGAACAGTAGATGAACCTCCTCAGAAGAGCATGAATGACTGCTTCAGGTATCATGAAATCTTCCTCGGTCTTCTCGACTATTCCCAACTCATAGGCCATTCCAATCAACTGGAATTCAAATGGAAGCACTCTGCCGTCGTAACCCTTGAGGCTGTTGATAACACTGATCGCTTCATCCGGATCCAAGTGCACTTCCTGAAGCGCTTTCTTCATTGCCGTGAAACATGCTGAGTTATCCGGTGCTTCAAGTCCGACCAAGTGAAGCACCTGATCCGGTTGTGAGGTGTACTCCTTCAGGAAGTCCAGTTCAAGGAATCTGTCTTGCCGAATTACTATTAACACCCTTGATGCAGGATTGGATTCTAATAGAGCTAAAATCAGTTTCTTGAACCAATCCTTCAGTTCTTCAAGTTCTTCGGGAGATGACGTCGGTATATCAAAGAACTTCTCGAACTGGTCGAAACAAAGAAGAATCCGTCGGGACCCGGCATCAACCCCTTCAAGGCCCGATTTCCGGAACTTGTCCTCAGACAGCATCAATTGAGCATCATCAGTGAATTTCATGAAAACAGTGTTTTTGAAATCCACAACGGATGAGCAATAGTCTTCTATCTCCAGCTTCGTGCAGGATTCAGCTTTCTGAGAGGAGAGTACTTTTCTCAACAGGGTCGACTTGCCTGAGCCGGATCTGCCTGTCAGTACGATTGGAAGTGATTGACTTCTGTCAATCAGACTTTCCAGTTCAGCTTTCTCTGACATCGAAATGTACACTCCACCGGTGATATTAAAATGCTTTAAACCGAGCGTACAGTCCGGATTCATCTTCGGACGCAGCATCAAGGCCGCCAGACCCAGTATCACCAGTATTCCCGCATAGAACACCCCGAAGTGAACGCTGCCGGTTCTGAAAGCCTCAACCATAGACACCAGAATCGTCAATGGAGTCGCGATTAATGCGAACTGCCTAGCAACATTGTACTTTTTTACTCTGCCGGTTTTTAGCCTGTAAAGCAACATAACAGACTCCATTCTGAATTCTGGTTACACTCTGTCCAGAGAAATGAGACTCGAATATTCACCTTCCAGTATTCAGTACATACTCTTGAATGATTCATTCCAGAACAATCATGATGATCATGGGTGCGATAATGAACGACTGCCTGCGACAGGTCAATAACGGGCGTTGCAGTACTTTCGTTACTAACCAGGGTTCGACGTGTTCATTCAGTGCCGTATCTTCCTGGATACGCCTCTGCGAGAAAAACTGAGACGGCCGCTTTTCAGCAACTTGAGCCGCGCTCTGGCATTTATGCACTGTGTCACGCACTCATTCTGCAATTGGATCTTGCAGGAAAATCACCCAGATAAACATCAATGCACAGATTCTGTGCAGGTTCTATCCGATGAGAGTTTCCAGTAAATTATCTGCGCGATACTTCCATAATTTGAAAGTTTCTTGCTTAGACTTGTGATTTCTAATAAAATTGTGTGCAATACTTTCATACTGAGTTGG
>JAFGUP010000206.1 GCA_016938475.1 Sphaerochaetaceae bacterium
CCACGGTGGCCGGGCCCGTGCTATCGAGACAGGCCGACTCAAGATCGATGTCGCTTTTCTCGGAGTGCCGAGTTGTGATGTGTATGGGAACGCCAACGGATATACCGGTCAATCAGCCTGCGGTTCACTCGGATATGCGAAGGTTGATGCTCTGTATGCCGACAAGGTCGTTCTAATAACCGATATGCTTTCTGAATATCCCAACACTCCCTTCAGCATCCATCAGGATCAGGTTGATTATATCATCAAGGTCGATCAGGTCGGGGATCCGCAGAGAATCAGCCTTGGGGCAACGCGCGATACGAAAAACCCCCGCGACATCCTCATCGGCTCGCTTGCAGCGCGTGTCATAGCCTGTTCAGGATACTTCGAAGAGGGTTTTTCTCTTCAGACTGGATCAGGCGGTGCCTCTCTTGTGACAACGAAATTCCTGTATGAATACATGAAAGAGCAGAACATCAGGGCTAACTGGGCCCTCGGGGGGATTACAGCTCAGATCGTGAAGATGCATGAGGAAGGGTATATCAAGCGTCTGCTTGATGTGCAGAGCTTCGATCAGGAAGCAATCAGGTCTATCGGTGAGAATCGATACCACTCCGAAATCGATGCATCGTATTACGCTAACCCACTTAATAAGGGGTGTGCCGTGAACAAGATCAACGTCGTTGTTCTCAGTGCTCTGGAAATCGATACCGATTTCAATGTCAATGTCCTTACCGGATCGGACGGCGTGCTTCGAGGAGCCTCGGGTGGCCATAGCGATACTGCTATCGGTTCCGGTCTCTCGGTCATAGTAGCTCCTCTCATTCGAGGGCGATCGGCAACCGTGGTCGAAGCGGTCAAGACGATCATCACTCCCGGTTCGACCGTAGATGTCCTGGTCACAGACCGCGGAATAGCAGTGAACCCCAGAAGACCGATCGTGGCAGAGCGGCTCAGGGAGTGTCAGCTGCCGGTCGTTGATATCGGGGAATTGAAGAGAAAGGCTGAGAGACTCGCCGGCGTTCCCGAGCCTATTGAATTCGAGGATAAGATCGTCGCGGTGGTCGAATACCGTGACGGAACGATCATCGATGTTGTGAGACAGGTCAAATCATAAGAGATGTACATCCGGAAGTACCGGATCAACACATAATAAAGGAGTTTTCTATGAAACACGCAAACAAACTGGTAATGGTCCTGATGGCCGTTGCACTCGTGCTGTCCTCGGCTACAGCGATCTATGCAGGCGGTGAGGCTGAATCTGCTGACAATTACCCCAGCGGTAACCTCGATTTTGTCGCACCGGGCGGAGCAGGTGGCGGATGGGACCTGACCATCAGAACGGCAGCGAAGGTCCTCAAGGACACCGGTCTCGTAGAAGTCCCGATGCCCGTCAGGAATAATCCAGGTGCCGGCGGATCAGTTCACCTCGCGAGTCTTCAGGAGATGAAAGGCGAAGCACGGACCATCACCGTATACTCACCACCGCTTCTGTTGACGAAACTTGCAGGTACGACCAAGCTCGGACATGAGGATGTGACTCCTCTTGCACGTCTTATCGCCGACTATGCGGTATTCGTCGTATCAGCTGATTCTCCCTACAACACCATGGCGGATGTCATGGATGCCCTCAAGGCGAATGTGAAGAGTGTGAAGGTCGGCGGTATCTCCTCAGCCGGTTCGATGGACCATCTGCAGTTCCTCATCATGGCCAAGGCAGCAGGAGTGAAAAACATCAACCAGATTGACTATGTGAGCTTTGATGACTCCGCGGTCGCACAGGTCCTTGGAGGTCATATCGACCTGTTCTCAACCGGCCTTTCAGAGGTCGCTGGACTTATCGAGAGTGGTGACCTCAAGGCACTCGGTCAGACAGCTCCCCGCCGTGTCGGTACCGGCATAGTTGCAGAGATCCCCACCTGTATCGAACAGGGAATCAACGAGACGTTCGTGAACTGGAGAGGCCTGTTCGGACCTCCTGAAATGCCTGAATACGCGGTTCAGTATTGGAGAGATACCCTCAAAGAACTTGTTGCGACACCTGAATGGACAGCCGCAAAAGAACAGAACGGCTGGGACGATGCCTACATGGATGCACCCGAGTTCGCTGAGTTCCTCGACAAGGCAAACAGTGACTTTGAAGCGATCCTGAAAGAAATCGGGATGATCAAGTAAGTAACAACATTACACGTACGGTAGGGGCAGTGATCGACACGCTCCTGCCGTGTCGTAGGAGTCAACTATGAAACGAGATACATTTTCCCCTAACGCTCTGCAGAGGACATCTCTTATCAGTGCAGGTGTGGGTATCGTTCTGGGGATAGCGTACACAATCCTGACACTCAATCTTCCCGAAGCTGCAATCGGAAGACCGAATGCACCGAAGGCCTTTCCTTTGGCACTCGGTATTCTGATGACTCTCTTATGTGTCGCTCTTCTTGTGCAGCAGATCATGAAAGTCAGGGCAGACAGTACAGTAAGACATCCTTCACAGGAGAAAACAAAGGGAATATTCCCTCTTGAACACCATACAAAGCAGATCATCATCACTGTGATAAACGGAGTGATCTACGGGCTTCTATTTTCAAGAATCGGGTATGTCCTGTCCACGATCATCTTTCTAGGGGGCGAATTGCTGTTGTTCAACGGGAAGAAGAAATGGAGGACAGTTCTTATCGTTTCCCTGATCTTCAGTCTGTTCATTTATATTCTTTTCAACAAACTGCTGGGCGTGTATCTTCCCAGGATGCCCATAATCGGATTTTAGGAGGGTCATATGGAAAGTATCGTTCAACTCATGCAAGGGTTCACCAC
>JAFGUP010000207.1 GCA_016938475.1 Sphaerochaetaceae bacterium
GAGATTGAAATTGGAAGAGGTTGCATGATGAGTGTGGCTTCTCATGACTTATTCAACACGAAATTGCGAACTTGTCTGGACACAGGCGGCGACGGCGACAGCTTTCTGGAGGAGGGCTTCACCGGAAGCACATTCACCAAAAGTGGTCTTACCGTGGGCGATTGGGACATTGTGGTCGACGGCTACAATGCGGATGGAATACAGGTGGGAAGCGCAGCCGTCGATGTGACGATCCGCAAGAGTCAACAGACAAGTGAAATTGCGACCTTGAGACCGCTGGGGGGGACAGGAAGCCTCAATCTGACAGTTTCGTGGACTGACAGCGAGTCGAAACTGGCCGATCCGAGTGTCTCAGCGGTGATCCTGGATGAATCTGACTCCCTGATCGAACGTATCAGCACCCCCGACGGATTGACGTTGGGAGGAGACGGCCTGTCTGCGACTGGAACCATAGAAAGTCTGGCGGTGGGGTGGTACGAGGTGACCCTCAGTCTGTCTGAAAAGATACCAGACGGAGATTCGGAGGTTGTCTGGCAAGGAGTGTTCGTCCTGCGGATTGTGAATGGCCAGACTACAAGCGGCACGGTGGTCATTCCCGAGAATCTTATCAGTTTCGGTACGGGAAGTGTGTCGATAACGCTGGAGGAGGATATGGACGACCCTTTAGCCGTGGCGTTTACCGGACCGCCTGAAGATGAAACGGTGATGTACGGGAATTCGGTGACCTTCACCTCCTCGGGAACCTACTCGGATTCTGCAGGGTACCGGTGGTATGTTGACGGGGTGAGGCAGACAGGTGAAACAGGATCGAGCTTCAGCTATTCCTTCGACGAGGTCGGGACCTATATCGTGTCTCTGCTGGTTCTCGACGGTGGCGTGCTGGGCGGTTATTCCAAAACCGTGGAGGTCGATCCGTATGAAGTTGGAGATCTTGGCCCCTCAGGTGGATATGTGTTTTATGATGACCTGCTTGGGTATGACATGGATGGCAGTGGGACAATAGAGGGCGATGAGAAAGATTTTCTCGATGGTGTGAATAATGGAGTTTTGAGCGGAGTGAGATATCTGGAGGCGGCCCCCTATGGATGGTATGACGGAGGGGACGATCCGGCTAATTATTTCGGGGTTTACCGGTCAGAAGGAACCTATGAGGTGGTTGGGACCGGTACCGCGATAGGGACCGGCAAAGTGAACACCACGGACCTCGTGACTGCAATGGGAGACGCCTCCTATTTTGATGCAGGAGACGATACGATAGAAGACTATGCTGCAAGATTATGTTACATCCATGTAGCAGGTGGTTTTAGCGACTGGTTTCTGCCATCCAAGGATGAGCTGTATCTGGTATATACCAACTTGAAGGTTCAAGGATTGGGAGGTTTTTCTGGCGGCTACTACTGGAGTTCCTCGGAGACCAGTGTAAACAGCGTGTGGGACCAGACCTTTTCCAATGGGGGTCAGCTCAGCAGCAGTCGGTATTTTATGGACAGGATCAGGCCTGTACGGTGTTTCTGATGAGCCCATCGGAAAAGAAAGCAATAAGGCCTTTGACCGGTACGGTCTCCGCTTTGCAGGTCTATCCCTACCAGACCGCCTTCAATGCGAACCCGCATATCGATGTGCTCCGGGAGGGCGGCTGCACCAGGTAAGAGTAAACATGGTCAACGAGACGAAGAAGGAGCCCACTAAGAACATCGAGGTGGGTCCCGCCTGTGTGAAGATTCCACCATCGAGGACGGTATCAACCTGTGGGTTGTATTGAACAATATCTGAAAAGGGGCTGCCCTGAATGCACTGTTCAGTGATATCCGACGTCTTGTTGAACATCACAGGGGTTTTCCCGATACCGGACGCAGCTCAGAGAGGATATGCTGACTTCTCTCCAGTATCCTCCCTCCCCGATAGTTCACCTCGTGCAGAAGGATTGCTGCGGAGTTCCTGCATGCAGCACTGGAGGTGAGAACGTTTTTCTCCCGGTAGAGATAATCCGGATTGCAGTCCTCCTCTTCCGGTGGTATATTAACAGGTCTGTCTTGGGAGGTAATCATGAAACACACAGGGTCATGTCTATGTGGACGTGTTGCATATGAGATTGAGGGAGATTTTGAGAATTTCTATCTTTGCCACTGTTCCCGGTGCCGGAAAGATACTGGATCATCCCATGCTTCCAACATATTTTCTTCTACAGCTGAACTTACATGGATTTCGGGGGAAGACCACGTGAAAACCTATAGAGTTGAAGGAACTCATCATTCGAAAAGCTTCTGCGGGCACTGCGGATCTGCACTTCCTGTACTGCAGATGGAGGGCACCCTGCTGGTGGTTCCAGCCGGCTCGCTGGATTGC
>JAFGUP010000208.1 GCA_016938475.1 Sphaerochaetaceae bacterium
GTAGTGAAGTCATCTTCGCCTGTGAAGGGCTTGTCCGACCTTGCCGGAAAGAAAGTCGGTATCCAGGCTGGTTCATCAGCAGCTGAAGCTGTCAATGCCAATGAAGAATTCGCAGCATCACTGGACGAGGTCGTTGAGGTGAAAGACAACCTTACTGCTCTGATGGACCTCGAGATCGGAGGAGTTGACGCAGTGGTACTCGATCTCTTTGTCGCGAACGACAATATCCGGAGAAGCGGAAAGAACTTCAGAATCCTAGAAGAGGCGTTGTCCAGTGAAGAATACGGAGTCGGATTCAGAAAGAACGACAACGCACTGAGAAACGAAGTCCAGAAGATTCTTGAAGAGATGGCAGCAGATGGAACGATGGGTGCCATTAGCACCGACTGGTTCGGTGGTGATATCACTATCATCGGCAAGTAGGGACTTTCAATAATGGTGAAGCTGCTGCTGTTAATGCTGGAGGCATCCCTTGTCTCTCTCAGGATATTCTTCCTTACTCTGCTGTTTGCCCTGCCCCTCGGTCTTCTAGTGGCCAGGGGTAGGATGAGCGCGAACAAGGTGGTGAGTTCCGTTGTCAATATATACATCATGATCATGCGGGGGACCCCACTGATCCTGCAGCTCATCTTTGTCTATTTTGCTCCCTATTACATCTTCGGTGCATCAAGCGGACGGTTCACTGCCGTGATCATTGCCTATGTCATCAACTACGCCGCCTACTTCGCTGAGATCTATCGGGGGGGGATTCAGAGCATTTCACCGGGGCAGTGGGAAGCTGCCCACGTCCTGGGTTTCTCCCGTTCCCACACCTATTTCTTCATCATCCTTCCTCAGGTGATACGCCGTATCATCCCTGCTATGGGAAATGAGGTCATCACATTGGTCAAAGACACTGCGCTGGCTCAGACCATCGGAGTCGCAGAACTGTTCCGTGTCGCACAGAATGCAGCAGCACGGGAATTTTCGACCATGCCTATATTTATTGCCGGAGTCTTCTATTTCGTGATGAATGCTGTCGTCTCAAGGACATTTGATGTGATCGAGAAGAGACTCGACTACTATTCCTGAGGAGCTTGAATATGGAAGTACTGCGTATTGAACAGGTAAGAAAGTCCTTCGGAGAACTAGAAGTTCTCAAGGGAATCTCCGTTTCTCAGAATTCGGGAGAGGTTCTTTCGGTCATCGGCCCCTCAGGATCAGGTAAATCGACCCTTCTCAGATGCATTACCAACCTCGAAAAGATAGACAGCGGTCTGATACAGATCGCCGGCAGGACCCTCGCAGAGGGCAACCCCGCCACCTACGCTCCTGCTGCAACCCTTCAGGAGATCAGACTCTCGATCGGCCTCGTCTTTCAGAATTTCAATCTTTTCCCACACTTCTCAGTCCTCAGAAATATCACCGAGGCTCAGGTACATGTACTCAAGAGAAGCAAAGAAGAGGCACGGGAAAGATCGTATGCACTGCTGAAGAAGATGGGACTGGAGGAGAAAGCGAAGAGCTATCCCTGTCAACTCAGCGGAGGACAGCAGCAGCGGGTCTCAATCGCCCGCTCCCTCGCTCTCTCCCCTGCCTTGCTGTGTTTTGATGAACCGACCAGTGCCCTTGATCCCGAGCTCACCGGGGATATACTCTCGGTCATTAAGGAACTTGCTCAGGAACATATGACGATGCTTGTGGTCACCCACGAAATGTCCTTCGCCCGTGATATAAGCGACCGTGTCATCTTCATGGACGAAGGTAAGGTTATCGAACAGGGGACTCCCGAAGAACTCTTCTCAGCTACACGGGAACAGCGTACACGTCAGTTCCTGCAGCGGTTCAATGCGTAGGGCATACAATCCCAGTCTCCGGCCATCATGTTCTGGCATCTGAGATAATCCTTCCCCCTGACCACACCACCTGTACCTTTGGCTTGTAATTCTCATCGAAAGAAAGCAGAACAAGGTCAGCATCGTACCCGGTGCGTATGATGCCGGACGTTCTCAGGTGAAGAGCCTCAGCCGGTAATGCACACAGTTGTTTGACTGTCTGAGGAAGAGAGGAATCAGTGAACAGATGGGGGTACCAGGTACAGGTAATCTCCAGGCCCGAGTGAGCTGCTTCAGCTATCATGGCCGATATCCTTCCCTCCCATGAGCCTGTCCCCTCTGCATTCCTGCGCTCACCTGCCACATGAACTCGAGTCCTCGTGATATGAGCCAGGGTGATAAGAGATTCCAGGACGGCACGGGAGTGCCCGTCATCAGAGATATGAACGAGGAGCAGGAGATCCCGGGATGCCACCATGGACAGAATGGGAAGAAACGACTCATCAGGGTTACAGGCAGACACACTGCATAGATCGACCGACAAGCC
Organism: Sphaerochaetaceae bacterium; assembly: GCA_016938475.1. Taxonomy (GTDB): domain Bacteria; phylum Spirochaetota; class Spirochaetia; order Sphaerochaetales; family Sphaerochaetaceae; genus SABI01. The sequence continues at coordinate 2,362 of JAFGUP010000208.1, forward strand.
TTGAGCTCCCTGAGAGCAACTGCGGGTAAAGGAGGCCATCATAACTTCTTCGCTCGAACCGGATTCAAGCGCAGGGGCCGTCACAGAGCTTCTCAGATCAGTATAGTCCTGTAGCCAGGGTCTATGCTCATCATGCTTTGAATCTGATCTCAGCGACACTTTTGTGGTGACGGCTTTTCTATAATCACACGCGCAATCGCCGTAGATGCTGGTGATATCCACAAGCCCCGGGATAAGGTAGAGCCCTCCTCCGTCGAACGTCTCTTTCGCCTCGAGGGTGACCCGGCATGCGCTTACCACCTCAAGGGTACCTTCATGAATCAGGACACTACCCCTGTAGGGAAAGTCCCAGTACCCATCGACGAGAAGTACATTGGTGATAAGCAGGTCATATACCATAGGTAGAACAATGGAAAAGAATCAGGAAAAAAGCAAGCAGTACATTGATGAATCTCTGAGTTCTCTGTACGCTGAATGCGCACACAAGGGCCATAAGAGCGGAGGAAATCAGAAAACCTGTGTTCAGAACACCGGTGAGCCTGTACCCCGGTCCCTCAATTGTGTATACTCACCAGTGGTTTTCAAGGAGTGTATACGTGGATAGTTATGATGTGATTATTGTCGGGTCCGGCCCTGCAGGAATGGGAGCTGCCTTCGAGATAGCCCGGAAAAAACCGGATACATCGATTCTCATGATCGATAAGAACAAGTACTCGACAGGCGGTATGAGAAACGACTGCAAGATGAACTTCACCTACCCGATAGGATTCCCCCAGGAGTACTGGGACAAGCCGACAGCGGAAGGGTATCTCAAAGATGTGACAGCCTTCCTGGCTCCCGAGATTCTTCATAAGAGCAACATAGAGGTCTACCAGAAAAGAGCTGAACGGCTCGGAGGGAGTCTCCTGGATATCAGACAGTCTCACCTGGGAACTGATGGCGGCCTGCTTCTGATCAAGCGACTCCTTGCAGATCTCGATGCCCTCGGAGTCACACTGTCACTGGGAGAGACAATGCTGAGTGTCGATGAGGAACAACATCTGATTACCACCGACACGAGAGAGATCTCCTACAGAAAGCTCCTGATCGCTCCCGGACGCCAGGGTTTTCACTTCCTCCAGAATATCCTCACCTCCTTGAACGTTCCCTTCATCGACAACATCGTAGATATCGGGATACGGGTGGAAACCAGAATCGAACACTATCCGATCGTGAAGGACTACTATGACCCGAAGTTCTATTTCGAGGACAAAGTCAGAACCTTCTGCACAAACAGTGGTGATGCCCATGTGGTCAAAGAGAAGTATGTGACCAGTCGCGGCGATACCTGGTACTCGGTCAATGGGCACGCATACTCGAAGGAACGGAACAGAGAGAACGGCATGGCGAACTTCGCGATTCTCAAGACTGTCAAGTTCACCGCTCCGCTGGCAAGCGGGCAGGCATATGCAGAGAATCTTGGTCTGCAGGCAGCACTGATGGGGGGTAATCGTCCCCTGATGCAGCGTGTAGGCGATTTCCGCCTCGGATCAAGAAGCAAGGAGGACTCGTTCAACTCCGATTACTTCGACTTTACTCCGACACTGAAAGACTGCTGTCCGGGAGATATCTCACTGGCTATGCCTTCGAAGATACTGCGGAATATTTGGAAGGCTATGAAGAGTCTCGATACAGTTGTCCCGGGTGTACTGCATCCATCGACCATCATGTACTATCCTGAAATCAAACTTTATGCCAACAAGCCGGTCTACCGTGACGCGATGTTCCGTGTGACACAGAATATCTATCTTGCAGGAGACGGTGCAGGAACCAGCAGAGGGATTACCGCTGCATGGGCAAGTGGTATACGGGTCGCCCACGGAATGCTGAAGGACCTGTAAGGCAGATCCTTTACAGCACCGGAGAGAAAAGCTTCAGAAGGTTCCTGACAAATCGGGTTACCAGTGGTGTTCTGTCTACCATCTTCTCAGTGATCTGCCTGCTTACTGACAATATCTTCTGGATGTCATTGCGTACCTGATGAACAACCGACGAGTTGAAGAAGGCGACACCGCACTCAAAATGAAGATAGAAGCTCCGGTAGTCCATATTGGTCGTTCCCACGATCGCTGCTCTGTCATCGCTCACGAACATCTTTGCATGGATGAAACCCGGGGTATATTCGTATACTTTCACTCCGGATCTGATGAGCTGTCCGTAGTGAGATCGTGATACCGAGTGTACATACCACTTATCGGGAATACTCGGAGTGATGATCCGTACATCGACCCCGCTTTCACTTGCCAGAGTGAGAGCGGTTATCATCTGAGTATCAAGGATAAGATAGGGTGTGGTAAGCCACAGATAGCTATTCGCATGGTTGATCATCTGAATATAGGCGTTTTCCGCGATATTGTAGGTATCAAGAGGAGAATCTCCAAAGGGTTGGATGAAACCGTCACCAGGCTCATTCGTTCGAGGAGAGAATTGATAGATATCAATATATTCCTTAGTGGTGAACCCCCACTGCTGGAAAAACATCATGGTCATGGAGATGACAGCGTCCCCATGCAGACGGACTGCAGTGTCCTTCCAATGCCCGAAACGGATCTTCCGGTTTATATACTCATCTGCGATGTTAATCCCTCCGGTGTACCCTATATCACCGTCGATAATGATGAGCTTTCGGTGATCACGATAGTTGAGACGAGGATTCAGGTGAGCCCTGAGCCTGTTGAAGACAGCCACCTTGATACCGGATTCACTGAGTGTCCGCTGATAGTGAGGGGGGAAGTTCTTGATGGTGCCCACATCATCGTACAGGAGATACACGTCAACACGCTGCTGCACCTTCTCCTTGAGAACACGTAGAACCGAATTCCACAGATAGCCGAAGTCGATGATAAAGGTCTCTATCAGGATGAACCTGTTTGCCTTCCTCATATCCTCGAGAATGGCAATGAAGGCAGCTTCTCCTGTCGGGTAATAGGAGGCTGAGGTCCGGTCATAGACACAGGAGCGCGTCAGGTTCCAAATGTAATCACTCTGACGTGAATAGGAACGGGAGTATGAGCGTAACCGCTCGCGAACCTCCGCGGCACGTGAGGAGCACTCGGCGGCCTCTTCATTACGGACATACTGATTGTACAGGGCAACCTGCCTCGCTACCTTCTTTGAATCCCGTTTATTGCCGAAAATGATGTAGAAGGGAACAGCGAATACAGGAACAGCGAGAAGCAGGATCACCCAGATCATCTTATAGGCAGGATTCTCTTCCCGCGATAAGATGTAAAAGACCGTTATCCCGCTGAGAACATAGGTGATGGAGAAGAACAGATCTACTCGCTCCAGAAGATTGGATAGAATCGCAAGGAGCAATGCCAGCTGAAGCAGTATAAGAACGATAAAAGCGAAAAATCTACCTGTGAGAATCTTTAACAGTCGTTTCATGGCTGCCTGGTGTGATCATCCTCATCATCACTCTCATCGTACAGCACCCGTTCTATGGAGGAGGCATCCTCGTTATCATCGTCTACCTCGGCATCATTCTCATCGGCATAATCGGCATCATCGAGTTCGATGTTCACCTCTGCATCTTCATCCTCCTCATCAAGTTCCGTGTTTGGCCCTTCATCATCGAACAGATCATCATCGAAAATTGCCGAGTGAATCTGTGCTTCATCATCTTCATCCTCGACACCGAGAGTCTCCTTCGTCTTCTGAGCCTCATCAAGGAAGGAACGAACCTCCTCTTCACTGACGGTGGAGGTATGATAGAAAGGATGCTCGAGAGCCTGTTCAAACAGGACACAGGCCTGTGCACACTTGCCCAGGGCGAGGCGTACCTGTCCTGCGTGAAAATAGGCTTCAGGGAATTTGGGGGTTTCCTCACTCAGAAGTGATCGGTAGAGCGCGTCGGCTTGGAGGAGGTCTCCTCTCCTGTACAGATAGTAGCCTCTGTTATCCTTCATCCCGGAGCTCTGAGGACTCATCGTCTCCAGATCCTGAAGAAGGGACTCCATCTCATCAAGACGGTCAGATGCAATCAGGTAGGAGCCGAGATTCACTGCAAGATTCGTATCAAGGTGACCTGATGCCTTCACCTCCTGTAATTCCGAAATAGCCTCTTCAGTCTTCCCTGTTACCCAGAGAGCCATGGACCTGCTTATCCTCACTCCTTTGATCAGAGAAGCGTACCCTTTCCGTCCGGATTCCCCCTGTTCGATGAGCCTATCAAAGATCTCTAGAGCGACACGGGCGTCGCCACGCTGAACGAACAGATTCCCCAGCATGTGGGCATAGTGTGGTGCCAGTCCGGCCCGCCATCCCTTCTCGTACCAGGACCAGGCTCTTGCCAGGTTCTTCTCATCCCCTTTGTTGAACCGGGTGGATGCAGCAACTACATAGAGATATCCCCTCTTCAGATAGATATAGAGTCCTAGAAATACAAAGACAATACTCGATTTCAGTGCCTGCGGGATCGGAAGCATGAGCGTGATGACGATGGCAGCGACAAACGCAAGCAGTGTGGGATTCTTCATAAGGGGCCCCTTGAGTGACAAGTTTGTTATAACTATGACATATTTCAGCAACGATTTCCATAGATGAGGAGAAATTGAACAGCATTGGGAGACAACTTGCATCTGATACGGTTCAACGCTAAGATGGAGTCCATGAAATACCAGGAACATACTGTACAAAGGGGGACGAGGATCCTCCTTCACTGCTGTTGCGGTCCCTGTTCCACCAGCAGTATCGAACGGCTCAGAGCCCTCGGCTATTCGGTGGAACTCTACTACGCCAACGATAATATCTTTCCCGCCGCCGAATGGACGAAACGGCTCGAAGAACTTCGTAAGGTTGCCGCATTCTTCTCCTGTGATATAGAAACATCACCCTATAACCACGAATCCTGGCGTGAGAGTGTGAAGGGTCATGAAACGGATAGCGAGGGGGGAGAACGGTGTTCACTCTGTTTTTCGTATAACCTCGAGCTGGCCGCAGTGCATGCGCAGGAGATGGGAATCACATTCTTCACTACAACCCTCAGCGTCTCACCACATAAAAATTCCATGACGATTTTTTCAATCGGAGAATCCCTTGAAGGGTTCGTCCCCTTCAACTTCAAGAAAAAGGATGGCTACAAGCGGAGCATAGAACTGTCAAACATGCTCGATCTCTACAGACAGGACTACTGCGGATGTGAGTTCAGCAGAAACCGGTGATTGATCAGATATATCAGCTACTATAGAACAGCAAGAAAAAATAAGGTTATCACAGGAGAATGAGCGAAAAAGCCATCACAGCCATCCCTGCCAGCACTCCGTAGATTGCGAGATGGTGTTCACCATAGCGCTCCGCGGTAGGAAGCAGTTCATCGAACGAAATGTACACCATGATACCCGCTGTTGCCGCTAGCACGTAGCCCACCATCAGATCGGTTCCCGAGAATCTGATGAGAATCAACCCGATCACTGCTCCCGCCATCTCGGAGAGTCCAGCCAGAAGAGCGATCAGGAGAGCCTTCCCCCTTCTGCCTGTCGCGAAGTAGATCGGAACAGCGACAGCTATTCCCTCTGGAATATTATGAATGGCGATCGCGATCGCGATCGAAATACCTATCTGTGGTTCAGCAAGGTAGGAAGTGAAGGTGGCAAGCCCTTCGGGTATGTTGTGAATCGTGATAGCGATTGCACTGAAGATACCTGTACGTAGCAGATGATGGTCGATGTCGATATCCTTTCCACCATGTTCTACCATATTGATCACATTGGGTATCTCATGAGGATTGTCGCGAGAGGGTACAAACCGGTCTATCAGAGCGACGATGGCAACTCCTACAAAGAACACGATCACGCCCTGAACCTCTGATGCCGTTTCACTCATGCCTCCTGAGAGAAAATGGATCGACTCGGGAAGGATCTCAAGAAACGAAAGGTAGACCATCACCCCTGCGCTGAAACCCAGGCTGAGGGAAAGGAAACGGGAGGAGCTCTGCCGGTGGAACATACTGAGCAGTCCCCCGATCCCGGTGCTGAGACCGGCCACTAGAGTGAGAAGCATTGCAGTGAAGATAGCAGCTGTGTTCATACGCTTTGTAGGTGCTGGACGAAAGGTTATTGATCAACCCTTCTTCTTTCCCATGTTCCTCCTGTGTTCTATGATCGTGTAGATCTGTTCAATATCATCGATTGTCTCAAGAAGAGTCTCCGTCTGACAGGCTATCCTGTCTATCGCTGTATCATACACGGCTTGCACACCTCTCATGCGGTACAGATCAAGGGCGAGAGTGCTGATCAGGTCAGCCTTCACTGAAACGAAACCGAGTCGAC
>JAFGUP010000209.1 GCA_016938475.1 Sphaerochaetaceae bacterium
ATGTAGGTGGCGTCCTGTAGATTCAACCCCTCGGAGAGCACGTCAGTGGATATCAGGACTTTAATCTCCTTCTTTCCCATCTCGACCAGCTCAGTGGAGCTGAGGTCATTGTAGTAGGGAGCGAACCGGCGTATGACATCAGCTCTGTCTTTCTTGGTGCAGCTGTCCACCTGTTCAAGGTCCTCTATCCCAGCATAACGTAGCTGCTGAAGTAAATATCTCGCTGTATCCGCGAACTCCGTGAAGATGAGCACCTTCTGACCTGTAAGCTCTTTTGTCCGCAATAGCCTGATGAGCTTTTTAAGCTTGTCATCATGTGCTGGGTCGAACTTTCTGAGCTCCTCAAGGAACTGAACGATGTGAGTCATGTCCAGTATAGCCTCATTGAGCATTTCCGGTACGTCGTAGTCTTTCCGATCCAGTTTCGCTGCATCCTCAAGCATCTCCTGGGGTGCTATGTCTTCATCCTCAGCATCTTCTGTTACCTCACCCCAGAGCTCAAACTGACGTCCGATCGTATATCCTAAAATCCCAGCGTTCTGCGACTTCCACCGTTCCAGTCTGCGACGCTCCCCCTCCGTCTCACTGTGCACCTCAACGAAGGCCAGTAACTTTTTGAGGAGGCGATCGCAGGACATCTCAAATGCTACGACAGAGCTCTCAAACCTCTTCAGGAAGTTGGTCCTTATGAGGCCAACAATCTGGGACTGCCGACCTTCCTCGAAGGGATCATCGACCTCTTCTGAGCCGATATACCAACAGAGTGGACTGTACATTGGAAGAGTAAACAGCGGATTCTTCCGTTCAAAGGCCCTCTCGAACATTTCCAGAAGGTGCCCATATGATTTACGTATGGAGTAACCTGCAACCTGTGGAACGTCTCTTTGGGGGAAGACGACTGCAGTTCCTCCCTCTCTCTTCTGGCTTTCACGGGCATAGGCTCTGCTGCGCTGCACAACTATCTGATTGAATAGGGTATCTGCAGATAGAAGCTCTTTAGCTTTATAGAGATCATCGGAAATATCAGTTGGATCATACCCTACTGATTGCCTGAGTTCTCTTTCGATATTACGGAAATGTGCTGTGAGATTGTTCACTCCGAGAGTTCTGGCAAAGTAAGTATCATCGCGCCTCGTGAAGAGCTCCAACATATGTTTAAAGTCACTTAGACGGTTATTAATTGGTGTTGCTGTTAGCATGAACATGGTTTTAGCTCGTGTTGTTCTGTCAAGTAGATCGAAGAGCTGATAGTACCGTGATGGGGGAGTATCCTCTTCAGCGTTCCCCCTGCGTCCAGGGTTACGGAAGTGATGCGCCTCGTCAATCAACACCACATCGGCAAGGTCAGTGATGCGCCGGAATCGCTCAGGATACTCTCCTTTTCGTCCGAGATCAGTATGACTGAACACCGCCAGGTTACTGAAGTCCACTCCACCACCGATGCCTCCTACATGAGGCAACAGTTCACGGAGATGTGGCTCCCAGACGCTTTCCTTGGCTCCTTTAGGTGCGAACAGCACCACTCGTTTATTCTCAAGCATGATAAGCCGCTCGATCAGCATTAGACCCACATATGTCTTCCCGAGACCCACACCATCACATAGGAAAGCGCCTCCATGCTGTCGAGCGATTTTCATCAACGACCAGTAGGCCTCCTGCTGGTATCTATCCAGCTTGTGGAACACCTTCGACACAGACTCATCCCACTCGTCAGCAGATAGCTCATGACCCCTAAAAAACTCCTGCAGAGCTTTTGCATAGACATCGAATGGAGAGTAGTTCCTAACATGTGTATCTACAATACTAAGGATGTCCTTGCTTACATCTTCAGCTTCTTCCCAGTGAGTGTTGAACCACTCCTGGAGCTGGGCCACCTCGCGGCCGCTCTGTATCCGGATGTTCAACTCAATGTTTTCTGTCAGACCTGGCTTCGTGAAGTTGCTGCTTCCAACCAGCGCCTGGGCTCCTACTACCTCCATCTTAGCGTGTGTGATGTAAGCCTTTGCATGGAATTTGCCATTCGTGTACACCCGACACTCAATTTTCCCCGACTTCAGAGCATCAACGATTGCAGAGACTCCTGTGAGGAATGGATTCTCGTGTTTCTCTTTCTCAATGCTCTCATTCAATCTTCCCTCAGTACGCGCTTTCACTTCCTTTAGAAGCACAACTCGGGAACGAGAAGAAGTCTCACCTCCCATAAGAATACGAATCTTCTCCAGCCCCTGCCACTTCCCATCGAGCGCGAGAAGGGACCCGATTTCAAAGTAACCTGTCGCTATATCGAAGCTCTTCGCGAGTTCAGTCCAATCCCTGAGATACCGGATCCCCGTCCAGCCTGATACACTATTATCAACTATAAATAGGCTGGAATCTTGAGCACTCATTAATGATGCCCCCCATGCTAGAGAGATGGTCTGAGTAGTGTACAAAAAAAGAAGGTCCAACGCAATCCACCCAGATCAAAGACATGTAAGAAGTCTATCCGGCTGAGGTTGTTTTAGACTATCAACTCGGACAGAGCCGGAGCACGTTCGCCCCGGCTCTGTCCACTGTTCTTCAACCAGAACGGGAATGACACTAACTCGCTTTCCGCATCTCCACCCGGATGCAGTCCACGATCTCCCCGAACGCCTCGCACTGGGTGGGCTTCAGAGTGATGTGACTGCCGGGCCAATGGATGGCGCGGAGCTCGCTCAGCACCTTCGCCACGCCCTTGGCGTTGGTCTTGTTCAGGATCAGTTCCTTCTCGGTCTCCTTGAACCGGAGGATGTACTTCTCCTGCTTGGTCCCGTTGGACATCTGGACCTTGTCCCGGAAGACCTCGATGATGGTCAGCACGACGGGCTCCCCCTGGAGGTCTACCGCCTTGAGGTAACGGCTGGGGAACATCAGGTCCACGTGCATGTCCGGGTTATCCTGCCTTCTGGACATCTTCCTCCTCCACGCCGCTGAAGTCCACGGCATCATCTTCGCTCTGGGTGAAGGCCCACGAGGGGGCCGTCAGGGTGGTCTCCACGGGAAGCGGTCCCGGCCAGTCGTCGGTGTCGGTGCAGATCTTCACCTGCTCCAGCCAG
>JAFGUP010000210.1 GCA_016938475.1 Sphaerochaetaceae bacterium
AACGGTTGTCGCCCGAGAAAGACACGAAGAGTCTAATCAAGGAGTATAAGGAAACATGGCAAGATATACAGGACCAAGATGCAGATACTGCCGCGCCGAAGGACAGAAGCTGTTCCTCAAGGGGACACGGTGTCTTTCGGGCAAGTGCCCCATGAATAAGCAGAATGTTGGTGCACCGGGAAAGGATCCCCGAGCCAGAAGCAAGAAGAAGACCGACTACGGACTTCAGCTGAGAGAAAAGCAGAAACTCAAGAGAATGTACTGCCTGCTCGAGAATCAGTTCAAACTTACATTCGATGAAGCTGCACGAATCCAGGGTAAGACAGGTGAAAACCTGATCTCACTTCTTGAACAGCGACTCGACAACGTTGTTTTCAGACTCCACTTCGCTGCTTCACGGAATCAGGCTGCCCAGTTCATCAACCATGGACATGTATTTGTCAATGGCAAGAGACTTGACATCCCCTCCTACAGAGTTCAGGTAGGTGATGTGATCTCGATTGGTGAAAAGTCTCAGAAGATGACCATCTTCAAGGAGAACCTGAAAGAGTATACCAAGAGCGGTCTCGCCGCCTGGCTGTCACTCGATCCGGACAACATGAGTGGTAAGTTCAATGCTGTACCGCGAAGAGAAGAAGTTGATGAAGTGAAGGTAATCCAGGAACAGCTGATCGTCGAACTCTATTCTCGTTAAGGAGTGAACATGGCACGTAAGAACCTTCTGAAAGGATTTAAAAAGCCTAAAGGGATAACCTTTGAGCACTCTCTCGTAGAAGCTGATAGTGGCCGTTTTGTTGCGTACCCTTTTGAAAGAGGGTACGGGACGACGATCGGTAACACTCTCAGGAGAATTCTCCTTTCTTCGATTCAGGGATATGCTGTCACGGCAGTGAGATTCACCACATTCAACGAAGAGGGACTCCCCCACCTGCTCAGCAGCGAGTTCGAGTCCATCCCCGGTGTAGTGGAAGATCTTCCCGAGATTATAGCCCGTATCAAGAAACTGCAGATCAGGATGCCTGAAGATACTGAAGGCACCGTCCTTCTCATCGAGTGCAAGGGACCGGGTCTTGTCACGGGAGCAAATCTTGAGAAGAACGAAGTGGAGATCATGAACAAGGATCACCTCCTGTTCACGATGATGGACGATGCGAACATCGAGATGGAGATGCAGATCGACCTCGGTCGTGGATACGTTCCTTCCGAACTCAACGAGAAGTACATCGAAGAGATTGGAACGATTCCCATCGATGCATCCTTCTCTCCGGTCACCCGGGTAACCTATGAGATCGAACCCACCCGTGTCGGACAGAGAAACGACTATGATAAGCTCATACTCGATATCTACACGGATGGAACCATCGCACCTGAGAATGCACTGGCCGAAGCTGCGAAGATAGCAAAGGATCACTTCTCTATCTTCATCAACTTTGATGAATCTCTGGTGAACAGCAATGATGAAGTGGATGAAGGTGAAGAGAGAATCAAGAAGATACTCAACACCAGCGTCAGCGAACTTGAACTTTCCGTACGATCGAGCAACTGCCTGAAGAACGCGCACATTCAGACAATCGGTGATCTGACAAGAAAGACTGAAGAAGAGATAGGCAAGACCAGGAACTTTGGGAAGAAATCTCTTTCTGAGATCAAAGAGAAACTGAAAGAGTGGAATCTGAGTCTCGGCATGACAGACTATTCTGTCTTGAAGAACTCAATCAGGATTCCAGGGGACAAGGAAGAAGAGAATGAAGCATAGAATTGGTTTTAATGCACTGAGCCGACGCTCACAGGAGCGTAAGGCTATGTTACGGAATATGGTCACCTCGCTGTTCAGGTACGAAAGGATCGAAACAACGAAGGCGAAGGCCAAGGAAGTTCAGAGGAACGCAGAAAAGATGATCACTCGTGCGAAGAGTGACTCTGTCCATGCGAGAAGAATGATTTCCCGGGACATCAAGGACCAGGCGATCGTCGCGAAGCTGTTTACTGAGATCGCTCCTCAGTACACCGAAAGAAACGGTGGCTATACGAGAATCCTCAAGACCGGTCTGCGTCAGGGTGACAGAGCTGAGATGGCTCTTCTTGAGCTTGTAGTCAGATCAGAAAGCAAAAAGAAAACAGATAAGAAAGCTAAGAGCAATACATAAAAGCTCCTGGAGTTTCACTGAACCAGATGAAAAGTCGTCCTAAAAACAGGACGGCTTTTTCATGTTGTGCGCCGAGCATGGTGCTTATCTCGGAGGTGAAAGTCCTCTGTGGGGGTTGCAGTGCCTACCACTAGCTGAAGGCAAGGGTGTC
>JAFGUP010000211.1 GCA_016938475.1 Sphaerochaetaceae bacterium
AAGATTTAATATCAAAGGGAAAGAGCTGATGAAGACGAATCATAAGTTCTACATCGTTGACCTCGGACTGCGCCATGCGCTCATCGGCTCTCCGGGAGATGATTTCGGTGCAGCTCTTGAGAATATTGTCTTCTTCGAACTGATACGAAGAGGGTATCAGGTGACCGTTGGCACGTATCAGGATTATGAAATCGACTTCATAGCACACAGGAGTGAAGAAACGCTGTACATTCAGGTATGTGCTTCGATCCTCAATGAAACAACCAGGGAGAGGGAACTGCGTTCACTCAGACTCCCTGACGACAACTACCCGAGAATACTTCTCTCTATGGATAGACTACCCTTCTCGGATTTCGACGGCATCAGACAGATGCATATCCTTGATTTTCTCCTTTCCGCCGATATGCCGCAGTAGAGAGGGATCAAGTTCAGCCCATGCTCTCCCGACATGACCGCTCCTTCACCCTCTCTGTGATCTCAAAGAAGGTCTGCAGTACGTCACCGAAGAAAGCAATGACCCAGGGGTGCTGGTGCCAGTGTGTGGAAGCTGGGTTCAGGGTTGGCAGACCTCCTGATGAACGGTTTTTCCCATCTCTCACGCAGCAAAGCCCTGACCGGATAACCGTTTTACCGATCAAAGCTCTCCAGTTTCTGAGATATCATGCGTGTCATTTCAGGCTTCACTCCCCATTGTGGAGCAAGGGAAGACCAGAGAGAGAGGGCTGAGCGAGTCTGTTCAAGAATTTCCTTCATGCGATGTCCCGGGATGTTCGCATGCTCCCCAAGTCTGACCAGATGCTCCCTCGAGATGTGGCGCCCCTCGCCTGCTACCATGGTACTGTGCTCACCACCGGGACCGGCTGCGAAGGTAAGATCATAGGCGGGGGAGAACTTCCACTCACCATCATCACTCATGAGAAAACTGAAGTTCTTGGCATGATCGTCTCGGTTATGGGCAAGCACATTGAATACCGCAAGGCGGTACATCTTCTCAACTTCCCGAACATCGCGTGTCAGAGCTGCTGTCAGATCCAGCAGATCAGTGTAGTCAAGGGAAGGATAGCGGTAGTCGGTGTGAACCAGACCACTGACTGAATGCATATGGAATCTCTTGTGTCCCTGTCTGTCAAACCGTTTCACACCAAAATACCCCGGGCCGCTGTGTGAGGAAAACAGGTGACTCGGAGGAACGTCTATTCCAGATTCCCGAGCAATCAGAGCATACACATATTCGATTGCTCCTGCATCGAGACCATCCTGAGTATTCGGGAATTTCACCATCCAGGAATCATATCCTTTCATATACCTGTCACTACGCAGGCAATACTCACGATCTTCAGCAACCTGAATCGTTACCTTGGGTCGAGCTCCACCTGAGGATGCGTTGAGGGAAACCATCTGAGCAAGGACATCACTTGGCTCTCCCCGAAGGACGAGCCCTGTTTCCTCAGCAATGGAATCAAGTGTGGCAAAGTCACTATGAAAAGCAGGAACGGATTCCGGCTGATACACAAGTGCGCCCGGCCCGTCCATACCGACATACGCTAAACGATCCAGAGGAGTAAAATCAGAGGGTTGCACTCCTTGCGAACGGATATAGCGATCGAGCAACAGTCGCCCCCAACCATCAGGGAGCGAGTCATTGAACACCCCTGCCAATCCCTCGAACAGAGATCGGTCAAAGGTGTGCACGCCCTCCCGTAACGGGAGCATAAACGGAGAAAGTTCCAGACCCCTGTCAATAAAGTCAGAAAGATACTCGAAATATATCCTGTGCTCCTTCTCAGCAAGACGCCCGACGGGGATCAGTTCTTCATTGAAGGATACAGAGACCTCGACGACCCTTACCGCCTTGAAATCCTTCATGTCTTCCTCCCTCTCTTTCGGTTCTGGACAGATGTTGAAGCAAGCAGGCTATCTATGCTTGCAACCGCATCCTGTTGCACCTTCGTAGCCTCAACGAACTTGTCCAACGTACCAAGCACCATCAGAAGCTGCACTAAGGATTCAAGTGAGATCTTTCCCTGCTGTTCAAACCTGCGTATAGTGGGTACAGGAACCCCTGATCGTTTTGCAAGGCCTGCCTGGGTCAGGTTGAGTAGCAATCTCTGCTCACGAACGTTTTCTGCGATGGATTCAGTGGCCTTCTTTGGCGTCATAAATAATATCATAGTATTGTTTATTCCTAGAATAGTATCATTACTAATATTATAGTACTATTTATACTAGAGCACAAGATACAGCCATGTCGACGGGGAGGATATTCAGAAGGGATTCATGGAACATGTATGGATGTAAGGATTCCATTTCGTATGACATTCGCAGCTGATAGCCATCAGGGATCCTTTTCAGATCCTCTTTCTCCCTCCCGCAGAGGTAACCCAGGAACTGCAGAAACGGTTTCCCTGATTCTCGATTATTACTCACCCCAGGGATATCCTTTACAAATACGCGAACCGGGGGGTGCCGACTTGTTCTTCAGTTCCTGAAGTGAGTGTCTCTTTATCGTCCCGCCCAGGGTGAGGATACTCTCCGATTCCCATGAGTATGTTCGCTGGATTGATTATGAGAAATCGATCACTCTTTGATAGGTTTACTGACTAATCGGGTGACTATTTCCGGCTGCGCACTCTGCATTCTCACCGGGACCACGCCTGAAAGAATACTCATCAGATCATCCTTCACCATCTCTCCGATCTCAAAGAAGGCCTGAGGGATACCACCGGCTCTGTGCGGGGACAGGATGACATTACTCAGCGAACGAATCGGATGCTCCTTTTCAAACGGCTCTGAGGGGAACACATCAGTGGCTCCCTTGAAACGTCCCGTACCTAGCTGCCTTGTGAACTCTTCAAAATCAACCACTGCAGCCCTGCTCATCAGAATCAGGTTCGCCTGGTCCTGAATGAGATCGAATTCACGCCTGGAGAGAAAACCCTGATTCTCCTTAGTAACCCCGGCCATGATAAAAATGAACTCATTCTTGCTGAGGACTTCATCAAGAGTACAGCTCCTACATTGATGCTCTTCAATGACGGAGACGGGAAGCCATGGGTCATAGACGCTTACCTGACACCGGAACGGATAGAGAAGTTCACGCAGGCTCGTTCCCAATAGCCCAAACCCGATAATACCTACCGATGCCCCTGAAAGCAGTCGAGAGTCCTTATTGGCAGAAAGATCGTAACTCTCCTCACCTTTGATGAACTTCATGTGGTTCCAGGTGAGTCCTCGGGACAAGTCAAGGGCCATGGCAAGTGCCATCTCTGCTACTGGACGAGCATAGACTTTCCCGCAGTTCAAAACTCTAATCGAGCGTCTGAAACATTCTTCATAGTCGATGTTCTGGTAGAAATTCCCCTCAACATTGAAAACTGCCTTAAGATTCACTGCAAGGTCCAGCCGTTCCTTCGGCAGAGAGGTTTGTCCGATGATAGCAACAGCTTCCGGAAGGTAGCGTTCAAGTTCCTGATCACTCATATGGAGAGCCTGTGAGAACACAAGGTGTACATGAGAGGAGAGAACGCTCATAGTCTCCGGCCTGAAAATCGTGGCTATGTCACGAGGATAAGGATCCACAATGACCAGGGGTCTGTCCTTCTGTGATTCATTCCGCATTTCTGAAACCTCCTTGCCGGCACACGACTGTATACAGTCATACATGGATTGCTTGTGCACTGCTGTACCAGCATCACGCAAAGGAGTTAAGATCGTTACGGTTGAGCAACGATATACTCAACAACTCCATCCAGCTCCTTTATATGCTCACTGGTAATAATCGTACACTGATCAATATCGAACGCCTTACACAATGCACTCTTACTGTACTTTGAGGCATCCGCAAGTACATATACACGTTCGGTATTATCCTTCACGATCCGTTTTTTACTTGACTCACGGAAATCAGGGGTCGTTATACCACTGACAGAGGAAAAACCTGTAGCTCCAAGAAAAGCCTTATCGAAGTACAGGTCTCTGAGCAGAGATTCCGTGATGGGACCAACGGTGGAGGCCAGTGCAGTCTCAACGTCTCCGCCGATTATGTGACAGGTGAACTCAACATCCTCCAGCATTGAAAGCACCGACGTGTTACTGGTGATGATCCTGATCTTTTTCTTTTTCAGATACTTGATCATCCCCAGAGTCGTCGTACCGGAATCAATATAGATCACATCCCCGTCAGAAACCAGCTCACTCGCACATCTCGCTATAAGGTCTTTCTGGGCGATATTCAGATGAATCTTTGATTCAACGGGCATATCGTAGGAGGAAGTCTTACGAAGCTTTGCAGCTCCTCCCTGAAGGAGCTCTATTCTGCTGTCATCTTCAAGCTGCTTCAGATCACGCCTGATTGTTGACTCGGAGGTATCTTCCAGCAGGGGAATCAGATCAGAGATATAGACAATCTCCTTCCTCTCGAGTTCTGTAAGGATCCTCTTTTTTCTCATATAGGGTATCATGACCACTCACCTTCTCTACACGAACTGCATCTCTTTCTCATATACAGTAGTATATAGGTCCATGACCTCTTGTAAAGTAGGCATCGCTATCTGACCGCCAGGCTTTTGTATCGTAAGACTGCTGGCGCAGGTCGCCACATTGCATGCATCGATAATGCGAACTCTCTCGCTCATCATCACCGCCAGTGCTCCCACGAAGCTGTCACCGGCCCCAGTTGTCTCAACCACAGGCACGTCAATAGGGTGGATATGTGCAGCAGTATCATCAGAAACAATCAGAGCACCCTGGGGACCTAAGGTCACCACTATAGTGTTTCTAAGGCGCTTCTGGAGCTTTTTTGCACCATCCATGGCCATATCAACTGACGAGAATGGCTGACGGCAGTGAAACTCCGCCTCAGCTTCATTCATGATAAGATAGTCGACCTTCTCAAGTACCCCCGGTGGAAGCTCTTTAGCCGGAGCTGCATTATACATGACGGGAACCCCATATTCATGCGCAAGAGAGATGGCGTGGCAAAGAGTATCAAGGTCAATCTCTGTCTGCAGGACAATCATCGAGGCAGACCGTATCAGAGAAGAGATTGTATCAATATCCTCGATACCGAGGTGCATATTGGCTCCCGGATAGACATTGGACAACAGTTGCCCTGAAGGGAGATAGTTCACTAGGCCCAGGCCTGAAGACGTGCCGGACACTCTTTTCATGAGATGGGTATCAACTCCATAGGAATCCAGCTCATGCAGAAGAATATCACCGAACACATCCTCCCCGACAGCACCGATCATGGTCACCTGTGCACCCATTTTCACTGCCTGCACAGCTTGATTAGCGCCCTTTCCACCTCCACTCATCTTCACATCATCAGCGAGGACGGTTTCCCCTACCTTGGGGAATCTATCCTGCCTCATAAGAATATCGTAGTTTATACTACCTATCACAACGATATGGTGGCTTTGTTTCTTATCTACCATACCCTGCCACCTGAATCTTATCCTGTATGATTTCAAAGTAAGCGGCTATGATGATGATGAGTCCGGTAGCGATGAACTGCCAGAAGGTGTCAACACCGGCTACGATTAGACCGACCTTCAGAGCCGAGAGCAACACTGCACCAAGAAGGGTCCCGAGCATACTCCCCTTCCCGCCTGCAAGGCTTGTCCCACCGATTGCGGCAGCTGCTATCGCATTGAGTTCATACCCCTGTCCGGCTGTAGGCTCTCCTGTTCCGAGGCGTGCGAGCAAGATCATACCTGACAGAGCAGCGCCGACGCCGCAGACCCCATACGCCATGGTCTTCAGCCTATCCACATTGACACCAGAGAGTCTTGTGGCCTCTTCGTTATTACCGATGGCATACAGATGCATACCAGCTCTCAGGTATTTCAGATAGATATACCCGACAAAGGCAAAAGCGAAGAGGATAAGAACAGAAACCGGAATATCTCCGATGAGATCCCCGTCAAGCATCTTACGGTAGGTGGATGGCATACTCAGAACCGGCCACCCTCCAGTAATCACGTAGGCGATTCCCCTGTATACGCTCATGGTGCCGAGAGTCGCAATAAAGGGTTGCAGTCTCATCTGGGTTACCAGAAGACCGTTCACCACTCCCAGAAGATACCCGAGCACAAGGCCAATGAGCACAGCAACAAAGGGAGGAACTCCTGCTTTCAGCATGTTGCCTACAGTCACGATCACGATAGCGAAGGTGGAACCTACCGAGAGATCTATGCCTCCGGTAATGATCGCAAAGGTGATACCGATAGCTAACAGTCCGTTTATCGTACTCTGTTCAATGATATCCAGGAGATTACCGCTTGAAATATAGATTGGATCTACTATCGTAAAAACTATCAGCATCACAAACAATGCAACAATGATAGCAAATTCTCTTTGCATCAGGATAGAATATTTTTTCATTGGACACCTCCCATGGCATAGTGCAGGATTGTTTCTTCTTCAAGTTCATGGGCTTCAAGCTCCGCTTGTTTCTTCCCCTCATGCATCACCACTACCCGGTCACACATGCCGATGATCTCAGGCAGTTCGGATGATACCATGATGATGGATTTCCCTGTGTGTACCAGCTCCTCAAGGAGATGATAAATCTCAGCTTTTGCCCCTACATCTATTCCCTTTGTCGGCTCATCCAGTATAAGCACTTCTGCATCAGTAGAAAGCCATCGGGCAAGTATGATCTTCTGCTGATTCCCTCCACTCAACTGACTTGTCGCATAGGCCGGATCAGGTGGAGTCAGGTGTAGCACAGGAACAAAGGATAGGAAGTTCTCACGTTTGCGCCCATGATTGACGAACCGCCACCGCAGGAACTTGTGCATACAGGAAATACCCACGTTATCTTCATTGGAGATATTCTTGATAACCCCTTCGGTTTTCCTGTTCTCCGGGATCAGCCCTATCCCGGCGGCCACAGCCTGCTGGGGTGTGTTGATGGAGATCTTCTTTCCAGCCATAAAGATCTCACCGCTTGTCAGCTGTTCGGCTCCGAAAAGACATTTCATCACATCGGTTCTTTTGGCACCGACGAGACCACTGAATCCAAGGATCTCTCCCTTTCTCAAGGAAAAGGAGATATCCTCAAACACCTGTTTCTTCGTAAGATGCCTGGCTTCAAGCACCACCTCTGATGAAGCGACTCTACCTTGTAATCTCTGCGCAAACGCGGAGACATCCCGTCCGACCATTCTCCTGATAAGTTGCTCCCGATTGATATCTCGGGTTTCGAAGGTTCCGATATACTGCCCGTCACGAAGCACGGTCACCCTGTCGGCAACTTCAAAGATCTCTTCCAAACGGTGACTGACATACAGGATGGTGATCCCTGCCTGTTTCAGTCGCTTGATAAGAGAGAAGAGCACTTCAGTCTCACGATTTGATAAAGATGCGGTAGGTTCATCAAGGGAAAGCAGGCTAACCTTATGATACATTGCCTTGGCAATGCTGATCATCTGCATCTCACCTGTGCTGAGTCCGTATATTGAATGTTCGCTCTTCAAGTCAAGCTGCAGCTCATCAAGAAGTGCCTGAGCCTTTGCATGGAGATTCTTATAGTCGATAAAACGACCCTTACGGGGTTCATATCCGAGAAGGATGTTCTGACCAATGGAAAGTGACTGAACGAGAGACACTTCCTGATGGACCTTTGCTACTCCCTGCTGAATAGCCTCGTGAGTATTCCTGAAATGAACGGGCGTGCCAAAGAGAGAGATCTCGCCATCATACTCGGGATATACTCCGTGTAGGATATTTAGCAGGGTTGATTTCCCCGCTCCATTCTCTCCAACCAGAGCATGAACCTCTCCTTGCTTAATAGAGAAGCTCACATCCTGCAGGGCTTTAACACCAGGAAACTGCTTGGAGATATGGGTAAAAGTAATGTCCGGCATAACTCCCTCCTCATGCGGTTACTATACATTGGACGGTCGAAATATTCGACCGTCCAATGCGTCGATCACGTATTCGGTCAATATACTCTCTACTTGAATTCAGGTTCTGTCCAGCCGATGATCTCTGCCGCGGGGACGTCGACATTTGTGCTGTCAATAAGTGCCTGAGGAGTCCAGACGACACGTGGAAGCTCCTGACCACTGAGAATTCTCAGAGCGGATTCAACAGCTACCTGACCCTTGTAGTAGGGGAAAGAGTCGACAGTTGCGTCCATCTCACCCTTACGAATAGAGTCATACGCTTCTCCGATACCATCAACACCTACAACCAGGATATCTTTTCGTGATTCATTGACCGCTTCCTGAACTCCCAGTGCCATCGTGTCATTGTTACAGAAAATAGCCTTGAGATCGGGATGCTTCTTGATCCAGATAGAAGCAAGGTCTTTTGCCTTCGCCCTGTCCCAGTCCGCATTCTGCTTCTCGACAATCTGTACATTCGGAGCATTTTCATTCATCCACGTCTCAAACCCTTCAGTTCTCTGACGAGCTGCGAAAGCTTTGGGCATACCAATCACGATAGCGGTCTTTCCACGGTAACCGATCTTGTCGGCAATCCATGCTGCTGCAAGTTCTCCGTTTTCGATGGCTCTCGGCCCGACAAAATTCGGTGCAATATTGATGATGCCGTCATTGACGTTGATAACAGGAATGTTTGCCTTGACTGCATCTTCAACACCGGGAATCAGGTTGCC
Organism: Sphaerochaetaceae bacterium; assembly: GCA_016938475.1. Taxonomy (GTDB): domain Bacteria; phylum Spirochaetota; class Spirochaetia; order Sphaerochaetales; family Sphaerochaetaceae; genus SABI01. Next base: position 8,627 of record JAFGUP010000211.1, read on the forward strand.
GTCGGAGATAGGAGAGAGCAGCAGAGCTGTGTAGCGCTTGTTGACCATATCCTTGACAACAGCGAGCTGACCAAGTTCATCGCCCTCACCCTGTGCAGACCTCACATCAACTGAGATATCATAACCCCTGTCCTGCAACTTCTTCGCACCTACTTCCATTCCTTCCTTGAGTGTTCTCCAGTATTCATTTTCGAAAGCTTTTGCTACTGCACCGAGGCGGACAGAATCAGTAAACTCATCAATCGGGCCGAGCTCTGATCTCATTTCCTCGAACGTATACCCATCAGCAGCGTCCGGATTGAACGGCTCATCCGGCATGAGCTTCACGGTGTACTTTGATTCAGGAGCGGGCTCCTGAGCTCCCTGTGCCATCAGAGGCAGTGACAGTACCATAACGATAAACAGTACAAGAATTCCCTTTTTCATATATTCCTCCTAGAATGTTATATCAAATGGTTCAGGACAAAACTCTGACCAAATTGATTCTTACTCTCTGCAAGACCTTGTGCAATGGTATCCATGCCGATCTCGTCCAATCTATTCCAGATTCTATTGAACACTTTGATGTTCATTTCGGTTTCCCAATAGGGGTTCTCTCTAATCGGGAAGGTATCGAAATAGACAAGTCCCGAAAAGTTGAATTTCTTAAGATAGTAGAGAAACTCAAAGGTTTTCACCGGTGTGGCACTGCCGATTATCATACCGTCATCCATCAGACCATTCCCATCATTCAGATGCACTCCGAAGAGTTTCTCCTCCATAAGAGCAAGGGTCAGAGCGAAAGCGGGATTTTCATGTGCCATGAGAGAATGACAGTAATCAAGCGTCATTCCGATGTTATCTCTTGCCACCTGGTGAGCGGCATGGAGCGTCACCCCGGTATTCGGCGTGATGGAATACGAGCGAGGTTCAAACGGCTTGTACTCGATACTGATTTTGATTCCCGGTTCATAGTCACACAGTTCCTGAAGAGAAGTGATCAGGCGCGACCAATGATTCTCATAATCTATCTGGAACGAGTAATCGTTTCCGTCAAACTCCAGCCAGATGGTAATGCTTTCTCCGCCGAGTTCCTTTACCGTATCGATGGCCGATTTTGCAAGCTCGATCGCTTTTCGGGTGTTATGTGCATCACCAAACTCTCCGTCCACAAAATCTTTCCGGAATCTGACAGCAACTCCACTGAAAGAAAAAGCCGCATCCGATATCATCTTTGCAATCTCTGAGTTCGAGTAGGCGGCAAAATGCTCAGGATAATTCAGCTCAATATCGGTCAGTCCATCAATAGCTCGCAAGTTCTGTATCACCTGCTCCAACGACTCTCCGCGTGATAAAAAAGAATTCATTCGTGTTGCGAACCTCATACGGAACCCCTTTGCTTCTTGATAATCCAACTATAAGGTCGATTTCACAATTTGTCAAACTTTTTTATTTTTTTTCTTTTTATTTTATGTTTTAGTAGTAAATTCCAATTAACTTCCATTATTTTTAAAATATTTTCACTTACAACCACTTTTCATTCCTGCATGCTGCAGAGACATCCGGCAAGATGGTCGTATCACCTGCGGGGGCGCTCTGCGTCTCCTGATGACAGAAATGTGAAGTGATACCCGCTCACCGTGTACAATACATCCCTATTGACGAGTGATACCATGATGTTAGAGTGCTCGCAGGACCTGTATAAGGTATCAGCCCACATTGCCACCATCGTGGCCAGTCTAACCCGCTGAATCTGCGTGGGAGAGAACGGATTCACGTCGCACAGGAAAGACCTGAAGACATGGAATCGAAATGTATCTACATCGGAGAAGAGAGAAACACTCAACGGGAAGACCCTGGATAAACGTATGGCTATCAGTATGTGGGGAAGGTCCTTGAAGATCTCAGGCATGAAGATGTGCTGTGCTGGGCTCAGCAGGAGAAAAAGACTTTCCCGCCACCCCTTTAAAGGAAATTTCTGGACCTCCGATACCGAATGGCTGGTTCTGAATTGCACCGCTCACACGAACCTGTCCTTTACAAATAAGCAAACCGGGAGTAGGTTTATACAGGAAGAGAGGCTACAGGGAGGTGTAACAGGCTATGCTTCAGAGAATTGCGTTCAGACACCGTCTGTTCATCACCTACTCACTCTCGATCGTGTTTCTCCTTATTCTCCTTGCTCTCTTCTTCTACCGCTACAGTGTTTCACTGTTCGAGAATTCCTCGATCGAAAGCACCGATACCCTTTCAGCGCGAATGAGTGACCAGCTGGACAGTCTGTTCAAACCGATGGACTTCATCGCCAACGATCTTCTGTCCGACAGTTCCTTCAAGACTGCTTTACTGGTATTGGATACGCTTGACAGGGAAGATGTGAACAATGCGCGTTTCACCGCGGAAGCGGAGCAGAACATCAGAAAACAACTCTATTCGTATTCGATCTTCAAGAACTTCTACGCAGTCACCGTCTTCAATGCACAGGATGATTTTTTCACGAGCAACTTCATAGAACACATTGCCGTCAACTCAGCCGAAGGACTGTTTACCTCGATCCCCTGGAAGGAGGAAGCTGAAGCGGCACGGGGCAGCATGATCACCACACCCGTCATGACCGATCCGGCCGACCCGCAGGGAAGGCGTGAGATATTCGGACGATCACGTGTCGTGCCGGGGGGTGAGAGAGATATCGGCATCATCAGCGTCTCCTACACCCGTGATGTACTGGATAGACTGTTCGACCTCCCGCTGTCCCCTGACATCACCCTGTACGCCATTCTCCCCTCCGGACAGCCGCTGTACCCGTATGAAGGAATCAGCGAAAGTCTTCAGGACTACTACTTTACCTACAGTAATCAAAGCGAGGAACCCTTCGAGAAGAACCCGGTGACCGGTGAGAGGGAATACATCTCTTCGTCTACAAGCGCGTACACCGGAATAACGGTCCTGGCCGTAGCCAACAGGGATATCCTGATTTCCCCACTTGATTACACCAGGGGGATCATACTTTCAATCGGTGTACTGATCATCCTCTTCTCCCTCGCCTACAACACCATCGCCACCCGTGTGGTGATCAAACCCCTTCGCCTCATCCAGGAACGGATAGAAGAAACCGAAGTCAACAATCTTGCAGAGGGCGAGGAACTCGTACACGAGAACGACGAGATCGTTGCCCTTGACCGCTCCTTTCTCCATCTCAAGGAACGTCTGGCTCAGTCGATCACCCGGGAGATCGATTCGCGAGGCCTGTGGCTACAGGCCCGCTACGATTCCCTCCAGTCGCAGGTGAATCCCCATTTTATCAATAACATCCTCACCGTGATCGCCGGCAAAGCGATAGAGATCGGGAACCACGATATCGGAGAGATCTGTGACGGAGTGTCCCGCATGCTCAGCTACTCGACACAGACCAGAGTGCCCTATGCTCCCCTGTCCCTCGAGGCAGAACACCTGGCGACCTACCTCTACCTGATGAAGCAGCGGCTCGAAGAGAGACTCGAGTACACCATCGATATCGAGGATGCGATACTGACTGCCCACACCCCGCGGATCATATTCCAGCCGATCGCGGAGAACTCGATAGCCCATGGATACAACAACACCCTCAGAACGATGCACCTCTCGGTGAAGGGGGAAGTGAGGGGCTCTGCCTGGCAGGTGACGATCACCGATGACGGTGAAGGGTTCAGTGAGGAGAGTCTGAAAACCCTGGAACAGAGGGTGGAACAGATCGACAGCTCACCCGAGCGCTCTGTCCTGATCGAAGGACTCAGTCTCGGAGGGACCGGGCTGATCAACACCTATGCCAGACTCCACCTCTTCTATGGTGAAGCACTGATCTGGGATGTCGGCAATAATCGTGAGGGCGGAGCACGCATCACCCTGGGAGGACCACTTGATTATGAATACAGCACCGTTTTCGATCCTTCTCGTTGATGACGAACCCGCGGTAGTCCGTCACCTGAAATCTCTCATCCTCCACTGCTGTGAGCAGTATGAGGTAGCAGAAGTGGCCTCGAACGGCCTTGATGCACTTGCCTATGTGCGCTCCCATCCGGTCGATCTGGTCATCACCGATATCAAGATGCCCGTGATGGGCGGTGTGCAGCTTGCCCACGCACTGCATGAGAAGGACCCTCAGCTGCCGGTTATCATCGTCAGCGGGTATCAGGAGTTCGAGTACGTACGCCAGGTACTGGACACCGGAGTCATCGAGTATCTGATCAAGCCGGTGAATATCACGCAGCTTCGTCGCCTCTTCGACACTCTATCTTTCCAGCTGGAGAGACGAAGAAGAGAAAGAACGCTCCAAACGCTCATGGCCGCAATCAACGGGATACTGCCACAGGACACGGGGATGCGCTATCATCTTGCCGTCCATCGCTACGCTGATATCCCATCCCGTTTCACAGCCCACGAGAAACGGGATGCTCCCGTCTGTGAACGGGAGTTCTACATCCTCCCCGGCAGAGACGGTCACGAGAAAATCTACCTCGCACAGGAATCAACGGTACCCCGTTCTGCCTTCACCACACAGGTGTCCAACATGACAGAACCTCGGAAATCGAAGGCAAGCGTCCTTCTCACCTCGGTTCACAGCGTCTCCCTTGGAAACCTGCGGGACACGACAGGACAGCTCACGAAGGCCCTCGACAGGTTGATGAGTCCCGAAAGTCACCTGCAGCTCTTCTCAGACCAGATTCCCCCGCCTGCAGAGGAAACTCATGACAGTGAACGCTCACACCACTTCGCATCCCTCCTGTTCATGTCCTTCCGGAGAGAGGTTCAGGAAAGCCCCTCACACCCTCTCATAGAACAGTGGAAGGAACGTAAGAGCCCGATGATCACCATCGAATCAGAGCTGCGGCATGCTTTCCTGACCTTCTTTGAACGGCATAGCCGTGTACTCAGTGACGGAGACATCGAATGGTATCTCGACCAGATCATGGCAGAGGCCTCAACATGGGAGGGCCTCGAAGGTTCTCTTACCCGTGTCCTCGAACACCTGATCCATCACGAAGAACAGGATAGAGAGGAACCTGACATCCCCGTCCTCTTCAGTGAAATTTGTTCATGGATCGATCATCAGTATCGTCATGAGATGAGCCTCTCGGAGGTTGCGGGTATGTTCCGGGTATCCAATTCCTACCTGAGCAAACTTTTTAGGCGTCACCTCGACACCTCCTTCACCGAATACCTCACTCTCAGACGTATCGAAGCAGCAAAGCAGATCATCTCGGAACACCCCGAGCTCCCGTTCAAGGATGTCTGCGTTCAGGTGGGCTATCCCGATCCATACTATTTCTCCCGGGTGTTCAAAAACGTTGAAGGTATTCCCCCGAAAGAGTTTGCGAACAGGATCATGGAGCAGGATACGAGTGACCAGAAGGATAAAACGTAGGGCCCGATTGTCCATGTAGGTCTCCGTTGAGCGATGCTACGATTGTGGCACAGAGGAGCTGCTGGCAGCAGCTTCCTCACTAAGGAGGACACTATGAAACGAACAGTACTGATTGCTCTGGCCTTTGTGCTCATCGCCATGGTCGCAGTGCAGGCAGCAGGAAAAAGTGAAGGGTCAGGAGACGCATCCGATCCGTCACAGCAGCAGAAGATCGTATGGCTCCATTTTGCCAATGATGTGCAGCAGAAGGGCCTTGATGCAGTGGTCGAAGCCTTCGAGGCACAACACGGCATCGATGTCGAGATCGAATTCAGACCCGGCGGACCCGAAGGGGAGAACCTCGTGAAGACGCGTATCGCGGCCAACGACATGCCTGACGTGCTTTCGTACAATTCAGGCTCGCTGTTCCAGGTGCTGAACCTCGAGAAGAACTTTGTGGACCTCTCGAATGAACCTCTTGCCGACAGGCTCCTTGAATCATTCAAGGCAACGGTCACCGACGGCAAGGGAGGTGTGTACGGGGTTCCCTACCAGCCGATTCCGGCGGGAGGAATCATCTATAACAAGAGAGTCTATGAAGAACTCGGCCTCTCCATCCCGCTTACCTGGGCACAGTTCATCCGAAACAGCGAGATCATCAAGGCTGCCGGTCTGGTACCCGTTATCGCTTCATACAAGGATGACTGGACTGCTCAGCTTCTGATCCTTGCCGACTACTTCAACGTGGAGGCATCAAACCCCGATTTTGCCGAGCAGTACACGGCAAACGAAGCTAAGTTCGCCGACACCCCGGCGGCTCTCAGAGGATTCGAAAAGATTCAGGAGGTCTACGAGAAGGGCCTGATCAACAAGGAGCCCATGGCTACCACCTATGACAATGCGATGGAAATGGTCGCCCTCGGTCAGGGAGTGCACTATCCCATGGCGACGTGGGTACTGGCAGGTATCAACGAGAAGTTCCCCGAGTATATCGATGACATCGGTTTCTTCGCACTTCCCGGCGACTCAGCCGATAAGAACGGGGCAACTCTATGGATGCCGAACAATATCAGCATCGCAAAGACCACGAAGAATCTGGAGGCGGCCAAGCTGTTTGTAGATTTCGTCGTCAGTGATGAAGGACTCGCTGCACTGATGAGCGCAGGAGCTCCCGACGGCACCTTCGCTGTCAAGGGTGCGAAACTCCCCGATACCGTATTCCCTGCGGTCAAGGATGTGCTTCGGTATGTGGATGAAGACCGCACTGCAGCGGCCCTTGAGTTCCTCTCTCCCATCAAGGGACCGAACCTGCCACAGATCTGTGTGCAGGCAGGACTCTCCCTGAAGACTCCCCTGGAGTGTGCTCTCGAATACGACAGAGATGTCGAGAAACAGGCGAAGCAGCTGATGCTTCCCGGATGGTAAACACAGGAACCACATACACGGTGCCGCACAGACAGTGCGGCACCCGTTTCTTCGGGAGTACTCAATGTCTAAATCAGTCCAATCGCTTTATACCTATACCTTTCTTCTTCCGGCGGGGGTCATCTATGCCCTGTTCTTCCTCGCTCCGACGTTTCTTTCATTCTTCTACTCTCTGACGATCTGGACACTCAGTGAGTGGCGGTTCACCGGTCTGGATAACTTCGCGATCTTTCTCAGTGAACCCTCGCTCGTGATCGGATTCAGGAACACCCTGGTCTATGCTACCGTAAGTGCCTCGCTGAAGGTCGTTCTGGGCTTCCTGCTTGCCGCCTTCCTCACCTCAGAACTGAGAACCAAAGGATTTCTGAGGTCTCTCATCTACTTTCCGAACATCGTAAGCACGATAGCGGTCGGCATCATGTTCAGCAGTTTTCTTCACCCTTCAAAAGGTATCGTCAATGTCCTGCTTGCGCTGATCGGTATCGACGGACCTGACTGGCTCGGCAATCCGAGCATCGCACTGCTTTCGGTCGCTCTGGTGGATGTGTGGAAGGGAGTGGGTATCGCGATGGTGATCTTCATCGCAGGGATCCAGGCGATCGACCGTCAGTACTATGAGGCGGCACGTATCGACGGTGCCTCCTCCTTTGACGCACTGCGCCATATCACATTGCCGCTCAGCCGATCCTCGATGAACACGGTCATCATGCTCGCCTTCATCGGAGGTCTGCGCTCGTTCGACCTGATCTGGGTCATGACGAAGGGTGGACCCGGGTTCACCACGGATCTGGTGGCCTCGATCATCTACAAGCAGTTCCAGGGAGGGTTCTACGGCATCGCGACTGCAGGGAACGTTATTCTGTTCCTCATCGTTTCAGCCTTCGCCATTCCCTTGTACCGTATCATCACAAAGAAGGAGGTGGATCTGTGAACACCATCAAGATGAAAAAACTCATCATCGAGATCATCGCCACTCTTCTCGCCCTCGCCCTGTTCGGCGTCCCCTTCTACTTCGTAGTGGTCAATTCGGGAAAGGACGCGGCTGCTGCTGCACGAATGACTCTTTCATTCCCTGAGACGACTCAGTACCTGGATAACTTCCGGCAGGTGATAACGGCATCGAACTCTATGCTTATCAGAGCATTCTTCAACAGTTTCATCATCAGCGCAGCAACGATCATCGTCCTGATCGTCATTGCATCATCAGCCGGGTTCGTTCTGGGAAGGAGGAAAGGAAAGGCGGTCAACATCATCAGCTTCCTCGTCCTTGCCGGCCTGATGGTTCCCCCTGCGATCGTACCGACGATCTGGCTGCTAAGAACACTCGGACTCTATAAGAGTCTCACGGGACTGATTCTTGTAGAGGCGGCTATCATGTTCCCGTTCACCCTCTTGCTTTACCGGGGCTACGTGACCACGATCCCGAGAGAACTCGACGAGGCTTCCCTCATCGACGGGACAGGACCTGTGAAGATGTTCTCTCTCGTCATCTTCCCTCTGTTGAAGCCGGTGAGTGTTACCGTTACGATCATCAACGCGATCACGATCTTCAATGACTTCGTACACCCCCTGTACTTCCTCCCCGGTGCGAAGAACGCCACCGTGCAGCTCACCCTCTACAATTTCATGAGCACCTTCAGCACGAAGTGGAACCTTCTGTACGCCGATGTACTGATCATAAGCATTCCGCCCCTGATCTTCTTCATACTCTTCAACAGCAAGATAGTGAGCGGAATGGTCGCAGGGGCGGTAAAAGGGTAATGATCGGACGACTACAGCATACGACGATAGGAGCCCGGGCTCATCCCTTCAAGTTTCTTGAAGACCGTCGTGAAATAGCTGAGACTGGTGAACCCGACCTGAAAGGCGATCTCGGTGAACTTCCGATTGGGGTAGGAAACCATCAGTTCTTTGGCCTTCGCGATGCGTTTCTGGTTCAGGTACTCGGTCGGCCGCTGATGAGTCACCTCCTTGAAAATCTCACAGAAATAGGGAGAGGTAACCCCCGCAAGCTGTGATAGTTCATCGATCGTGATCTGGCTCCCGATATGGGTATCGATGTAGGTGAAGACCTTTTCAATCCTGCGGAAGTTATGGTCATGACTCTCGTTCCTTCGATTTTTGACATATTTGAACAAGTCTATCAGAAGACGGTAGATGATCAGAGAACCTTCAAGCCCTGTCATCTCGTTGACTGCGGACAGGAGACTGAGTGCTTTTCGAACATCTGCTTCAAGTGGAGTCTGGGAACTCATTGCATAGACTCCGCTCGTCTTCATGGTGAAGTAATGGAGCATGCTCTCAATATGATAGCCGTTGAAGGTGATCCAATGGACGTACCAGTCTCCTCCGGCACTGCGGTATGAATGAGCTACGTTGGGATACAGCAGAATACCGCTGCCGGTGGGAACGGCATAGTCCGTTCCCTCAACGCTGAAGACGCCTTCTCCACTGATGCTCTGAATCCACTGGAAATCGGGATACCCGAACGGACGGTCAACAGGGTACTGATAGAAATCACAGCCGGCGCCAACGAGGTGAAACGGCATCTCCTTCTCAAGTTCTCCCTGTGGTGCATACAGGAACACACCTTCACGTCTGCCCTCATCATGCTGAGTTTCAATCATAGGACCTCCCTATTCTTAAAAGTATAAAACTAATCTGAATATATTGAAAGGAAATTACACGTCTCTGATCAGAGAAAGTCCCTATCGGATCTTTAAACGGCCTCCCAGAAGCTCTGCGCGCATCAAGTAGACGTTAGATGAAAAAAGTGAAAGTAAGGTGAACAAGTTAAAATTGACGGAAAATTCTTCTGATTCAATACTTACATATACACAAAAAAGGAGATTGCTATCATGAAAAAACACAGTATTCTGATGCTGATCATTCTGGTTGTCACTCTGTCCGTGGCGTTTGCCCAGGGAACACAGGAGACTTCCAACAGCCTCATCATCAACTCAAATCTCTCGGACCCGGTACCCAAACAGGATCTTGCCAACGCGGTAGAGATGTTCAAAGCGGAGAACCCCGGCATCGAGGTACAGCTCAACACCTTCGACCATGAAGCCTACAAGACCGCTATCCGTAACTTCCTTGCCACCGAAGCTCCCGATGTGGCGCTCTGGTTCGCAGGCAACCGGATGAAGTTCTTTGTCGACCAGGATCTGTTCATGGACGTCAGCGACGTGTGGGAATCAGAAGGCCTGTACGACTCGATGGCCTCTTCGAAAAAGGCACTGACCGTAGACGGAAAACAGTACGGAGTACCCTACAGCTACTACCAGTGGGGCGTCTATTACCGCACAGACATCTTCGAGAAGTACGGCCTGAAAGAACCGAAGAACTGGGACGAATTCATGCAGATCAATGACACCCTGGTCAGAAACGGTGTGACCCCGATCACCATCGGTACCAAGTACCTGTGGACAGCGGCAGGCTGGTTCGACTACCTCAACCTCAGAGTCAACGGCTATGAGTACCATATGGATCTTATGGCAGGAAAGGCCAGTTACCTCGATCCGGAACTGGACAAGGTCTTCGACCTGTGGGCAGATCTGGTGAACGGAGGCCACTTCCTCAAGAACCACGCAACCTATTCCTGGCAGGAAGCTCAGGCTCCCTTCATCAACGGAGAGGCTGCCATGTACCTGATCGGTAACTTCATCGTACCGGACCTCGAGAACGCGGGAATCGTCGACAACGTCGGTTTCTTCCAGTTCCCCGTCATAGATGCTTCAGTAGGCCTGTATGAAGATGCTCCCACCGACACCTTCCATATCCCCGCAAAGGCGAAGAACGTCGAGAATGCGAAGAAATTCCTCGCATTCATCGCCCGACCCGAAGTTCAGACGATGCTGACCAGCGGATCTCTTCCTCCGAACAGCAACTCAGCAGCACCGACCGACCGGTTCAAGAAGGAAGGTTTCGACATGCTCAATGCAGCTGACGGTCTTGCACAGTTCTTCGACCGTGACACGACTCCCGAAATGGCGAAGGTCGGCATGGAAGGTTTCCAGGAGTTCATGGTGAACCCGGACCGTGTGGATGCAATAAGAGCACGGCTCGAGAAAGAAAGAATAGCTCTGTTCGAATAGTTTCCGGCACCCTGTACTATCACTGACACGATACCCGGGGGAACACCCCCGGGTACTCTCTGCCCACAGGATGTACAGTGGTCAGAACAACCCCAGCAAGGAGTGAAACATGGATGTGAATTCACAATACAGACTCTACAAGATGCAGTACCGCCTGGCCCCGCTCTATTTTTTACTCCCGGCCCTTATCCTGTTCTCCATCTTCGTCATATTTCCGATCGGTCAGAGCATCTGGCTCAGTTTCCATAGCTGGGACGGGTTCGGAAGCGCCACCTGGGTCGGCTTGAAGAACTATATCAATCTATCACAGGACGAACGATTCCTCGCCTCCCTGAAGAACAATGGACTGTGGCTTGTCCTCATGATGCTTGCTCCCGTCTTCGGTCTTGCACTATCGCTCTTTCTCAATCAGGAGATCCGAGGCATGAGAACAATCAAGAGTCTGTTCTTCTTTCCCTTCGTTATCAACCTGGTCGTTATCGGTCTGGTGTTCAGCTGGTTCTACAATCCTGACCTCGGCCTTCTTGCTCTGCTGTTCAGAATGGTGGGACTCGAACCGATCCCGATCCTTGCCGATGAGAATCTGGCAACATATGGTATCATCATTGCGGCACTCTGGCCTCAGACAGCCTACTGCCTGATTCTCTACCTCACCGGCCTGACCGGCATAAGCAGTCAGCTCGTGGAGGCAGGGAAGATAGACGGGGCAGGGGGCCTCTCCATGTTCCGTCACATCATCCTTCCCCAGCTGAGGCCCGCAACGATAGTCGCTGTCACCGTCACCGTGATCGGTTCTCTCAGAAGCTTCGACCTGATCGCCATCATGACAGCCGGCGGACCGTGGGGAAGCAGTTACGTACTTGCCTACCATATGTATGACGAAGCGATATTCAACTTCAAGATGGGCTACGGAGCGGCGATTTCGGTCATCCTCTTCCTCGTGATGGTCGTCTTTATCGCCTTCTTCCTCAAGAATATTCTGAAATCGGAGAAATAGCCATGTTCCCAACCCCCTTAAGCAAACGCTCCCCCTACCTAAAACCTCTGTACCTGATAACAGTACTCGCTGTTCTGATTATGTTCCTCCTACCCCTCGCGGCCATCCTGCTCACCTCGATCAGGCCCGGTTCCGACATCACAGCGGGTAACTACTGGGGGATACCGAGCAGGTTCGCCCTAGCGGAGAACTACGGGGAGGTGTTCAATCCCGCCCGCTCTCCGATGCTTCGCTACTTCATCAACTCGACCCTGATCACCCTTCCTGCAGTGTTCTTCAGTATCCTGATCAGCTCCATGGCAGGGTTTGCTCTGGCAGTCTACCGTTTCAAAGGTCGCATAGCTCTCTATGCGATGTTCATAGCAGGGAACTTCATCCCCTACCAGATCCTGATGATCCCGGTGAGGACGATGTTCGTCCGCTTCGGACTGTTTGACACGATCTTCGGTCTCGCCCTCTTCCATACCGCCTTCCAGACAGGGTTCGCGACCTTCTTCCTCCGCAACTTCATCGTGGAGCTGCCCATCTCACTGGTCGAATCAGCACGGGTGGAAGGGGCAAGCGAGATCAGGATCTTCCGTTCCGTGATCCTTCCCCTCCTCCGCCCCGCCCTTGCGAGTCTGGGAGTCCTTCTGTTCACCTTCGTGTGGAACGATTTCTTCTGGGCCCTCACCCTTGTCCAGAGTGACAAGGCACGTCCTATCACCTTCGGTCTCAGTGCTCTCAAGGGACAGTGGCTGATCAGCTGGAACCTGATTGCGGCCGGTTCAGTGGTTGCAGCCCTCCCCTCGGTCCTTGTATTCTTCATCCTGCAGAAACAGTTTATTGCCGGCCTCACTCTCGGCGGCGTCAAGGAGTAGCAGATGGATCTCAGACAGACCAGGCCGTGGCAGGCCGGTGAACTCACCTCATACAACCGCCTTCCCATGAGAAGCAGCTTCACGCCGTACCCGTCGCATGAAGATGCCTTGAAGGGGAAGAAAAAAGAATCCCCCCTCATCCACTCGCTCAACGGAACGTGGGACTTCCTCCTCTTCGAAACTCCCGAGCAAGCTCTGCTGTTCATGGAGGAACAGCAGAGAGATACCGTAGCGCAGTGGCAGAGTATCGAGGTACCGGGCAACTGGTCGTTCCAGGGCTACGGACATCCTCACTACACCAACATCAGGATGCCGTTCACCGAACTGCCGCCCTTCACTCCACAGCACAATCCGACGGGAGTGTATCAGAAACAGATCACCATACCACAGCACCTGATCGGTAATAGGCTGGTCCTTCACATCGGAGGAGCCGAAAGCATGGTGATCCTGTGGGTGAACGGCGAGGTGGCAGGGATGGGTAAGGATTCGCGTCTTGAAAGCGAGTTCGATATCACCCCGTATGTACACGAGGACGAACCCCTCCTGCTGCAGATCATGGTGATTCAGTTCAGTGATGGCTCCTTCATCGAGGATCAGGACCACTGGTGGCTTGCCGGACTGTACCGTGATGTCTATCTCTATGCAACCGAAGAGGTCTATCTTCAGCACCTGAAGACCTCGGCAGTACCCGAAGGCTATCAGGACGGAAAGGCATCCCTCACGGTCACTGCAGAGCTGGGAACTGACGCAGGGACCTATGATGCACAGCTGTCAGCAGCTCCCTTCCACCTTTTCTGCTCTCTGTATGACAGTGATAAGCAGCACCTTGTCAGCTTTAAATCCCCGGGCGCACAGGGGGTGTACAACGCCCCCGGCCCCTGGCATGCACAGGCACATGGCGGGCACCGCCTCATTGCCGAATCGGCTGTCGAGCATGTCGCCCTGTGGAGTCATGAGAGACCCGCTCTGTACACTCTCGTGGTCGAGCTTCTCGATGCGGAAAACAGATGCGTGTCGTGCACCTCACTGTCAGTCGGTTTCAGGACAGTGGAGGTCAGGGACAGGAACCTTCTGCTCAACGGCAGGAGAGTGCTTATCAAGGGAGTGAACCGTCACGAGCACGAAGAGGACCGGGGAAAGGCTGTGACCGAACAGAGCATGATCGAGGATATCAGGCTGCTGAAACGATACAACTTCAATGCCGTGAGGACCGCTCACTACCCCAACCACCCTCTCTGGTACGACCTGTGTGACCGCCACGGCATCCTGCTTGTCGATGAGGCGAACATCGAGAGCCACCACTACTACAATGAGATCTGCCGGGACCCCCGCTACACCGCTCACTTCGTGAGTCGTGTTACGAGGATGATCGAACGGGACATCAACCACCCGTCCATCATCATCTGGTCACTGGGAAACGAGAGCGGCTACGGATACAACCATGACGCGGCAGCGGGTGCAGCCCGCTCGCTGGATCCTTCCAGGCCTCTCCACTACGAGGGTGCCGTAAGAGTCGAGTGGGGACAGGGTTCCTATGACTTCTCCCGAGGCAGCCATGCGACTGATATCATCGCCCCGATGTATGCACCGGTAGAAGAGATCTCCCGCTGGGGCAATGAGCCTGCAGAGGGTGATCAGCGTCCTCTGATCATGTGTGAGTACTCTCATGCCATGGGAAACAGCAACGGAGGACTCAACCGGTACTGGGAAGCCTTCAGGAACATACCCGGACTCCAGGGAGGATTCATCTGGGACTGGGTGGATCAGGGAATTCTGAAGCACAGCGATACCGGTGAGCCCTACTGGGCTTATGGTGGAGATTTTGGTGATGAGCCGAATGACCGGGACTTCTGTATCAATGGTCTGATCTGGCCCGACAGGACACCTCATCCAGCCCTTGAAGAGGTCAGAAAACTCCAGCAGCCGATAGACTTCCTCCTTGAGGAGGGACAGGAAGGCATCATCACCGTCCTCAACGGCTACGACGCGGCCACAACCGATCACCTTCTCTTCTCCTGGTCCCTTCTGTGTGACGGTCATCCGTTGCGGCAGGGTCTCTTCCACGTACCGACTTTGAATCCTGGGGAGAGTACCCGGTGTTCTGATGAGGGACTGAAGAGCTCCTATGCCCTTCTCACCTCCTCTGACACTCCCGCCGATGCGCGTGAGATAGCACTGTTCGTCAGCGCCTCTCTCAGAGATGATACCGAACTCCTTGAAAAAGGGCACCGGGTTGCTTGGCACGAACATATGCTGTACACCGTAGAGGAGATCCCCTGGTATACCCCGTCATCGCGGAAGGAGGTCAACGAGGGACTCAGGCTCGTCGAGAGAGACGGGAGCCTTTTTCTCACCGGCACCGCTGTGGAGATAGAAGGACCTTCCCTCCAGCTGTTCCGTGCCTACACGGACAACGATATGATACGCAACATGGACAGGCAGGAAGAGAAACCGGGGACGCGGTGGATCGGATACGGACTGAACGACATCATAGCCGGGGAACCTGAGCTCACGGGTGAGAACACCTATACCATCACCTACCGCAGTGCTCAGAGCGGCAGAACCGTCGGACTGCTGGACGTATCGAATCCTGAGGAGGGAATCCTCGACCTAGCCATGACGATCCCCGATACACTGGACGACCTTCCCCGTATCGGCGTCCGTTTCACCCTCCCCTCCTCCTTCAGGCATCTCACCTGGTACGGCCGGGGCCCCGAAGAGAACTACAGCGACAGAAAGACCGGATACCCTCTGATGACCTACTCCTCCACCGTGAGTGAACAGTATGTCCCCTATATTCTCCCGCAGGAACACGGAGCACATACTGATACCCGCTATGTGAGCCTGAGTGATGCGGCCGAGGGAGGGGTCGGTACGACGATAACAGTATCCTCTGAGGCACCGTTCATCTTCAGTGCACTGGATACCCTCAGTGAGGAACTGGCAGTAATCACACACACCTGGCAGGTGAAACATCACGATGCGGTGTACCTGTCGGTCGATTTTGCCCAGCGGGGTCTGGGAACCTTCGCCTGCGGACCCGACTGCTCCCAGGAGTACCGGATCTCCAGCGGGACCTATTGCATGAGACTGACCGTTGACTCATCACAGAACACTGAAGCATAGAAGAGGAACAAGACATGAACAGAATCGTCATCATAGGAGCCGGCTCTCTGGTTTTTTCAAGCCGGCTGACAGCGGATATTCTCACCTACCCTGCCCTGCAGGAAACCCATTTCGCCCTTGTGGACATAGACGAGGAACGACTTGCCTATGCACAGAGGATATGCCGCCGCATATTCACCGAAGGGGGATATGAGAAGGCGACAGTGTCAAGTCACATCGATAGGACAGAAGCTCTCAAAGGGGCTGATGCAGTGATCATCAGCATCCTTGTCGGAGGCTATGAAGCCATCGAAAGTGAAATCAACATCCCGGCCGCCTACGGAATAGACCAGTGTATCGGCGATACCCTCACTCCCGGTGGAATCATGCGATGTCTGAGAACACTGCCTGTCCTTCTTGAGATCATGGAGGACATCAGAAAGATCTCTCCGAGGGCTATCGTACTGAATTACACAAACCCCATGGGAATGCTGACCAAGGGTCTGAACGAAGCCTACCCTGAGATCACCCAGGTAGGTCTGTGCCACTCGGTGCAGGGAACAAGTGAGGAGTGGGCAAAACGGCTCGAGCTCGATATCAAGGATGTCAGCTACCTGTGTGCAGGCATCAACCATCAGGCTTGGTTCCTCTCGTTCTCTCACTACAGGGAGGACCTCCTCCCCCGCATCCGCGAGCTGGCGGAACGCCCTGAGATCTGGCACGGGGACTCGGCCAGGATGGAGTATGTGAAGCACTTCGGATATCCGGTGACCGAATCAAGCGGGCATGTGAGTGAGTACAGCGCCTGGTTCCGCAAGAACAGCGATACGGTAAAACGCTACTGCAATGACACCTACAGCGAGTGGAACGGAAGAAGCGGTTTCATCAAGGACCTGTACCGGCGTGAGGACTGGAAGGAGACGATGGAGAAGATGGCCTCCTGGGAGGAACCGGTCGATCTGAACAGAAGCAATGAGTACGGTGCACAGATCATTCATGCATACCTTACCGGCACAGATACACTCGTGTATGCGAACGTTCCCAACAGAGGGTATATTTCAAATCTTCCCGACGGTGATATCGTGGAGGTTCCCTGCCATGTGGACAGCAATGGAGTCTTTCCCCTTCACGTAGGTCCTCTCCCGCCCCATCTCGCCGCGATCAACAGGATGCAGCTGAGCGTGCAGGAACTTGCTGTAAAGGCAGTGCAGACCTCCGATGCCGAGCTCGTGTTCCAGGCGATGGCCCTCGACCCGCTCACCGCGATGAGCTGCACCCTCGATGAGATCAGACAGATGACCGGCGAGCTCATGAAGGCGCATGAAGCGTGGATCCCCGGCATGGGAGGCTCACTTCCGCAGGAAAAGCCCCTTTTGCACACTACCGAGGCTGTCGGAGAAGTGGAACGCCACACCGACCCTTCGGTGATGAACATGAAAGAGTAGCCGTGAAAAAAGGGTAACGGGTAGGGAATGTACATTCAGCGCAAAACCATTGATTGAAAGCATCTGATGCCCCGTTTGTGGAAACCGGGCATCAGGAAGAAGATCCACATGCACACCATCCTCTTTCCCGGCGGATACTGCAGTTCTTCTTTCCCTGATTCACTCGCCCCTCTATCCTCTTTCCGTGCTGTACCGGCTATCCCCCCTCTGTGCCGGTCTTCAGACAAAGAGGAGCAGAACCTCTCAGATGAGCATGAAACACATAATATCCGAATCTCCCTGAAATCCCATCTGCTCTGGTATAAGCAATTTCCCCACCAGGTATGATGGTTAAAGCTTCGGGCTCACTCAAGGCTCTCCCTTTTGGAAGTTGAGTCGCTTTCCTGATCAAATGTGCCACTTCCAATAGATGAGCGGCACCCTCCGCTATGGAATAATTTCCCAACGTGAACTCAATCAACACATACCTACCATCATCCAAGTGAAGGACTGCATCTACCTCAAGATTTGACCTGTCGGTATCATACGAAATTCTCATTTCCCGAAGAGCTCGCATATGCTGTTACATCCCGTATACATAGATTTTCAAATATACATTCGTAGGTATGAAAATCCTTCAGTAGGAAGTCAGGACTTAAACCAAGAAAAGAAGTCATGATGGAGGGGTCGATAAACATTCTCTGTTGATGGAGTGATTCGTTCACACACAATACAATTTCAGTTTCTCCAGCGTCTCTATCCGGTCCCTCTCATCCTGTTTGAGTCCGGTGTCGGTGATGATGATATCAAAGTCTCCGATATCGGCATAATGGCCTGTCCTCACTACACCGAACTTCGAGGAGTCGGAGACGAGGATACGGGTACTGGAGGACAGAAGTGCGGCCTGTTTGGTCGACCGTTCGAAGAAGTTTGAACAGGTGACACCGAGTTCAATGTTCACCCCGCTGGCGGTGATGAAGGTTTTGTTGGCCCTGTTCTGCTTCAGTAGCTGAAGCCCTTCGTTGCTCTCGAGCACCATGGAGCTCTGATGATAATACCCCCCGCTCACAATGAGGGAACAGTTCTTCTTCCTTGATACGACGGTGGCGATGTTCAGGGCATAGCAGATCACTGTCAAGGGCATATCTTCGGGTAAAAGCGTAGCGATCATCTCTCCGGTCGACCCTGCATCTATGATGATGATGTCATTCGGTTCTATCAGAGAGACAGCCTTGCCTGCTATCCTGAGTTTCTCGGAGTGCATGGCCTGCTTCGCTTCGGTAATACTGTACCTGTCGGTGCGCTCGGATTCCTCATTACGGTAGATGACCCCGCCCCTGATGACCCTCAGAGGATCAGACTCTCCCAGAGTCGCCAGATCCCGCCTCACCGTCATATGAGATACACCGAGCATGTCGGCGACCTCCTGAATGGTGGAAGATCTGTGCAGACGTACATAGTCCTGTATCTGTTTTACCCGCTCATCTCGTGTCATACACCCTCTCTCGAGCAGATGGCCCCTCAACGTACCCGGTACTGCAGGACCACTGTTCTTATGCTCCTCATCATATCAGCAATCTGTTATATTTGCGATACCGTATACCATTATTTTTCACAAAATCACACATTTTTTCTCACACAATATGCACAATTACAAGTATTTATTTCTATAATATGTAAATATAAAAACTAAATTCGTGGTTGACAGATGTTAAATCAGGATATATTCTTAACACATCTATGATAAATTTAACATTTCATACAGTCTAGACTCAAAGGGGATATACATGGAAGACAGCAGGATACGTGCGTCATACAGACAGATGGTGGTCGATGCAGGCAATACCATGGTCGCGATGAACCTCACGGTAGGAACCTGGGGAAACGTCAGTGTGCGAGACAGAGAGACAGGGTTGATCTACATCAAACCAAGCGGAATGCCGTACGATGAGATCACCGAACAGGATATCGTCGTCATGAACGGCGACTTCGAGGTCGTCTGGGGCACCAGAAAGCCCTCGATCGAGTACCATTTCCACATCAGTATCATGAACGCCAGAGACGATGTGAATGCGGTCATTCACACACACCCGATCTACTCGAGCGCCTTCGGCGTCACCGGACAGGAGATTCCCGGAATCAGCGAAGACTTCGTCCAGCTGGTCGGCGACAAGGTGATCAATGCCGAGTACTCGCTTCCCGGGACTCCCGATCTCGCTGTGAACGTCGTGAAAGCCCTGGGAGATAGGAACGCGGTACTGGTACCAAACCACGGGACCATCTGTGTTGGAACAGACATCCCCATGGCGCTCAAGGTATGCCATGTCGTTGAAAAGTCAGCCCACGTCTACATCCTGTCCAAAACGCTGGGCACACCGCAGATCATCAGCACCGAGGATATGAGAGCGATGCAGGATTTCGCTCGAAACCACTACGGTCAGGGTAAATAAAGGCAAACAATTCCGACGGAGGTTCGGAATACTATAAAGGAGGAGTTCTATGCACAATAGAATGAAAGTAACGCTTCTGGTTCTGCTGGCGGCTCTTATCGCCACTCCTATGGCATTCTCTCAGGGGCAGGCGGCTGCCGCTGATGATGCCTATGAAGTGGTCACTGTGGTCAAGATCACAGGTATCCCCTGGTTCAATCGTCTTGAGGAGGGAGTTGTACAGGCGAAGAAGGATCTGGGACTGAACGCGTATCAGATCGGACCGGCCGATGCCGACCCTGCACAGCAGGTGAAGATGGTCGAAGACCTGATCAGCAAGGATGTCGATGCGATCTGTATCACACCGAATGACGCGACCGCTCTGGAACCTGTGTTCAAGAAGGCACGTGAACAGGGAATCCTCATTCTCACTCACGAGTCCCCCGATCAGGCCGGCAAGGACGTCGATATCGAACTGATTGACAATGTCGATTTCGCAAAGCGCAGCTGGGACATGCTCGTCGAAGGCATGGGCACCTCAGGCAAGTATGCGATCTTCGTCGGCGGACTGACAGTCCCTCTCCATAACGTATGGGCCGATGAGGGTATCAAGTACGCACAGGAGACCTATCCCGACCTCGAACTCGTCACCAGCAGGATCCCCTGCGGAGAGGACCAGGAACTTGCCAAGCAGAAGACCCTCGAACTGCTCAAGACCTACCCCGACCTGAAGGGAATCGTCGGCTTCGGGTCTCTCGGCCCTCCGGGAGCGGCTCAGGCACTCAAGGAAAAAGGACTCGCTGGTAAAGTGACCGTCGTGGGAACCGTGATCCCCGGCCATGCCGCACCCTATCTCAAGGAAGGATCACTCACCAAAGGTATCCTCTGGGATCCCAAGGATGCAGGCTATGCACTCAACTGGGTCGCAAAGTACATGCTTGAAGGCGGATCGATCGCAGACCTCAAGGAAGTTCCGGGAATCGGCGCTGTAACTGTTGACGGAGACGTCATCAAGGTTGATGCGATGGTTGATATCACAAAAGAGAATGTAGACAGCTTCGGCTTCTGATCACTGAAACAGCAGCTCCGGAACATAGTATGATGATGTCCGGAGCTGTACTGTACGTGGAGACCTTCAAGGAATACGTGGGTACTATGGAAACAGAATTTCTTTCAATGACACATATCAACAAACGGTACGCCGGGGTTCATGCCCTGAAGGATGTCGATTTCTCCATCAGAGAAGGAGAGATCCATTGTCTGGCCGGTACCAACGGTTCGGGCAAGTCCA
Source organism: Sphaerochaetaceae bacterium (assembly GCA_016938475.1). Lineage (GTDB taxonomy): Bacteria > Spirochaetota > Spirochaetia > Sphaerochaetales > Sphaerochaetaceae > SABI01. Next base: position 29,614 of record JAFGUP010000211.1, read on the forward strand.
CCCTCGTCAAGATCATCTGCGGGGTAGAACAGCCCGATGCGGATTCACATATCGTGATAGGTGGACAGGAACATCACAGATACTCAAGGATGGATGCCGTGCATCAGGGGATCCAGGTGATCTACCAGGACCTTTCCCTCTTCCCAAATCTGAGTGTGCAGGAGAATATCTCCTTCAACGAACTGCTTTCCGGGTCCCGACACCTTGTCTCCTGGAAGAACAGCAGAACAATTGCGAAAAAGGCGATGCAGAGAGTCGGTATCTCGATCACGCTGGACAAGAAGGTCGCCGACCTTTCCATGGCTGACCAGCAGCTGGTAGCCATCAGCCGGGCACTCACCAACGACGTTCGTCTTCTGATTCTCGATGAGCCGACCACGGCACTGACAAAGAAGGAAGTGCAGGCACTCCTTTCTGTCATCAAGGATCTGAAGAAGCACGGTATAGCCACGCTCTTCATCAGCCACAAGCTTGATGAACTGATCGAGGTTGCAGACAGAGTGACGATACTGCGTGACGGAGAGAAAACGGGAACGTTCAACGGTGACGAACTTGATGACAAGAAGATCGAGTACCATATGACCGGCACGAACACCACCTATACTCCCTACCATATGGAACCTGATACGAGTCACACTCCACTGCTGGAGTGCAGGAAACTCAGCAGGGAGAAGAACTACGCTGATATCGACCTGACGATCCACCACGGTGAGATCATCGGAATTACCGGACTCCTGGGCTCTGGAAGGACCGAACTGGCTCTGGCTCTGTTCGGTCTCAATCCACCCTCATCGGGAACATGCTCCCTCAACGGAGAACCGCTGGACCTGTCCGATGTGCAGAACGTCGTCGAACAGGGAGTCGCCTACGTCCCGGAGAACCGTCTCGTCGAGGGACTGGTACTAAACCAGCCGATATCGAAGAATATCGTCATGACGGTCCTTGATAACAACCTCACCCGACTCGGCCTCCTTGATGACAGGAAACTGAAACAGAAGGTCGACCAGCTGGTGAAGGAACTGGAGATCAAGATACCGTCTGCCGAGTCGGCGGTGAAGACCCTGTCCGGGGGAAACCAACAGCGGGTCGTGCTCGCCAAGTGGATTGCCACCCGGCCCAAGCTCTTCATCCTGGACAACCCTACCGTCGGCATCGATATTGCGGCAAAGACGAGTATCCATACGATCATCAAACAACTTGCCCGCGAAGGGATGGGAATCATCATCATCAGCGATGAGATTCCGGAGGTGCTGTACAACTGCAACCGGGTATTGGTCATGAACAGAGGACGGATCATAGGCTCATTCGATGCAAAACAGACGAATGAGGACGAAATTCAGTCGTTCATCGATTCCCATGCACTGTAGTGAGGTAAAGACATGAAAAAACTGCTTGAACGCCACGAAACCTATGTGCTGGCAATCATCATACTCCTGAGCATACTGATCACCAGCTTCAATCCGAACTTCCTTACCCTCGAGAATGCGTTCGACCTCCTCAAGAGCAATGCATTCACCGGGATCCTTGCGATCGGCGTCCTGTTTGTCCTGATATCGGGGGGTATAGACATCTCGTTCGCAGCCACAGCCACCATCGCCGAGTATCTGACCGTGATCGTCTGCCTCCAGATCGGAGGATCCATGCTGTTCGCCTTTGCCATGGCCGTGCTCATAGGCATCCTCCTGGGGATGGTGAACGGATACCTGATCGACCGCTTCTCGATCCCGCCCATCATCACCACTATCGCCACGATGAATCTCTACTACGGTCTGCTGATCGTCTTCTCCAAAGGCAGATGGCTCTACACCCTGCCACCCTACTTCCGCTCGTTCGCAGACATACGCATCCTGACCCTCTCGACCGCAAACGGCCTTCCCTACGGCATCTCCATCATCACCGCCATATGGTTCGCCCTGATGCTCCTTGCCTCCTTCATCCTCAACTTCACCAGACTGGGAAGGAGCATCTACGCGGTGGGAGGAGATGTCATCTCCGCACAGAGAATCGGTATCAGGGTCCGCATGATACGGGTATCGGTCTACTCCTTCATGGGAGCCCTGGCCGCTGTCGCAGGAATCGTGCAGGCACTGCTGGTACAGACAGTCGCCCCCAATTCGATCGTGGGAAAGGAACTCAATGTCATAGCCGCCGTCGTTCTCGGGGGAGCCAGTCTCACCGGCGGAGTGGGGTCCGTCGGGGGCATGTTCCTCGGAGTCATGCTCCTTGCGATCGTCCAGAACGGCATGACCCTCATGAAGATACCTGCCGTGTGGTATGATGTGTTCGTGGGACTCGTCATCATCATAAGTGTCGGCTTCAGTTCCTGGAAGGCGAAACGGCGCAGCAGCGGGGCAATCATAGATGTTCAGGAAGCGCCTCGGACACACAGTGAGCAGACAGCAGGAGGATCACGATGAAACTACCGGCAATGAAAAGAAATGAGACCACAGTACTGATGGTCATCATGGTCGCTGTCGCACTCATGATGATACTCCTGAATCCCGGAACCTTCCTGACCCAGAACAACCTGAAGGGGATGGCCTTTCAGCTTCCCGAGCTGGGAATCCTCACCTTCGCCATGATGGGTGTCATGATCACCGGAGGAATCAACCTCTCCATCATCGCGACGGCGAACATGGCGGGCATTTCAGCGGCTCTTGTTCTCAAAGCGATGGAAAACTCGCCTGCCGCAGGCCTGGTTCTTGCCGTCATCACGGCCCTTGCAGTTTCTGGCGGGATAGGGGTGATCAACGGGACACTGATCGCCTATGTGGGCATCACACCGATCCTCGCCACACTGGGGACCATGACGCTGTTTAACGGAGTGGCTATCGTCGTCACCGAGGGCTACGTGATCTCAGGCTTCTCACCGGCGGTCCTGTTCATCGGCAACGGAAGCCTCGCGGGAATACCCTTCCCTCTCCTGGTATTCGCTCTCTCCGCAGTCATCCTCACCCTGATCCTGAGAAAGACACGGACCGGATTCAGTATGTACATGATCGGCTCCAATGCGACAGCCACCAGATTCAGCGGGATACACAACGAAGCGGTCCTTCTGAGGACCTACCTGATAAGCGGACTCTTTTCAGGTATGGCGGCCATGGTGATGATCAGCCGCTTCAACTCCGCGAAGTCGGGCTACGGCAATTCCTATCTGCTGGTCACCATTCTAGCGGCAGTCCTGGGAGGCGTGAGCAGTGATGGAGGATTCGGACGGGTTTCGGGCGTCGTGGTGTCACTCATCACTCTCCAGCTGCTTTCCAGCGGATTCAACCTGCTGAGGGTCAGCTCCTTCATGACCACAGCGATCTGGGGTTTTGTCATGATACTTGTCATGGTCATCAACAATATCATCGATACGAGAGAGAAACGGGGGTAGAATCCATGAGTAACACAGTAGAGCGGTATGTGGGCTTCGATTGCGGAAACTCATCGGTACGCACCGTGGTGGGAACCTTTGACGGTTCCCGGATAACCACAGAGGTGATCCATCAGGTACCCAACAGAGAACTGCGCGGGGTCACCTATGATCACTGGGATATCCTCACCATCTTCCATGAGATGCTCACAGGCATGAAGCTCGCCTGCGACACCTACGAGGACATACACTCCTTCGGGATCAGCACCTGGGGAATCGATTTCGGTTTCCTGGGGAAAAGCGGGGACCTGCTCGGCAATCCCCTGTGCTACCGCAACCCGCTCGGAGGACAGGGACTGGAAAGCAGAACCGCAGAGGAGTCGGTACGGATGTTCGACGATACGGGAATACTGAGCCTCCCCATGAACAGCATCTTCCAGCTTCTTGGTATCAGGGAACAGCTCCAGGAGTATTATGAGAGCGCCGAGACACTGCTGCTGATACCCGATCTGCTCAACTACCTGTTCACCGGGGAGAAAAACAGTGAGCTCTCGATCGCAAGTACGACTCAGACCGTGGATATGAGAACGAGAGCTTACAGCGAGAAGATATTCGAATCGACCGGCATACGCAGTGACCTGTTTGTCCCCTTCGTATCTCACACACAACCTCGCGGCCTCATCAGAAAGGAGATCGCAGAACTCTACAGGATCCCCCGTCTCACCGCGATCTCGGTTCCCTCCCATGACACGGCCGCTGCCGTGGTGACAGTGCCTGCACGTAGTGAGAACTTCGCGTTCATCAGCAGCGGAACCTGGTCTCTCATCGGAACAGAGCTCCCTGAGCCACTGATCAATGACAGGGTGCGGGAAGCGGGATTTTCCAATGAGGGGGGAGTTTTTGATACGATCACCCTCCTGAAGAACTCCTGCGGCATGCATATCCTTCAGAACATCAAGAGGGAAATGGAGTTCACGGGTAATCGCAGGTATAGCTGGGATGAAATCGTCTCTCTTTCCGCTCCTGTGTTGAAGAGTGAGGATGTGGTCACCTACGACCCCAACAGCGAGCTCCTGTACCACCCCGATTCCATGATCGAGGCAGTCAAATCCCTCACCGGTCTTACCGACATCGCCCATGTGCTCGCATCAAGCTACCGCTCCCTTGCACAGAGTTACCACAAAGCAATAGACGACCTTGAGGCTATCACCTGCACGACCTATGATACAGTCCACATCATAGGAGGAGGATCCCGAAACGACCATCTCAACCAGATGACGGCCGACCTGACAGGAAAGCGGGTGACCAGCGGACCCGAGGAGGCGACAAGCCTCGGAGTGATCGCCGTACAGCTGATGCACTATCATCGGGAATTCACTCTGAAGGACCTGAGGAATATCATACGGGAGTCTGTGACTATTCGGGAGTTCCTTCCAAAGGAGGAGCACGTGTAATGCACCTGCTTCAGGTTCTCAGAATGAGTGGCATTTGCACTTTTTGTGCAATATATCTGTGATAGGTAGCGTTGAAATCCGGATAATCGGTATAGTCATCATACAGAACGTCCCAACTGCACTGTTTTTCCAGAATCTTTTTCAGGTATTTCTCAGGGCGGCTCCGGCAATCATGAAGTTGACAAAAATTCCGCCGGATCCGAACTTGTCTGTAACTTTCCTGACCAGCGCGGTTTCACCAGGAATGTCCTGTCTGTTGAAATGCAGCATCGAATCCAAGAGGATGATGTCATAATCTCCCTGCATGTCCCAGGAATGGATATCAGCATGCATGACCGTAACATCCAGCTCTTCAGATCGTGCAAAAGCGCTCAACTGGTCCAGTCCGACCTGAGATATATCAATTCCCGTCACGGTGAATCCCTGTCGAGCACTGTGCAGAGTACGTGCACTGTGCAGAGTACGTGCACTGTGCAGAGTACGTGCACTGTGCAGAGTACGTGCACTGTGCAGAGTA
>JAFGUP010000212.1 GCA_016938475.1 Sphaerochaetaceae bacterium
ATCCTTGGATTCTCCTGGAAGACATAGAGAAGGGTTGTAAAACCAGTCACGAAGTAATCCAGTGTTTTTCGGTGAAAACCGAGAGATGCTGGATTTTTGTGTTTTCAGGGGCTCGCATCCTTTCGGGAGAATCGGGTTTCTGAAGGTACAATCGGGGCCCTGTTGACCATCACCAGGGAGAGTTACAGAAATCGGACACTATGTGTCGAATCGCTGGACACAATGATCGTATACGGTCTGGATATAGGAGAAACAAAATGAGCAGAGCAATGGAAAACATGGTATTGCCTGAAGAATTGCAGGCAGTAATTTCAAAGGGTAGAAAAGTGATCATTCCCGAAAGCAGGGAAGAGCTGCTGAAGATTGCCATGGGAGGGGAGGGTTGTGACAACTTTGAGGTCGCGTACGATGTCCCCGGGAAAGGCCGGGTTGTCGAGGCGACTGTCTCACGGGGTAAGAACGGCGCTGTCGTCAACTACACGGACCCCTATATGAGGCGTAGAGACCCTGACTGTATGTTGATAGCCGATCAGGGGGCTACCGACAAGCTGCGGTACTCAGAACGGTTAGGTGCCGATTTCTCTTCGCTGAGGGAGACCACCTTCGACTGGCTCGGTGGAACAGACCTGATCCTGATGCCCTTCTTCGCAGGAACCAACGGGATGGGATGTGATTCCCTGCTTGTGGCTCCGAGCAACGCGGGTTTCTTTGCAGGAGGATTGGCAGATCTGCAGGGCTTCATACCTGCACATGAGGTCCCTGACGGGTTCACACCCAAAGCCATCATCTATCTTGCACCGACCTTCCGGCACACGCATTTCGAGGGCAAACAGATGGTCGTGCATAACAGACTGGATCACGTGTATGAGATGTTCGCCTACAATCTCTATCCGGGTCCGAGTGCGAAGAAGGGAGTGTACGGCGTACTATTGAACATCGGTGAAAAAGAGGGCTGGGTCACAGCTCATGGCTCGACAGTGAGAGTCGTAACACCGTATGACAATATTCTGACTATCATGCATGAAGGTGCCAGCGGGGGCGGAAAGAGCGAGATGATCGAGAAGATCCATCGGGAGATGGATGGTAATATCCTGCTCAGCCAGAACCTCCGGACACAGGAGAAGACCTATCTAAACCTGGCTGAACCCTGTGAACTGAAACCGGTGACCGATGATATGGCCCTGTGCCATCCAGCAATACAGAATGAGAGTGGAAAGATCGTGGTCTGTGATGCAGAGGACGGGTGGTTCCTCAGAACGAACCATATCACCAGCTATGGTACGGACCCGTACCTTGAAGAGCTCTGTGTCCATCCGCAGGAACCGTTGATATTCCTGAATTATGATACGGTGCCCGGTTCCACCTGCCTTATATGGGAACATATCATGGATGCTCCGGGAAAACCCTGTCCAAACCCAAGAGTCATCATGCCGCGGAGGTTCGTCCCGAACATCATCAACGAACCTGTCGAGGTGGATATCCGAAGTTTCGGGGTGCGCACACCGCCATGTTCGAAAGAACAGCCATCCTATGGCATCATCGGCCTCATGCACATCCTTCCCCCTGCCATCGCCTGGCTATGGAGACTGGTCGCTCCGCGGGGACATGACAATCCGAGCATCACCGACACCGAAGGTATGAGCAGCGAAGGTGTCGGCTCCTACTGGCCGTTCGCCACCGGAAGGATGGTCGATCAGGCGAATCTGCTGCTCAAGCAGATAGTGGATTATCCGAATACCCGGTATATCCTCGTGCCCAATCAGCATGTAGGAATATATAAGGTCGGATTCATGGGACAATGGATCGCACGGGAATACCTCGCAAGACGTGGAAGCGCCAGATTCCAGGCTCATCAGCTTTCACCTGCCAGAAGCTCTCTCCTGGGCTATTCTCTCAACAGCGTGAAAGTCGATGGTGAATGGATCCCGAAGGAACTGCTCGAAGTGAACAGACAGATCGAGGTTGGAGAAGAAGGGTATGACGCAGGAGCACTCATGCTTTCCGGGTTCTTCAAGAAAGAGCTTGAAAAATTCCTTCATCCGGGGCTGGATCCAAAGGGAAGGGCTATCATCGAAACCTGTCTGCAGGATGGTGACATCGACGAGTATCTGCGCCACATACCTATGAAGGTATGATGGACACGAATCAGGACAGGGGGATTGAGTTGATATGCCTCGTGTCAGGGACATTACATCGTTCTCTGACAAATAGACCTTTCAGGCAAACCCTGCAATCCTCCTTCCTTTCTGTATCCTGAGATTCCTGCTGTCCTTGCAGGGATTCTCACAAACGTGAAGGGTGATGTCTCTGCAAGAGCCGAGCATCACCGACACACAATTACATACCGGGGGGATGAGGAGGAGCCTCACCCCTGGTGTTCGGGGAGCCTTATGCCTGAGCGTATTAGTCCTGAGGTCCGGCTGCGGCTTTCAGAAGGCGGTTGTTTACTGCCAGACCAATTCCGTTCTCCGGTAACAGTTTCACCACAATGAGCGATAATGACAAGCTGTCGAGTCTTCTCATCGCCTGGTACAATCGCTTCGCTGCTTCAGCGGGATCACCGGAGATGCTCAGGTACTCTACCGGACCAGAGAACACCTGGCTGCTCGTCCCGTACAGCAGCACTCCGACATCCTTTCTTGATGCGTAGTCGTTCAGATCCTCCACGATCCGAAGCGGCGTTGCTGTGGCATAATGGCTTGGCAGCATGCCGGGACTTTCAGATATCTCTTCTTCAGAATGCTGCTCTCCTGACAGTACTTTCCCGATACATGATTCAATTGCCGCCTGGTCTATGCCGCCCGGCCTGAGGATCCTGGGGGTCTCACCGACGAAGGAAATGACTGTCGACTCGATTCCCACGGTACACCCACCCCCGTCGATAATCGCATCGTACGAGCCTTCCAGCTGCTCTTGTACATGTCGTGCTGTGGTCGGACTCGTACACCCGAACAGATTCGCACTGGGGGCGGCGATTGGTTTTCCCGAAAGGCGGATCAGTTCGAGGGCCAACGGGTTGCTCGGCATCCGTATCGCGACTGAAGGAAAGCCTGCTGTCACGATTGATGGGATCAGAGATGATTTGGGAAGCACGATGGTCAACGGTCCGGGCCAGAAACGGGAGATCAGCAGTGATGCTTTTTCGGGCAGGTCGGTTACCAGAGGTAGCATCTGGTCGCGTTCTGATACATGTACGATCAGGGGATCATAGAAGGGTCGCTTCTTCGCTGAGAAAATCTTCTTCACTGCGTTCGGGTCTGTCGCATCCGCACCAAGACCATATACTGTCTCGGTAGGGAATGCGACTAATCCTCCCTTTGCCAGGATATCTGCCCCGAGAAGCAGTGCCTTGCGGAGCTTCTGGTACGGCCGGGGGTGGGAGAGTATCCAGGAGACCATATCTTCATACGTGTGAAAGCTGAGGGTAAGGGTTTCGGGAAGACATGATTCTGTTTCCCCCGTGCTCGCCTCATCACAGAAGATTGTCAGTTTGAGACCGGTGTGTATGAGGTATATCTGTTCGGGAGGAATAAAGTTGCCCGGAAAGAGCCGTTCGATCACAGCGGGAGGTATCGTTCCATCCCTGTGCAGTTCTCTGATCTCTTGCAATCCATGTACGGTGGAGGCGATATCTATCCCCGATTGTGAGAGAATGGAGTTCACCCGGGTATCGGCGGTAGTATCCTGGTTCCCGGACTCTTCCACAGTCACCAACAGAAATCGGTTCCGGATTTCCTTCAATGCAGTGATGAGGTCACCACTGAGAACCTCTGCACCTGCGCTCAGGCGGGTCTTCTCACTTTCATCAAAGAAGATCTTCTTGTCGAGGAAGATGAGTGATCTTTTGTCATCCTGTACTGTTGTGCTGGTTCTGTTCAGAATCGCCATGAGAGAACTCCTACGTTCATGTCTTCCTGAATGGCAGACCATGAAATTTCCCGCACAGTATATCTGTAATACAAACAGCGTATCAACTGGAGAGGACGGTACATATATTCAATATCTGATTCATGCGAACCGATACGGAGTTTGTGGCAGGGATGAGAAGTTGTATAGCAGAAAAGGCATTCCCCGAATCCCCTTTTCTGTTCGGGAACACTCCTGATTTCAGTTTGTGTTCTTCTCGCCCGATTCCTGATAAAGTACCGAAACAGAAGCCTGTACCAATGTGTCAATCGGTATTCGAATCGTCCAATGGGATGGACATTATTGCAGTCACATATCATAGTACCAATGTGTGATGGAGTGTTCATAGATGGAATTATTGGCGTTTTGGTTGAGTATCCTGGGGTTCACCTCACTGTTCGGTACATTCATACTTTCATTCATAGCCCAAAAACGAGGTCCCGAGGAATTCAGATCGCAGTACTTGTGGTATGTTGCGATATCATGGATCTGGTTCGCCCTTCAGTTTTTGGGATTCATCGAACTGACGCTACTCCACAATCCGCAGGATGCGGTCATCGCCGTAATCGGAATATCGCGATCAATACTTTCTGTGCTCATCACCTATCGAATCACCGCATTGCTCGTAAGCATCGACACCGGTACGGTGGGTCGCAGGCAGAACCTATACGGCGTGTTGCTGTCAATACTCGTCGGTATCCTCATCATCGCGGTGATCCTGAGTGAAAATGGAGTAGTAGCTTACATCGTATCGTTGCTGGTGAATGGATGTTTTGGTGGTGCCTTCCTGCTCTACTGGTTGAAGATACGAAACAGGGAAGGCGATTTCAGATCCGAGCGGATGTCTTCCTTTCTTGTGCTCTCGGCAATCGCGTATCTCATGGTGGGACTCTATACCGTCCTTTTCCTTCTCTTTCCACAATTCTATAGACCTGTATACGACACGTTGGCCACCGCACTGTTCATTTTGGTCTGGTGTGTGAACGATGTCGCCATCTACGTTCGTGAGATGTCCGGGCAGGAACATTCTGAAAGGGACCAGGTATGTGTCGACCCCTTCACCATGTATGGACTTTCTCCAAGGGAACAGGAGATCGCTAGACACGTGGTGACGGGTCTCTCGTACAAAGAGATCGCCGACGTGCTCACCATTTCCCCGAGGACAGTGGAAACCCATGTCTACCGGATATTCAAAAAGTGTAATGTTGCCAATAAGATGGA
>JAFGUP010000213.1 GCA_016938475.1 Sphaerochaetaceae bacterium
ATCTCGAACACGGAAGTCAAGCCCTTTCACGCCGATGGTACTGCTTATAGCGGGAGAGTAGGTAGCTGCCGGATCTTTTTTTTCCTTTTGCTCACCGAAAGGTGAGTTGTATATACACCAAGACTGAAGTCTCACTATGAGTCCTTCAGTCTTTTTTATACATTTGCATGTATTGCTGTTCTCTGAACGAGGACGTATACTGATTCTGTTATGCTACATACCCGGGAAGAAGTGATTCAGCACATACAACCTCTACTCTTCACGTATACGAATATCGATCTCTGTATACTGTATGGGTCTGCCGCCAGGGATACGTTACATACGGGAAGTGATATTGATCTTGCCGTAGGGAGTTCCTCCGGAATCTCCTACTCGGATAGATTTACCCTCTCTCAAGAGCTTACGGCAGTGGTTGGCAGGGAAGTGACCGTACTGGATATCTCATCATTGAACGGTGTCATCTTGCAGGAAGTGCTGACAAAGGGGATTACCATAAAGAATACTGACACAGCATTCAAGGCGGAACTGCTGATACAGATGTATGAGTTTACCGAGGATCTGCTGCCAGCCTATATGGCTGGAGCGAAGAAAAGGATCAGAGGATTTACATTATGATCGATCCGGTTGTAGAGAGAAAGTTCAGTTCCTTACAACGATGCCTTACCCGGCTCAAAGAGAAGCGTCCGGCAACACTGGCTATGATTCAGGGAGATTATGATCTACAGGATATCCTTTCAGTCAATCTTGAGAGAGCAGTGCAACTTTCGGTAGATGTTGCAGCCTACATCATTTCAGAGAAGAATCTGAGGTCGACATCAACGATGGCAGGGGCGTTTGATGCACTGTGCACTGAAGGGATTATATCGTCTGAGCTTGCTGATAATCTGCAGCGTTCAGTCGGATTCAGGAATGTGGCTGTCCATGAGTACACTGAAGTTGATTGGAAGATCCTGTTAGATGTTCTTCATAACCACCTGCATACATTCAGTGATTTTATGAAGGTGATATATCATTACTATGAATAACACGTATCTCGTAAATCTTCCTTCGATGAAAGCACACATCTGCATTGAGCTTCTGCCGGTTTCTTCGTATCAGCTGAGAGCATGGTGTGTGCACGCCTTCAG
>JAFGUP010000214.1 GCA_016938475.1 Sphaerochaetaceae bacterium
ACCCCTCAGAGGTCGAGCACACAGTGCACCTCCTGCACATGATAGCAGCGAAAAATGACGCTCACCTATCTCTAGTCACCGCCAATCCACAAGGGGGACTGCTGTACCTGACCACTGTCTACTTCAAGTGATGCCGAATAACCCAATCATATGAAGGAAAGCAATAAGATGACCAGGCATCCCCGGAGCGTACGCATGGAACTCATCTTCGGGAACGACATGAAGAGCAATTTCGGCAATAACGTATGGCGTGCCAAGAGAATGCTCAAGCTGATGGAACAAGAAGACGTCAGCAAACAACAATATCAGCAAACATCCAAGCCTATAAACGGATGATTGGCGATAACCTCTATCATAACGGGACATCATCTGACCCGCATACATGTGCACAATCATTATTCGAATCGTAAAACGCAACAACGATGTACATAGCAAAAAATTACAGCAAAAACGACAAGCCGGTCGACCTCATCATGAGACTGGAAGAAGGAATGGAAGTGGAAGGAACAGAATCGCTCATGAACACCATCAAGAACCTTCGGCCAGAATGCCTCCCGAGCAAGGAGTACACGAAGAAGCTGCTCCTACAGCTCAAGAACCAACCGCAGAGACAACTCATACTCTGGATACTTCTCCTCATGCGCTACCATGAATGGCGGATAATCAAGAACTATATCACTGCTTTCTCTATCGCACTGCATGACGATATCATCCCCGCTCTCGCCCTTGAGGCGAAGGCATGGCTACGACAGGACCTTCGCGAACAAATCAGGAACAGACGCATAGCGACCACCCTGAAGACCATGGACGACATCTACCCTTGCCGGGAGCAGTATCCTCACGAGACCAATCCTCAGATGTGGTCCTTCATCACCAATATCCTTGTCAACATCTATGAAACACACCAATAATATGAAGAAGAACGAACATGCCGTAGAGCAACTAATGCAGCTATTCCTCTATGGAGGCGAAGCGCAGAAAGAAGCATACCTAAGGGAGCTCAAGGACTATCCCCTCATGACAATACCATTCGATAGCCTCAAGCTCGACGAACTCATGGCCTTCCTCGAAGGCTATCCGCTGAACATCAATGACTGGGAAGGCAACATCAAGGCTGTCGTCGTGAAGAAATGTGAAGAAGCATCAGAAGACGAGCTCCGGAACGCCATCTGCATGGGCTGCGAGAAGAGCCACAGGGCGTATCGTATCGCGAACATGATATATGAGGAGCGCTTCGAACCATCATCCCCTCACTACACCGGTTCTCCACATGACGAAGGAGAAGATGAAGACTAGTTCATAGGAACTAGAAAACCAGCTAACACACATAGTACTATCGCATCCCTTATTTTATAAAAAAAACAAAAGCATGAATGCACCACGAAGAGAACCATCCTTCGCCATCTTAGGTGACGGCGCACTGACCATCGAGAAAGCAGTAGCAAACTCGGATTGTATACTCAAGGAATTGCGGATGCCGGGAAGAAAGGAGAAGATCCTCTCATTCATCGAGAAAGGATCGGAGAACCGCTTCCCTGACGTTCGTGAAACCATAGCTTACGTGAACCAGGAATATCGGAAAGAACTCAAGAGCGAACATGCGCATGAGCCATACACCAACCGGCTCCTCCCCCTCGCCATACTCACGCTCATACTACGACTGCCTGTGTATGTCTTCTACAATCT
>JAFGUP010000004.1 GCA_016938475.1 Sphaerochaetaceae bacterium
CGAGGAAGGCAGACTCTCACTGCAAGATATCGCAAAGATCGGCATGAAGGTTTCTGACACAAAGATCAGCGGCAAACAGGAACTGATCCAGAATATCATCAACCAGTACATGTTTGGGTAAATCCGGCAATACTGCCCCCACGCCTTTGCCTCAGGAATCATCCTGAGGCCTTTTTTTTTCGTCTACCCGGCCCGTAGGCAAACCATGGTCACCTTCACAGTACGCACTCTCAGGCAAAACCATGCCGGACATACAGCCGTGTTGAACTTTCTGATACAACTAGTTATATTACCATTGATTATCTTCTCAGTGCAGGTTACTATTGAGCGTACTAGTTATAATATACCATGTAAGGATACATCATGAGCGGCATCTATTATCAAACGGTCATGCCTGACGGGCAGTGGCCATCTATCCCGGAAGTGTTCAACCAGTCGGCAGTTCGGTTTCCAGAGAGGACCGCCTTCAGCTGTTTCGAGGGAAGTGATAAACACACCTACACCTATCGGCAGATCGCAGATCAGATACGTATAGTCGGAATGTACCTGAAAGACAAAGGCGTGAAGGAGGGAGACAGGATCCTGCTTATCGGAAAGAACAGTCCTGCCTGGGCAACGGGGTATCTCTCCATTCAGGCAATCGGCGCCGTGGTAGTACCATTGGATGTGTTCAGCACACCCGAGAAAGTGAATGCCCTTGGTCTGTTCAGCGAGGTCTCAGCAATGCTCGCAGATGAACAGTGGCTCGTGCGGATGAAAGGAACGCCCCTGTATGACACCCTTACCGTCAGGCTCTCCCTGGAGAGCACGGTTGATGATGCACACTCTTTGTGGAATCTGCCAAATGGCGATACGAATGAACGATTACCTGCGATTGATTCTTCCAGTCTTGCAGCGATCCTTTATACGAGCGGGACGACGGGTAATGAAAAGGGAGTGATGCTGACTCATGCAAACCTTATCAGTGATGCGTATCAGGCAAGTGACCCGCAGTTTCTCTCGCTTGATGAGACAGACGTATTCTACGGTCTCCTTCCCCTGCACCATTCCTACGCGATGACGGCTGTCTTCCTCGAATCGATCCTCCATGGCAGTGAACTCCTGTTCACTCCAAAGGTACTGATCTCCCGGAATATCACGGAAATGAGCGAGGGACATGTCACTAACATACTCGGCATCCCTCTTCTCTACAATAAGATACGAGAAGGTGTCCTGAAGAAGGTCAAGGCGAAGGGGGCTGTTGCCTATACGGTGATCTCAGTTCTTCTGTTCCTTTCTCTGACACTGAGCAGGATCGGTATACCGGCGGGAAGGAAATGGTTCTCTTCGATCCTTGCTCAGATAGGGTTCGCTGATAATCGTCTCGCTATCTGCGGTGGCGGTCCGCTTTCCCCCCAGGTAGTCAACTTCTACAGAGCACTGGGCATCACATTTCTTCAAGGCTATGGACTGACCGAGACATCCCCTATCATCACGCTCAATCCCCGAAGGAAGATACGCCCAGCCTCAGTCGGCATCCCCTTCCCTCTTGTTGACCTGAGGATATCGGATCCTGATCTGCTAGGAGTCGGGGAGATCCAGGTCAAAGGACCGAACATCACCGGGGGATATTACAAGGATGAGACTGCCACGAGAGAACTGTTCACTGAAGACGGATATCTGAAGACCGGGGACCTGGGATCTATAGACCGAAAGGGATACGTCTATATACAAGGGAGAGCAAAGAACCTCATCGTCACTGAGGGGGGTAAGAACGTCTACCCCGAACAGATAGAAGAACAGATACTGCTTCATGCAGAGATTGAACAGGCTGTGGTTCGAATGTATGTGGGTAACAAAAGCACGAGAAGTGAACAGATTGAAGCTCTGATCTACTGTGATCCCCAGAACAACGTGAGCGAGCAGATGATACATAGTATCATAGATGAGGTGAACAGACGAGTTCACCCCTATGAACGCATCAGCAGGACGACCATACTGACCGAGCCGATGGAAATGACCAGCACGCGAAAGATTAAGCGAACAAAGGTTCAAAGAACCCTTGATCGCCTGAAAGGTTGACCGGTACTACTCAATTACCCCTTTCTTGAGGATGATATTGGCGTACAGAGCTGACTCGCCGGTAGCTATGACAGCGTACGCATGTTTCGCCCTCTCATAGAAAGCGAACCTCTCCACGAAATCGAATCCTTTAAAGTGGACGTCCCCCTTGCTCGCTATTTCACGATATGTTTCCCAGATGGGAGTCTTTGTTTCGTCACCGGGGGTCTTTTCCATAAGAAAGGCATTTGCCTCGAACCTGTCCAGAGGGAATACCTGCAGAAGTGCGGTCAGGATTTCTGGTACACCATGACCGTCCAGTCTGACAAGACGCTGCCCATAGTTGGCTGCAGGGAAGTTGCCATCTCCGATGACGATCTCATCACCATGGCCCATCTCCATGAGGACTTTCAGAAGTTCCGGTGATAGAATGGAAGGGATATTCTTCAGCATATCAGATACCTCTCTTTAAAATTTTCAATTGCATTATCCATGTGTGTATGCAATACTGTTTTTGTAATGTAAACGATTACAACAATCTAACACAATGGTACCACAGGAGGTTTCTGATGGCAATCAAGAATATGAAGATTCGAACAGGCGAATCATGGTACGCAGGTTCTCTGCCGAAAATCGGGATCAGACCGACTATTGACGGAAGGATGCGCGGAGTAAGAGAATCTCTCGAGGATCAGACCATGAATATGGCTAAGGCCGCGGCCGCATTGATCAGCGAGCATATCAGGCATCCGAACGGACTCCCTGTTGAATGTGTCATCGCAGATTCCACGATCGGTGGTGTGCTTGAAGCAGCCCAATGTGCTGACAAGTTCAAAAAGGAACAGGTCGCCATAACCCTCACCGTCACCCCCTGCTGGTGTTACGGAACAGAAACCTTCGACGATGACCCTCTCACCATAAAGGCCGTGTGGGGATTCAATGGCACCGAACGCCCCGGAGCCGTCTACCTCGCGGCTGTCCTTGCAGCTCATGCACAGAAGGGTCTTCCCGCCTTCGGTATCTACGGGCGTGATGTGCAGGACTCATCCGACAGATCCATCCCTGAGGATGTCCAGGAGAAGATCCTCCGCTTCGCTCGGGCATCTCTCGCCGCTGCTACGATGCGTGGCAAGTCCTACCTTTCCATCGGCGGTATGTCGATGGGGATAGCCGGCTCGATCGTCGATCAGGAGTTCCTTGCATCCTACCTTGGGATGAGGACAGAAGTCGTTGATATGAGTGAGATCGAAAGACGGGTTGAAGAGAACATGTATGATCCCGATGAATATGAAATGGCCAGAGCCTGGGTTGCTGAGAACATCATTGAAGCAGAAGACACGGAAAACCCTCCTGAATATCAGCGAGATGCAACCCAGCGTGAGAAGGACTGGGATTATGTGGTGAAGATGGTGATGATTGGCCGGGATCTGATGATCGGGAATGAGAAACTCAAGAAACTTGGCTTCGGCGAAGAGGCGATGGGTCACAATGCCATTGCAGCAGGCTTCCAGGGTCAGCGTCAATGGACTGACTTCCGTCCCAACGGAGATTTCATGGAGACCATGCTTACCACAAGCTTTGACTGGAACGGAATCCGTGAGCCGATGATCATGGCCACTGAGAACGATCACCTGAACGGTATTTCCATGCTCTTCGGTAAACTCCTGACCAATACCGCCCAGATTTTCTCCGACGTGAGGACCTACTGGTCTCCAGAGGCTATTGAGAGGGTGACTGGATGGAAACCAACAGGAAAAGCTGAGAACGGTTTCATCCACCTGATTAATTCAGGGGCTACTACCCTTGACGCTACCGGGGCGATGACAGATGAGAACGGGAATCCTGTCATGAAGAACTTCTGGAACATCACAGACGATGATGTGAATTCTGTCCTGGCCAACAGTACCTTCTCAGTCGGTGACGGCGGGTATTTCAGGGGAGGAGGTTACTCCTCCACCTTCCTCACACGGGGAGAGATGCCCGTGACCATGACCCGTCTCAATATCGTCAAAGGTCTTGGCCCCGTTCTGCAGCTTGCTGAAGGCTGGACCTGTGATATCCCTGACGAAGTTTTTGACACGATCAATGCACGTACCAATCCCACCTGGCCCACCACCTGGTTCGTTCCCCGCCTTGATGCGAACAACAGACCATTCAGGGACGTCTACAGTGTGATGGCTGCCTGGGGAGCTAACCATGGTGCAATCAGCTATGGGCACATCGGCTGTGACCTCATCAGTCTCTGCTCGATCCTGCGCATTCCGGTCAGCATGCACAATGTGAGTGAGGAAGATATTTTCCGACCGAACTCCTGGAATGCCTTCGGCAGTGATCCCGAGGGAGCTGATTACCGGGCATGTACAACCTATGGCCCTCTGTATGGGCAATACAGATAACACCCGCAATTGAGTATCTGCAGGGCTGCTGCGGCAGCCCTGATTCTCATCTCCCCTTCATATTCCTGCTGGAAAGAAACGTGTGAAGGTGATTACCCTGAGATGTAACGAACAGTTTTTTTCAACTATACTGACCTTCATGCAATTTCTATGGTACAGTATTATTTATGAAGATTCTTATTCAAGACGCTCGTATTCTTCCGATGACCGGTGAAGGTGATGAAGCGAGAGGGTCTATTGCCATAGAAGATGGTGTAATCTGCCAGATCGGGGAAGTGGATACCTCTTTCAAGGCTGACCTGGTCGTTGACGGCTCTTACCATGTGGCCCTACCCGGTCTCATCAATACCCACACTCATGCTGCGATGCAGTATTTCAAGAACTTCAACGACGCAGAGACAAACCTGCAGTCCTGGCTTCAATCGGTGTGGAGCTATGAAGCTGTCATGAGCGATGAGGATATCTACTGGGGTTCGCTTTCCGCGATAGCTGAGATGATAGCGGGCGGAACAACCTGTTTCAACGATATGTATTTCTCTGTGCCTGAAACAATCCGGGCCCTTCAGGAAACTCATATGAAAGGTACGGTCGGACTCACTCTCTTCGGTGATGAACAGGAAAGCAGAGAACGTATCGAGCGGTCACTGCACTCACTGCTGAACGTGAAGAGGGAAAGTAAAGGTCTCATAGACCTCACGATAGCCCCTCATGCCCCCTACACCTGCACCGATGGGACCTATCGCCTGGCAGCCGAGGTTGCCAGAGACCATGATCTGATGGTACACACTCACCTCAGTGAATCACTGTTCGAGGTGGAGGAATCAAAAAAAACTCTCGGGGAATCACCGGTAGCACACCTGAATTCTCTCGATTCTCTACACAGCAACACACTCTGTGCCCATGTCGTACATACAGACACTCACGATGTAGCCACCCTGAAAAAACAGAATGCCGCAGTCCTTCACAACCCGTCGAGTAACTGCAAGCTATCCAACGGAATCGCACCTATCAGAAGATATATGGATGAAGGAATCAGAGTAGCCTTGGGCACTGATGGATCAAGCAGCAACAATACACTCGATATGTTTCGTGAAATGCGTCTAGCAGCCATGATAAGTGCATCACAGGGCACGCCGCTCTCACCCTATGAGATTGTTGAGATGGCAACGAAGACCGGAGCTCAGGTATTGGGACGGCTGGATACCTCAGGAACACTCGAGGTGGGAAAGGATGCCGATATCATCCTCGTTGACACGAGGGGCATCCATACGACACCGATCAACAATCCCTACAGCGCTCTGGTCTTTACCCTTGCCTCCTGTGATGTTTCCTCTGTATTCATTCGGGGAAAGCTGGTGTATCATTCGAAACAATTTACCGAGATCGATATCAACACAATCAGAGAACAGCTCTGTCTTCACTGGGAATCAATGAAACAGAGAGTTATTCGAAAAAGGAGAAGCACATGAGTGATACTTTCTACACCTTGAGATTTGCTGACGAAACACTTTCCCTTATCGATCAGAGAGTGCTGCCCACCACAGTTGAGTACTTCACCTGTACAAACAGCTCCGATGTGGAATTTGCGATTCGCGACATGGTAGTACGCGGAGCACCAGCCATCGGTGCTACAGCTGCCTATGGAGTCTACTTCTCTGCGAAGGAATCTTCTTCCCTCTATGAATCGAGTTCCCCTGAGGAGTTTGAAAAGGCGTTCTATGCGACCAACAGATTCCTGTTTGACGCACGTCCGACCGCTGTAAACCTCGGGTGGGCGATCGAGCGCATGGAGAAGGCCTACATTACCCTGAAGGGCAAACAGATAGAAGAAATTCTTTCTGAACTCCTCTCCCTTGCAGATTTCATCACAGAGGAGGATGTGGCGATAAATAAGGCTATGGGTTCATTCGGTTCCGAGTTGATCCCTGAAGGGGCCACCATCCTTACCCACTGTAACACCGGAGCTCTTGCGACCGCTGGCTGGGGGACCGCTCTGGGAGTCATCAAGACTGCTCATCGTGCTGATCAGAGCATTTTCGTCTATGCAGATGAGACTCGACCCCGCCTGCAGGGTGCACGCCTGACGGCCTGGGAACTGAAAATGGCAGGGATCAACAGTGCACTCATAAGCGACTCGGTAGCTGCAACGCTCATCAGGGACGGAAAGATCGACCTTGTGATCCTCGGAGCTGACAGGGTAGCGGCCAACGGGGATGTGTGCAACAAGATTGGGACCTTTATGCTCAGTGCTCTTTGCAAGATGTATCATGTACCGTTCTACAGTGCCTTTCCCGTCTCAACGATCGACTTTTCCCTCGCTACTGGTGAACAGATACCCATTGAAGAGCGTGATGCAGAGGAAGTTACCCATATTCAGGGCGTTCGGGTGGCACCGACAGGGATGAATGTATATAATCCTGCATTCGATGTCACTCCTCATGAACATGTCACGGCTCTTATAACGGAAAAAGGGGTACTCTACCCCCCCTTTGATACAGCGATTGCCGCTTTAAAACCATAAAACAGGAAACCAGATGGAACTATTTCTCACCTCTCTCGCCGTCGTACTCCCACTCGCTCTGAAACTCACCCTCGGCTACTCTATCAGACGGTTCGGTCTTCTTTCCAAAGAGGCGTTCAGAGAGGTGAACGGTCTCATCTTCTCGATCTTTCTGCCGGCTCTGCTGTTCAAGAACATCTATTCAAGCAATCTAAGTCGTGACTTCGATATCGGACTCATCCTCATGGCCTGTGGCGGCCTGATCGTCATCTTCACCCTTGCGATGCTGATCATTCCGAGAATCGAGAAGGAGAATGCGAAACGAGGTGTTCTCGTCCAGGCAATAAGCCGGAGTAACTTCATCATCTTCGGCTCTGCTGTCGTTCATAACCTATACGGAGATTCTGCCGATTCACTTACCGGTATCGTCGTATCCATCGCTGTACCGCTGATCAATATACTCTCAGTCATTGCACTTGAGTCGTTCAGGAATGCGACCTTCAGTCTGTTTAAAACACTCAGAGGCATCCTCATCAACCCGATCATCATGGCAGCCCTCAGTGCCTACCTGATCAAGATCAGCGGAATCATACTTCCCGGGTTTGCCTTTTCGTTCATCTCAGAAGTTGCTTCCATCGCAACCCCGCTTGCCATCATCGTCCTTGGTGGTTCAGTCAGTTACTCTCATGTAGAAAGAAACAAGATACAGCTCGTCATAGGGACGACGGGGAAACTGCTTATTGCCCCTCTGCTAGGAATCAGTGCTGCGGTTCTCCTGGGCTTCAGAAATGAGGGTCTTGTCATCATCATGTCGTTGTTCGCCTCCCCCACTGCTGTATCCTCGTTCCCCATGGCAATCAGGATGAACGGCGATGGAGAGTTAGCCGGGCTTATCGTTGTATTCACCACCTTCCTGAGCATTTTCACACTCTTTATCATCACCTTTCTTCTGCTCATGTTCGGTTTTATCTGATTTCCGTTCTGTCCTACCTGTGCGTAGGACCTCATTCAAACCCTCCTGATTGTATGAATATACAATAAATTTTACATTTATGTAATTTTTTGCAACAAAAACTCTATACTTTCCTACCTGAATGTTGTTATTCTATGGGTCCAATCCCATCAAGGCAAACCAAGGAGGTAGACAGCATGAAAGCTGCTACACAGGCGATTCTCAATTCTGTCAAGCAACGCGACCCGAACCAGTACGAATTCCACCAGGCAGTGGAAGAGTTCCTCATGTCCATGGATGTGATCATCGACGATCTTCCCCATGTGACCTACCACAAAGTCATAGAGCGAATGGTCGAGCCGGAACGAGCCCTTATGTTCCGCGTCCCCTGGATGGATGATGACGGAACGCTCCAGATCAACCGAGGATTCCGGGTTCAGATGAACTCAGCGCTGGGACCGTACAAAGGTGGGCTGAGATTTCATCCTTCGGTCAACCTGAGCATCATCAAGTTTCTGGCCTTCGAACAGGTCTTCAAAAACTCTCTTACCGGTCTTCAGATGGGAGGTGGTAAAGGCGGAAGTGATTTTGACCCGAAAGGGAAAAGTGATGCGGAAGTGATGCGCTTCGCACAGAGTTTCATGACGGAGCTGCAGCGCCATATCGGGGCGGACACTGATGTACCTGCCGGAGATATCGGCGTTGGTGGACGTGAAATAGGTTTTCTGTTTGGACAGTACAAGCGTTTGAGAAATGAGTTCTCCGGCGTACTCACCGGTAAAGGACCTGCCTGGGGTGGTTCCTATATCAGACCTGAAGCAACCGGTTACGGGGTAGTCTATCTTGCAGGGGCAGCTCTTGAAGCAAAGGGACACAGTTTCGAAGGAAAGACCGCACTTGTAAGCGGTTCTGGTAATGTCGCTCAGTATACTGTTGAGAAGCTCCTTGCTCTGGGAGCAAAGACTGTCACCCTCAGTGACTCGAGCGGCTGCATCTATGATCCCGATGGCATTGACGCTGATAAACTTGCCTTCGTCAAACAGCTCAAGAATGTCCAGCGGGGAAGAATCAGTGCGTACGTCGAGAAATATCCAACAGCCTCTTACACCCCGAGAAATGCTTCAAGTGAGACTAACCCGTTGTGGAGTTACAAGGCAGACCTCGCATTTCCGAGTGCGACTCAGAACGAAATCAACGATACAGATGCTCAGAATCTCGTAGATAATGGAGTGATCCTCGTCGGAGAAGGGGCAAATATGCCCACTACTCTCGCAGGTGTCGAGATCTTCCAGAACAATGGTCTGATCTATCTTCCTGCAAAGGCAGCAAACGCCGGAGGTGTTGCAGTCAGTGGTCTTGAAATGGCCCAGAATGGTTCAAGACTCCAGTGGACGAGAGAGAAAGTTGACCAGGAACTTCATCAGATCATGAAAAATATCTATGCCACCATCTCGCAGACAGCGAAACAGTACGGACGTGAAGATAACTTCGTTGATGGAGCGAACATCGCCAGCTTCCTCAAAGTCTCGGGAGCCATGATCGATCAGGGATACGTATAAGAAGGGGCAATCAGCGAAAGAAGAGAAGGATCCCGTAGAGACCTCTGTTCTCTCGGTATCTTGATCTCAGTTGATCCGATGATATTCATGGGGCGCTTTGAAAGCTGGACAACAGTATCGGCAAGTAGAAGTGCCTCCTGTATATCATGGGTAACGAACAGAGTCGTTCTTCGGTGATCGTCATACAGCCGCGAAAACTCCTTGACAAGAGACCATCTCAGATCAGCATCGAGAGACTGAAAAGGTTCATCAAGCAGCATAGTATGGGATGGGTAGGCAAAGGAACGTGCAATGGCCGCCCTCTGACGCATACCGCCGGACAGCTGATGCGGATAGGCATTGCGGAATTCATACAGGTCAACCAGAGAGAGAAACTCCAGTGCCTTCTCAAGGCGTTCCTGTTTCAACTGGAAATGACTTTTCAGAGGAATACTGATATTCTGTACCAGCGTAAACCAGGGAAGCAGACGCGGTTCCTGAAACAGATAACTGACGCTTCCTTCTCTTTCCTCACCCTGATACGTTATCGTGCCGCTCTCCTTCTGTTCAAGAGCACTTATAAGGCGAAGAAGTGTCGTCTTCCCACACCCGGAAGGTCCGACCAGTGCGACTATGCTGTCGACCTCGACAGTAAGAGAAAAATCCTTGAGCACCTCGATTCTCTGTTCATCGTGGATGTACGATCTGGTCAGTCTGTCAATGATCATTCCATACTTCCTTATGCGAGGGACTGATGGTGATGAACCTCAGGATAAGAGAGAACAGTATATCGCTGATTGCTGTGAGGATGATGGCTATAACCGTCCAGCTCATCACCTGTGCGGTTTCCAGATTGATCTGAGCTGAATGCATCCTGGCTCCCAATCCCAGTGATGGGCTGGTGAGCACTTCAGCTGCTATAACGACCTTCCAGATCAGAGAGAGGGAGCTTTTAGCTCCAGTGATGATATAGGGGGTAATAGAGGGAACCAGAAGGTAACGGAGCCGCGAATACCTGGAAAATCGGTACACCTTCGACATCTCTACCAGTTCCTTCGATACCTGATGGACACCGTTCTCAACGGTTGTGAACATCACGGGAAACGCCATGAGAAACGCACTGAAGATCGGCACGGTGTTACTGGTGAACCAGATAAACGCAAGAAGGATGATAGCCATAACAGGTGTAGCCTTGCTGATAACCAAGACAGGAGTGAGAAAAAATCCGACAATCGGGAACATCCCGCTGAGAAGGCCGAGTACGGTCGAAATCAGAAAGATAAGAAGAAAGCTCTCAAGACCCCGGAGTACTGTTGTTCCCACATGAATGAGGAAATCCTGGGACATGATCGTCGATACAAGAGCAGCACCGGTCTCGGCTGGCGTGGGGAGTATGATCGGGATATTCATCCTGATGCTCATCACATGCCATATGAGAATGAGCAGCAGGAGTGAAAGGGAAACCGCTGCTGCGGCTTTCGTTCTCTTATTCTGCGTAGAAAGCTTCATCCGGGATAGAGCCGCCTATTGATGTGCTGTCAAAGCCGTAGAGGACAGAGTAATACATATCAACACCTTCAAATGCCTCAGAAGAGGGGATGAATGTGAGGTTCAGATTCGGGATGGACATACGGGCTATATCACTGCTCATCAGATCGAGATTCTCTATCACCTGAGAGGCCTCATCCACATGTTCTTGTACCCATGCTGCTGAGGCTTCCACTGCATCGAGGAATGAGTGATAGACAGCAGGATGTGAGTTCATGAAATCATTATTCACCACGAGGACGGTCATCGGGTAGTTTTCAACTCCTGTAAGCGCACCCCAGATAGCCTGGTATTCGAGCAGCATGATCGAATCACTTCTCTTTGCCTTTGCAAGAGAGAGGAACGGCTCGGGAAGGACGACAATAGGAGTCTTACCTGCTATGTACATCTGCGTAAGCTGAGCGGGACTCGCAACCGAGTAGTCAAGATCAAGAAAGGTATCCGCATCCACGCCGAAGGCGGCAAAGATGATTTTCGTAAGCTGGTCGGGTGTACTGTTCTCACCGGGGACTCCGATGCGGACCCCTTCAAGATCGTCTATATATTCTACCGACTCATCAGTGGTGATCATCTGAAGCATCCCCTCACCTGTCACAGCAGCCATCGAAATAGGTGCTCCCTTCGTATACAGATTCGCAGCAACATTACTTGGAAGGAAAGCGGCATCAAGTTCTCCGTTAACCATCTTGGCAATCACTTCCTGGGGTGAAGCGTGCACCTTGATATCTATCAAAGCGTCAGCTGCTATGACTCCCTCGTCCAGAGCGATCTTTGCAACCGAGAATCCTGATGGACCCTTCATCACGCCGAGGTTCACCGTGAACTGTTCCGCATTGTCCTGATGGAGGTCTTGCATACCCTGACCGGGTAGCATGATAGTAGCTGTCACCATCATAAGCATGGCGAGAGCGAAAGTACGAACATGTTGGTATTTCATATCTGTTCTCCTGCGATCATTCAACTATAACTTTGAAAAACCGTTTCTTTCCTGCTCTGAGAATGAGGACCGGATCATCGGCAAGATAGGATGAATCGATCACATCGTTGACATCTGAGATCTTCCGTTCCTGAACCACTGCCCCACCCTGCTGGATCAGGCGACGGGCATCACTGTTCGTCGTACACAGGTCCGTCATAGCAAAAAGCTGCATCGCGGGAATACCTGCTTCAAGAAGAGATCGTTCAATTGTAATAGAAGGAAGCGATTCTGTCGAGGCAGTCCCTGCAGAAGAAAACATTGCCCGTGCAGCGCTGAGAGCCTTCTCTGCCTCATCCTTTCCGTGAATGATGCTCGTCTGCTCATAGGCAAGTCGTTCTTTCGCTTCGTTTATGTTCCGTCCCTCTCTCTGATACTCAGCGATCTCACTGAGACTCATGAACGTAAACAGTTTCATGAATTTGATAGTATCCTCGTCATTGACATTTCGCCAGTACTGGAAGAAGTCGTACGGACTGAACATTTCAGGGTCAAGAAAGACAGCGCCCTTTTCACTCTTGCCCATCTTCTGTCCGTCCGAGCGGGTGATGAGGTTGAATGTCAGGCCGTAGGAATCTCTGCCTTCGATCTTTCTGATCAGATCGATACCGCTTACAATGTTACCCCACTGATCGTCTCCCCCGATCTGGAGCTTCGCCCCATAGCGCTGATTGAGCACAAGAAAGTCGTATGACTGGAGGAGCTGATAGTTGAATTCGATGAAACTGAGACCGCGCTCAAGGCGCTGTTTGTAGCTTTCAAAGGTAAGCATCCGGTTGACGGAGAAGTGCCGGCCGATGTCTCGAAGGAACTCGATATAGTTGAGGGACCCGAGCCAATCATAGTTATTAAGCATGATTGCCTTCCCCTTCGAGGGGATCCCATGGTCCGAGAAATCCACTACTGTTCCCAGCTGATCTTTCAGGCTGGCACTGTTCTCGCGTATCTGTTCGACCGTGAGCATCTTCCTCAACTCGGTCTTACCACTGGGGTCACCGATCAGGGAAGTCCCGCCCCCGACGAGTGCAATGGGGTTATGTCCATGCTCCTGCAGGTGGTGCATGGCGAAGAAGGGTACCATATGTCCTATATGGATACTCCTGCCGGTAGGATCCACTCCAAGATAGAATGTCACCTTTTCGGTATCCATCAGATTGCTGAGTTCCTCAATTCCAGTGCATTGCCGAATGAATCCACGGTCCTGTAATACTTGTAGTGCTGCATTCATACTGTTTGATCACCCTCTGTGGTACGAACGAATCCGCTTGTTCAATTCATCCACGATGGAAGCTGCATCGATTCTCACCTGTTCCATCGAATCTCTGTCACGTACCGTTACCGTTCCGTCTGTCAGCGTGTCGTAGTCAACTGTAATACAGAAGGGAGTGCCGATCTCATCCATCCTGCGGTACCTCCTCCCAATTGCACCTGACTGATCGTAGAAGGTTGCAAACGTTTCTCTGAGATTCTTCTCAAGCTCCTGAGCGTATTCACTGATACCATCCTTCTTCACAAGGGGAAGCACCGCTACGGTCACCGGAGCGATGGCAGGATGGAAATGAAGGACTGTCCTTACGTCCCCTCCCTCAAGCGTCTCCTCTTCATAGGCGTCTGAGAGCACCATCAGCACATTTCGGGTAAGACCCGCCGAGGTCTCCACTACATAAGGCACATACCGTTCCTTGGTCTCCTGATCAAGATAGGTCAGATCCTTCTTCGAGTGATTTTGATGTTGAGTGAGGTCGTAGTCGGTCCTGTTGTGCACTCCTTCGAGTTCCTGCCACCCCATGGGGAAGTTGAACTCGATGTCGTAGGCATCCTTGGCATAGAAAGCGAGCTCATCCTCTCCGTGCTGATGCCACCTGAGATTCTTTTCCCGTATTCCCATTTTGGAGTAGAACTTCATCCTCTCCCCTTTCCAGAAGTCGAACCATTTCTCATCCTCACCGGGAGCACAGAAGTACTGCATTTCCATCTGTTCAAACTCGCAGGACCTGAAAATGAAATTTTTCGTGGTGATTTCGTTCCTGAAGCTCTTGCCTACCTGTGCGATACCGAAGGGGATCTTCACTCTGCTTGACTGAACAACATTCTTGAAATCCGCATAGATGCCCTGGGCAGTCTCCGGTCTAAGATAGACGACCGAGGAATCGTCCTTGACCGAACCCATATGGGTCTCGAACATCAGGTTGAAGTTTCTCGGTTCGGTGAACGTATCCTTTCCTCCGCACACGGGACAGGAGGCGGTGAGGTCAATCTGATCTGCACGAAAGCGACTCTTGCACTGTCTGCAGTCGACCATAGGGTCGGTGAAGTTCGACACATGACCACTGGCTACCCAGACATTGGGATGCATCAGTATCGATGCATCGAGTCCCACGATATTATCATGGAGCTGAGTCATCTCCTTCCACCAGAAATCCCTGATATTGTTCTTCAGCTCCACTCCGAGCGGACCGTAGTCCCAGGCTCCGGTGAGACCACCATAGATCTCACTGGACTGAAATATAAAACCCCGTCTCTTGCACAGGGAAACGATCTTCTCCATTGTCGTATCACTCATCATCAACCTCACCTTCCAGCATCTTCACGCCGTCTTCTATTCTCTGTAGTGCTTTTTCCCAACCGAGGGCCCGGATCGAATCGAACAGGGGTGGAGAAACCTGGGAACCTGTCACCGCCACACGTATCGGCATGAACACGCCGTTCACCTTGAGACCGAGCTCCTTGGAGACCTCCACGAGCTGTTCTTCAAGGATCTCAACGGCTTCACCCGCATGTGCTTTCAGAATCTCATAAGCCCGTGCGAGTGCAACCGCCGTGTCTCCAAGACTCTGCTTCTTCGGCACGAATTCCTGAACATCCTCAACTGCGACCTCCTGATACAGAAATCGAGTCAGAGGTATCACATCACTGAGCACCTTCAGGCGCTCCTTGATAAGCGGCATGATGGAAAGAAAGAACGAACTCTCCTGTTCACTAACCTGTGAACCGACAAAACCTGCTTCCTTAAGGTAGGGAAGCAGCAGAGCTGCGAGCTCTTCATCTCTCTTTTCCCTGATATAGATGCCGTTGTACCATTCAAGTTTCTTATAATCGAAGATCCCGGGGGCCTTGTTGATCTTTTCAAGACTGAAGAGTTCACAGAACTCCTCCTTCGAAAAGAACTCTCGCTTGTCATCATAGGACCAGCCGACCATCGACACATAGTTCATCAGAGCTTCGGGCAGATACCCTTTCTCCCTGAAATCCCTCACCGCTGTCGAACCGTGACGCTTTGAGAGTTTTTGACCGTCTTTTCCCATCACCATCGGCAGATGGCAGTATAACGGTGGAGTCCAGCCGAACGCCTCATACAGAAGTATGTGCAGCGGACCGCTGGGGATCCACTCCTGAGCCCTCATGATATGGGTGATACCCATCAGATGGTCATCAATGACATTCGCCAGGTGGTAGGTGGGGAAACCATCGCTCTTGAGAAGAACGGGGTCGGGATTGACATCTTTGTTTTTCCGGGTGATCGTCCCCATCAGGACATCTTCGAAGGAAGTCTTCCCTTCGGTGGGCACCTTGAGACGCACCACGTAGGGCATGTTCTGAGCAAGGTTATGCGCGATCTCTTCTTCACTGAGATTCCGGCAGTGCCTGTCGTACCCCTTCTCCTTGCTCTTCGTCTTTTCCTGCTCTTCTCTGAGGGCATCAAGACGTTCAGGGGTACAGAAGCAGCGATATGCCTTTCCGTCAGCTATCAGCTGATCTGCATACTGTGCGTACAGTCTGCTTCTCTCACTCTGGATGTAGGGACCGTACTCGCCACCCACTACAGGGCCTTCGTCCCATTCGATACCGAGCCAGTTGAGTGTATCATAGAGATCCTGGATAGACTCGTTGGTACTTCTCTCCCTGTCTGTATCCTCGATCCGAAGAATAAACGAACCCTTGTTCGCCCTTGCAAAGAAGTAATTGAATAATGCTGTACGGACTCCGCCGATATGCTGCAAGCCTGTCGGGCTCGGGGCATAGCGTACTCTGACACTCATATGAATACCCGCCTGTCGATAAAATATGTACTGAACATGGTCTACTGTCAATTTGTACCGTAAATCAGTAAAAGTAGCAACAACTGAGCTGATTCATGATGAGGAATGCAGATATTTTCTCCTGTATGAACAAAGCTTCCTGACACAATCACCCTCCCCGGAGGGAGGACGATCAACGAAAAAGGGAGGGTTCCTATTTGAATGAGCGGATCGGTCGAACGTTATTCAAAGTATCGTGGGTATCATACGTTCTTGTGCCGTCACTGAAATCGACGACTCTGGGAGACTCACTTGCTACGGAAGAACTCCAGTAACGATACACTATGTCACGGTCACCTATATGAGGAGATACATAATCCATTGGAAATGTTGTGATCGAATCGTATTCGTCACTAGTTATAAAGGTATACAATGCTTTCAATTCTAATTCACTGGGAAGGAACCAGTCATCGTATTCGACCCCGCCGGATGTAACCGAATAGTTTGTGGCGTCGTTGGCAGCACTTTCAGCAAAAGACAAGAAAAG
This sequence comes from Sphaerochaetaceae bacterium, assembly GCA_016938475.1. Classification (GTDB taxonomy): domain Bacteria; phylum Spirochaetota; class Spirochaetia; order Sphaerochaetales; family Sphaerochaetaceae; genus SABI01. Next base: position 16,517 of record JAFGUP010000004.1, read on the forward strand.
ATGACTGGCAATCACCGTCGTATTAGCAGATCCAGAACCGATATCAGAAGGCAACGTTGCATTCTTAAGTTCATTCATCGCATTCTTTGTCGGATCAACCCAATAGATTCTTCTATCAGTATCCGTCGGCGCCAACTCAAGGTAGTCCCAATCCTCAAACTCACCATCTGCATCAATATAGAAGATAAGTCCTCCAGCCGGTCCTTCATCTCCGATTTCATAGACCTGATTGTCTCCATCCATCGAATCATCAACACTGCAGCTCAGCAGGGCTGAACTCATCACCCCAATAAGTATCAGGATAACTGATACTACCCACATGTTTCTCATTGGTATCCCCTCTATTAAAAATGACTCTGACATGACGTATCTGTCAGTGTCAGTCGAACCAAAGGATACCTGTTCACCATCTCAAAAAGAACCGCAGATGATGACAATGTGGTGGCAGATGGCGCCACAGACGATGGTTCATGACCGGTGAGATAAGAGCATGGAAACTGCATGAAACACAGGAGCCATGTGATTCTTAGTTTGTTACGAACAGCCTTTCTTCTACTCGGCTGATATTGTTTTCTATCTGCTGTATCGTGTATCATAAACGGCTATGAGAGAAACCTACTTCATCCAGCGAGGATACTTTTTCCTGCTGCAGGAGATCGGAGTGAACGTGCCTGCAGTACTCAAACGATCCGGCCTGCCTGAGTCACTTTTCACCAAGGATCATTTTACGCTGTCTCAGGAGCACTACTGCAGATTATGGAAAGCGATTGAGGAAGAGAGCAGGCATAAGCCTTCCTGGGTTATCGACCTCCTTGACCGTTTTACCGCTGAAGTACTTGCCCCGCCGCTGTATGCTTCTCTGAGCAGTCAGAATCTGAAGACAGCCATACAGCGTATCGCTACATACAAATCCCTTATCGCTCCCATGCTCTTTTCATGCCGGTGGAACGATGAAAGCTTCACTCTGAGAATCGACTGGCACCAAAGCACAGAAACCCCTGCCGCCCTTGTTCTGTTCGAACTTCTCTTTGTGAAAAGGATCGCAGAAATCGGAACGAGGACCACGATTCTCCCGATGTCTCTCACGGCGGTGAAAGCAGATGAGATAAACACTCACTACGGGTCGGTGCTCCAGAGTCCGGTTTTTGCGGGTCCGATCAACTCGATAACGTTCGCCCATGCTGACGTTCTGCGCCCATTCGTCTCAGCGAATGATCTGCTCTGGAAGGTGTTCGAACCGGAATTACAAGCAGCGCTTTCGAGGGTTGACGGTGCAGTCACTATGAGGGAGAGGGTCAAAGGGGCTCTCAGGCAGCTTATCCCTTCAGGACAGACAACGGTGGAAGCTGCCTCCATGAATTTGAATATATCCGTACGGACCCTTCAGAGGAAGCTTCAGGAAGAAGGGACATCGTTTCGTACCATTCTTTATGATTGCAGGGTCTCGCTTGCCCGCATGTACGGAAAAGAGAGTGGCTACACACGAAAAGAGATCGCATACCTCCTCGGATATGCTGATACGAAGTCTCTTGACCGCCTGCTGCGTACTACCCGCTGAACGAACCTGCTGACGTGTTCCCCATGGCCATCACCGTCAGCTGTTACCCCGTCATCCGGAAATAAAGTCAATCTGGACAGGAAAAGGGAACAGGTAAGAACCAATCGCTCATGGAGTGCTGACGGCAGAAATCCGTACGACATGGCCACACCCGATGACAGAGCGCTCATAGCCGTGTTCTTCTTGAGAGTATGTATCTGTGCCCTCTTTTGGGACTATCTGGCCAGGTTCTGATGTATCAGCTGCTGAGAAAGAGCAGAGTCTCCTGCATCGCAAGATCTCTGGCCGCGTCATCCTTGTCATAGGGGATCAGGTGAGTTCCCCGCTCGAGATGAATCCATCGGTTGTTTTTTCCCTTCAATCCTTCCTGAATCAGAGGTCCGGTCTCTTGCGCGATCAGGGAATCCTCTCCTCCGGTGAACACGAGGGTATCGGTGAGGATGTGTGAGAGCTCAAGGAGCACCTGGCGCCTCAGCTTCTCCAGTGAAGCGATCTGTCTGAAGTACCGGTACGACCAGTACTCCTGTCCGAGGAACTGATCATCATCCTCGTCCCTCCTACCGTACAGCGGGTAGGACCGATCCCTTTGCCAGGAGACAGGTGAACGTTTCCTGAACAGGCTCATCAGCTCAAGCAGCTGAAGCGGTATCTTCTGCTGAAGCACAATGGCGGGAGCATAAAGAACCATGCGTTGCACAGGAAAAAGAGACGCCAGATGAGTGGCAATCAGGCCTCCCATCGAGTGACCGATCAGGTATACCTGATCGTAGCGTTCCGTGAGTGTCTGATACGTATGCTGTGCACTGGCTACCCAATCTTTCATAGTCGTCTTCATGAAATCCTGTCCATTGGTCCCATGACCGGGGTAGCGCGGAGCATACACATCAAACCCTTCTTTGAAGAGAAGGTCAAGAGGAAGGAAGAGTTCCCCGGGATACCCGGTGTAGCCGTGCAGACCAAGAACAGCCTTGCTTACCTGCGTCCGGTGTTTCCTTTCAATCGGTCTTGCACAGGTCCGCACCGCACTGTCAGTGTCTTTCATAAAACCGGAAGTCTCTGTTTTCATCTATCATCCCTCCTTCTGCAGTAGATTCAGCAGGTCTATCCTGCTTCTGACATTCGTTTTGCTGAAAATATTCGCTACATGATTATTCACCGTATTTACCGATATGGTGAGCTCTTCAGCTATCTCTTTGTTGGTGTAGCCCTCTTTGATAAGGAGAATAACCGAATATTCCCGTTCAGTTATCCGATACGCCTTCGCATCCTCCAAAGTGATCTCCTGGTGTGCATTCTGAGGCATCTTCCTGAAATAGATGAACAGAAAGACGATCATGATCACATTGAAAGCAAGATAGAAGGCCGCATAGAGGATATCAAGGAGAAACGGGAACATCAGCGTGATGATGAGAAGCGGAATCATCGACAGGGTTACGATAAGCACCACCTTCGCCATGATTCGTGCCAGGTGGTTAGTGATGTCTTTTAGATTCCTCATAGGAAGTGAGAGAGCAAGAAAAAGGGATAGAATGAAGATGACAGCACTGATCGGTCCGAACATTGTAATGGTCGGGAGCACAAGATCAAGGACACGTAACACGATGTATACTCCGCTGAGAATGTAGGAGATGAGTGCAAAGGGAGTACGCCAGGGTATGGCGAAGATCCAGGAGATGAAGTATGGGATGAAGACAATCAGGAAGGCAATATCAGCTATGATCACCGGCTCTATGATATAGGTGAACAACATCTTCACGAACTCGGAGGCAAAGACTCTCATGAAGACGATGAAGACATTCAGGCCGATGACCGCCAGGAGTGAACTCTCGAAAAGGAGAAGGTACTTGGTCCATTCCAGGTTTTCCCGAAGATGAAAAACCACTGAAAGGACCAGTGCCATACACCCGGCGGCGAATGCGAATATATAGAGCAGCAGGATCAGTCCCTGAAACATTATCGTGAACCCGTCAGCCGTTCTTCAGTCCGATAAGCTTCTGGTTATGACTCATATCTGCCGTGCCGCACACCTGGGTAATATCATTAAGGAGTCTCGTCATCTGAACCGGCTGAAGTTTTCTTCCTCTCGATGCAGCCAGAGCATTATAGGTCGATGCATTAACCACTGCCTGGGCTTTAGCGTTGAAGAGTTTCAGGTGGATCGATGAGCCACCCTTCAGCAGATACTCCGCATCCGCTGAGAAACCGGGAAGGACACCGCGAAGAGCGCTGGTGATGACTGAGACATCCTGAATAGGTTCAGAGGGGATCTGCAGATGCAGCAGATACCACAGGGATACATCAGGTGCATTCCATGCCAGCTTCACCCTCTTCTTTTCTGCAAAGGCGGTAATCTCTTCTATATTCCGAGCATCCACGTTCATAGCCTGAGTAGAGAAGACACACCAGACGATATCATAATGCCCCTTCAATCGCTGTTTCGCAGCAAAGGTGATCTGTTCTTCAACCGTCTGTGCATCGAGTGCATGAAGCACAGTAAGATTCGTGTACCGACAGTCCTTCCGCATCTGGGAAAAGTAGAGAGCTTCAGCCTCGGTGGATGTGATAAGCAGGATCGTCTTTCGGGGAGTTTCTTTCATTCGTTTACGCTTCATCGGTCTTCTCCTTTGACAGGTACTGCATTGAAAGAGTACTCACTGGTGATCGGAAGAGCTCCGTAGGAACCATTGATGTACAGTTGCCGAGCCATATCCTTCTTGCTTTTGGTGAAGCGGAAATCACTGAGGGAATAATACTCGGTGGCACTCACACTCGTTTTCTGTGCAAACCATACAGCGTCCCGCCGTAGCACTCCATCTTTGAGCAGTCCGGGATTACAATCAACCACGAGCATCTGAGAACTGATCCTGTTAGACCCTTCAAATACATTGACAAGATGCTCGAGAGCATCAGGATGAAGGAGCATTCCGAAGTCATCGATCACAAGGAACCGCTCACTGATAAAGCTCTCGAACATCGCTATCGCGATACTCGTAAGGCGTCTCAGCGAAAGAGACTCATTCGAGAAGTAGGAAGCATAGTGTTGTTTCACGTTTGTATGAACATAAATGAGCCTGTCTTCCTGTATCCTGAGATCTCGTATATCTGTGATATCGATTGACCAGAGGAAGTTGATCAGCTCAGCCTTCCACTCCGGATGAGCGGTCAGCTGGTCCACAATCTGTTTCTCACTGGTGGCAGAAAGCCCGAAGGGAAGGATATTCAAGGTCTCTTTGAACCAGGTGAACAGAGGATTGAGGGTAAGGGAATCTTTCGATGCCGCGATGGCAAGAAATGTCTGTCCCGGTAGAATCTTCTTCGAGACGCGTTTTTTCTCACCACGGTAATGTTTTCCCCATCTGAATGAGTAGGTAGACTCACCAGCTTCATCCACTGCTGTCAGTTTCCGTTCGAACATCATCTTGCGAGAACGTCCGACAAACAGGTAGTAGGACTCTTCGAATACCTTTTCACGGGTAGCAGCTAGCATATAGCGACCGGTGAGAGTCTTACCCGTCTCTTCGTCCTTTCCGAGGAGAATGGTCATGACGATCTGGGCAGGCTGACCCTTCTCTTCCGTGTAGGCGAATGCTGTGCCGGCAAGATACTGAACCGGACACTCCATCTCTACAGGAGAGGTCACAATCGCCTTGAGCGCTTCCAGAGCCCGAATGAATGTACTTTTCCCCGCTCCATTGGGTCCGATAATAGCACACGTCTTGATCACATTCAGTTTCTCATCCACCTCAACGACCTTATCACCAAGCAGCCGGTTGTCACGCACTGCTTCAAATGAGATGGTCTGCGGACTCTGAACCGAACGGAAATTGGAAATAGTCAGATCCAATATCATACAGTCCTCCCTCTTCTTTCGTTCATGCTATCGCAAATAAACGGTTCATGATACTCAGCACTCTCGGGTGCTCGGTCAGTGTTTGTGCAAGTAACGCCGGCACCTCAGGATTCCCGTGATTGTCTCCGGCTATGATGTCAATGAGGTCCCGCGAGAGATACTGATTGACCTCTCCATTGTGGACCGCGGTACAGTTACTCTGGAAGAAGACACCCTGTTCCCTCAGTTTGTGTACAAGCGGATGGGTCGGACTCATCCATCGGTACCGCTCGATGTGAGCCAGAATAACAGCTCGACCCTGATCGATCTGCTCTCTGACGAACTTGATCAGATACATAGGTTCTATCATTGTCTCAACCTCGACAAGGATAAAACCATGCAGGAAGGGGATCGCCTTCGGCTCTTTCGTGCTTCCGATAAAGGTCTCACTTCCAAGTTCAGCCTGTATACCTCGTTGTTCAGCTTCCTGAGCGAACCAGGCGAACGTCGTCCTGATATCCTGTACGCGGGTCAACACGTTGGGATTATACAGATGAGGAGTTGCGACGATATGAGTAAACCCTGCCAGGGCATATGCATCAAGCATCGCGATAGAATCTTCCTGTGAAGCTACTCCATCATCAATACCCGGTAGCAGATGAGAGTGCATTTCAATGAAACCCATGATGAATCCTTTTACGGCATTATACCCTAAAGTAATCCTTTGGTACAGGTTTTTATCATCTAAAAGCAGGTTCAGGACGTATTTTAAAATTCAATACCCTGTTGAGGCGGGATATGTTGCTGAAAGGGATGTTTCACCATCTCTATGGAACTCACGAGATCGCTCAGTTCAATAATTTCAGCTCGTGCGTTACGGCCGGTGATGGCTATATGGGGTCTGTTCTTCCTCTCCTTCACCTCAGACAGGTATTGCACGACTTCCGTTGTATCAAGATATCCGAGAGAGAGCGGATACGTGAATTCATCCAGAACCACCAGGTCATACTCATCCGAATCTATCACCTGACGTGCGCGCTGAAACCCCTTCTCACTGCTCTCCCGGTTTTCTGCCTCGCTATGGTCCCAGGTGAAACCTGCACCCCACTGTTCGAACAGGATATCGTGCGACGCGGCGAACCGTTTCTCTCCGGTATCCTGATCCTCGCTCTTGATGAACTGTATAACCGCAACCTTTCCATCATGTCCGAGAGTTCTCAGCATCATACCGAGGGCTGCGGTGGTCTTCCCCTTTCCGTTACCGGTAAAGGTGAGAATGAGTGGGTATCTGTTCATAGCTGCCCCTGTGCTTCACTGTCGAGTGCGCCACGTTCCTTCATCGAACTGAGTAGACGGCTTATCTTGACATTGCCAGTATCTTTCCACCCTTCATCCAGGAGTTCTATCCCCTCGTCCCTGTCACCGAGGGCTTCCATGATCAGAGCCGCATTGTAGAGGGATGGAATATGATCCCGCCGTTTCCACTCTCTCAGAAACGTATCGAGAGCTTCAACAAGATTCCCGTCCTTTGCAGCTTCGTAGGCATCTTCAGCCCTTCGGTTCTTCGGATCATTTTTCATGAGCGAGAACGAGACGTTTTTCACACTCGGTGCGATCTGGGAGAAGATACTGCTAGTGAAACGGCTGCCCATGTCACGCATAAGAGGGAGAACAGAGGGTGCAGACTGAACGGCATCTCCCGAAAGATCTATTTCTGTGGTCCTCGATGTTCTTCCCGAATACGTGTCTGAGGCGAGAAGAGCGTCGTTCCTGGAAGAACGTATCTCCCACGAGAACGCGAGTCGCACCTCCTGGTCAATATAATAGACTAAGGCGGATTCTTCCACGAATATCGAGGGATCCACAGCTGAAGGCACCCTGTGTGTCTCTTCCTTCGCGTAGATGTATTCATCGATTTCCAGATCATCCGTCCACACTCTCATGTAGGCCTCATACCCCTGGTCGGCCAGCTGGGATGGTCTGTTGAGATATCTGTCAGCGACACCGCTTGAGGCCAGCGTGAAATAGGAAGTAGCCCTCGCCTCCTTCATGACCTGTTCATTGACGTAGGAGGCAAGCTGTTTTTCGATTCCTACTCTACTGCCTGAATACACAATGACAGGACTTGTCCCGCTCATATCCTCTATATAGGGAGAAGGAATCTCGAAAGGTCTGAATCGATACGGTTCTGCGGTCGCGATTGCCAGCGACCGATAGTTCGACATATCATGGGTTGCCGGAACCATGTAACTCATCGTGATCCGCGTTGCACAACCAGACAACACAAGAATAACAATTGCCAGGACAACCACATACAGAAAAACTCTGTTCAGTTTCATACCTGTTTCTCCTTTCCTTCAAGATATCTGAAGGCTATCAGAATCGCTTCCACCATCGAGACAGCACTGGCGACATTCTTGCCTGCTATGTCAAATGCGGTTCCGTGGTCGACACTTGTACGGATGAACGGCAGATTCCAGGTGACACTGATCGTTCTCTCGAAATCCAACGTTTTCGAAGCAATATGTCCCTGATCATGGTACAGGCTCAATACAGCCTTGTACATGCCTATCTTTGCCTGGTGAAACACCGAATCAGCTCCGATCGGACCAACCACATGTATACCCTCTTTTCTTGCATCCATGACTGCAGGCTCTATATGTTCCATCTCTTCGGTACCGAACAGTCCGTGTTCTCCACCGTGAGGGTTGAGCGCTGCTACCGCAATGGGAAGCTCGTCGTTCAAAAAATGTTTTGAGGTGATGCTGTTCACCTCTCGAATACATGAGAGAACAGATGATCGTGTGACAGCGTCACAGGCATCACGCAACGAAAGGTGACGGGTCATGAAAAAGATCGACAGACCTCGGGTCTCAAACATCGTAAGCGGGTGGGCACTGCCGGTCATCTCCCCGAGAATCTCGGTGTGACCGATTGCTTTGATGCCCGCTGCCTTCAGTGCCTCCTTTTGTATACACGTTGTAGCAAGGGCATGAACGATTCCCCGCTGTGCCAGTTCAACCGACATGCCGATTGCCCGGTAAGCCGCCTTCCCGCTGTTAGCAAGGATATCTCCGTACCTAAACACCTCAGGGTCGACCAGATCTTCACTGAAGAGGATCCGCGAAGCCCCACTATTCACCTCAGACTGGACCGAAAAGATGTCTGTCACGACCGAATCGAAGGGAAACGGGATTAAAAAGCGTTCACAAAACTGCCTGAACACCTTCTCATCGCCTGTTACGATGATACCTCTGTCTTTCAACTCATCATCGTGCAGTGCCTTGATGACGATCTCAGGACCGATCCCTGAAGGGTCACCCATAGGGACGGCAACATAGCTGCGAACCTCTTGTCTCATACCAACCTCTCTACTTGCAAGACTATACCAAAGCATTCACTCCCGAGGCAAGCAGGAGTACGACCTTCAGATGCTTTCGTGTATGCTATACACCTTAGCATAGTTACCGAAAAAGGGGACACTGTATGATGAAAATCTTATTGACAACTCAATTCTATCATCATACTGTTTACCTAGGATTAGAGATTCAACGGGGAGGAAATTCTATGACATACCGTGATGATGAAGATTATGAAGAGGAATTCTTTGAAGATAACGATTCAGATGGATCGGAACAGATAGAAGATTACTTCGACCCCGATGAGTACCGGGAAGACGATGATTACGACGGGTTCGATGACGAGAACGAGGATGACGATATAGATGATTTCTTCCTTGATGAGAGTGATGAGACCGAAGTCATCGATGAAGATGAGGACTTCTTCTTTGATGATGATGAGGAAGATGACGATTTCGACTTCTAGAAACTGTTTGTACTGTAGAACACCACTATGATGCCTGATACAATGTCAGGCATTTTTTTTGCATTTTTCTGATACGTTCATTGTGTTAAATCAGTTGCTACCCGAAACGTTTAACCATATGCGCCACCGTTTCAGTTTTGCCATTCACCGCGACCTTCATCCATCCGTGTAAGATCTATCAGAGCACCTTCACCTACGAATGGAACTGAGTCAGTGCACAGTGGCGGACACAATACATGTACAATGGTATGCAGTGTCCCCTTCTGTTGAGCATTCCAGCGAACAATAGTTTCTATGTGTAGAAACATTTTCTCTTGTTTCTATTTACAGAAACACCGCAATGCGATATAGTACATCCATGACACGAAATCAGGGGAGAACACACATGAACAAGACAACAACACTACTTATTACAATTTTAATCACCCTCCTTGCCATGCCGCTGACGGCACAGGCCCACATGGAGACTCAGAATGAAGGCACTGTCAGGATCGGCATATCGAAGATAGTTGCCCACCCGGCACTTGATGCCATAGAACAAGGTATGAAGGACTATCTTGCAGAGCAGGGCTTCACGATCACCTACGACACCCAGAATGCCAATGGAGATATTTCCGCTGCTACCTCTATTGCTCAGAAATTCAAATCAGACAAAGTTGATCTCGCCGTCGGTATTGCAACTCCCACAGCACAGGCTCTTGCCAACGTCTTCGATGAGACTCCTGTTATCTTCGGCGGAGTGACCGATCCTCTCGAAGCAGGTCTCGTTCCCTCCTACGGACCGAATACGGGCAATGTCGGAGGCGCCAGTGACAAGAATCCCGTATATGAGCAGGTGAAGACCTTTGCTGAAATAACAGGAATCAGAAGTATCGGCATCATCTATACCAGCGGTGAAGCAAACGGTGTTCAGCTCAAGGATATGGTACAGAATGCTGCTGAACAGCTCGGACTTTCCTTCCATGCCAGCGGCATCAGCAACTCGAGTGAAGTAAAATCAGCGGCCCTCGCGCTTGCACCTCGAGTGGATGGGTTCTATGTTGGAACTGACAATACGGTGGTTTCAGCAATCACAGGCATCAGTGATGTAGCCTCACAGTACGGCATCCCGTTCTTTACCGCAGATCCCACCAGCGCAGAAGGACTTGATTACTTCATGGTGTGGGGTTTTGATTATTACGTTCACGGGAGAAAGACCGGAGAGGCTGTTGCAGAGGTCCTCAGTGGTCGAAAGACAGCAGGAGAGGTCGGCACACTGTTCTCAACAGAACCCGACGAGTTTGAACTCTGGTTCAATCTGGATGTTGCAGAAAAACTCAACATAGACATTCCACAGGAATATCTGGACAGTGCGCTCGTACTCTACTCGGAATAGAATCGAGAAAGTCGCGATATTGAATGAACGGTGCATGTTTATGCACCGTTTCGTATGTCCGTCTTTACAAGACAGCTCCTTCCCTCTATAGTTATTGAACGTAGACAACGCAATTTCACAGGAGTTCATCATGAAAAAAACAATTCTCATCACCGTGCTTGCACTTTTCCTCATTACCACCACAGCTTTTGCTCAGGGGCAACAGGAATCATCATCGTCTGTGACAAAGATAGGTATCAGTAAGTTCCTTTCCCACCCTGCTCTCGATGCAACTGAACAGGGGATTCAGGATTATCTTTCCCAGAATGGATATGAGGTCACCTACGATTTTCAGAATGCGAACGCCGAAGTCTCCGCGGCAGCTCAGATAGCACAGAAGTTCAAGAGTGACAGGGTAGATATCGCCGTTGGTATCGCCACTCCGAATGCACAGGCACTGGCGAACGTTTTCAGCGATATTCCTGTCGTCTTCTCGGCGGTCACCGATCCTGTTGATGCGGGACTCGTTCCTACCTATGAACCAGGGTACTCGGTGAATGTTACCGGAGTTTCTGACATGAACCCCGTGGAAGCTCAGATTGCTCTCCTTGTCGACCTGACCGGTGCTGAGACTGTTGGGAATATCTATGCAAGCGGAGAAGCGAATGGGGTACTGCTCATGGAAAGTGCAAAGGCTGCATGTGAGAAACTCGGGGTAGATTTTATTCCTGCTGCAGTGAGCAACACCAGTGAAGTCATGCAGGCGGCTCAGTCCATAGCAGGACGGATTGATGCAATGTACATTGCTACCGATAACACGGTCATCAGTGCACTGCCCTCTATTGATGATGTGTGTTCGAAGGCTGGTGTAGCTTTGATGGCCGCAGACCCTTCCGGGGTAGACGGGCTTAACTTCCTTGTGGCTATGGGGTTTGACTATTACAAGATCGGTATCGCGACCGGACGGGTGATAGCAGATGTCATCGACGGGAAGACTCCCGGAGAAATCGGCACGGTGTTCCTTGCTGAACCGAGTGACTTTGAACTCTGGCTGAACAAGGATGCTGCTGCTGACCTGGGTCTCACGATCCCTCAGTCGCTCATCGATGAAGCGGCCGTCTATTATGAAAACGGTCAGAAGATTGAAAACTAGACAGATAGGTAACGAACTACATGATTGAAGGTATTTTTGTTGATGGATTGATCTTTTCCATCATGGTACTGGGTGTACTCATCACCTACAGAATTCTTGACTTCCCTGATCTGACGACAGACGGCTCCTTTGCAACAGGAGCCGCTGTTGCGACTATTTCGATAGTGAACGGGTTAGGTCTGTTCCCGGCTATCCTGCTTGCCACCCTTGCGGGTGCGGCTGCGGGGATAGTGACAGCAACGATCCATAACCATCTCAAAGTCCCCGGTCTCCTTGCCGGTATTCTCACCATGACTATGCTGTACTCTGTCAACATCAGAATCCTTGGCGGAAGGGCGAATGTTCCTCTGCTCAGGATAGAAACATTGTACTCCAGAATGCCTGAACAGTTTTCCTTCCTCTCTGAACCATGGGCCCTCCTGGTGGGAACGCTCATCATCGTCATCATCGTCAAGTTGATCCTTGATCTGTTCTTCAGGACAGACCTTGGAATTTCTATCGGTGCTTTAGGAAGCAATGAACAGATGATCGTATCGATGGGAATCAATCCTCGAGTTCTCAAGGTGATAGGCATTGCAGTGTCAAATGGACTGATAGCACTTTCAGGTGGACTGCTGGCTCAATATCAAGGATTCGCAGATGCGAACCTCGGTGTGGGCATGGTCGTCCAGGGCCTTGCTGCCATCATGATCGGTGAGTTCCTCTTCAACACCAACAAGATCTTCCTGATTTCCCTGCGGGTGATATTCGGAGCGATCATCTATAAGGGACTGATGTTCTTCGGCCGATACTATGGATACTATATCAATCTCACTCCGAGTGATCTTAAACTCCTCACCGGCATCCTTGTTATCGTATCTCTGGTGATTGCCAAGACGCGCAATGCGGCAAGCAGCGCAGATGCCCGCAAGAAGGCGATAAAGAAGAATCTGGCTTTGAGGGAACATGAAGAGAAGAAGGAGATAGAACATGCTTAAGATAGAACAGGTATCGAAAGTGTTCTACCCGGGAACGGTGAATGAGAAGAGAGCTCTTGACTATGTGAACCTTGAGGTGTCCGATGGAGACTTTGTAACCGTAGTTGGATCCAACGGTTCAGGCAAATCGACTCTCTTTAATCTGATAGGAGGAACATTCCCTGTCACAGGAGGCAAGATCCTCCTCAACGGTACTGATGTTACCGGCAAGCCTGAGTACAAGCGGGCATTCACCATCGGACGGATCTTCCAGGATCCCACCGTGGGTACAGCGGCCGCGATGAGTATCGAAGACAACATGATCACAGCGTATAAGAAAGGGATGAAAGGGCTGAAGATCAGTCTGAATCATGTGAAGCGCGAGATGTTCAAGAATGAGCTCAAGCAGCTGTCCATGGGCCTTGAAGAACGTCTGAAGGATAATGTCGGACTGCTCAGCGGAGGCCAGCGTCAGGCACTCACCCTGCTTATGACAGTATTGAGCAGACCAAAACTCCTCCTTCTTGATGAACACACGGCTGCTCTCGACCCGAGAAATGCCCAGATCGTCATGGATCTGACGACTCAGTTTATTAAGAAGTACCAACTCAGTGCACTGATGGTTACCCATAACATGCAGCACGCCATACAGTACGGCAACCGGCTGATCATGATGGATGAGGGAAATATTATTCTCGATCTGAAAGAGGAAGAGAAAAAGAACCTGACAGTCCCGAAACTTGTAGAGATGTTCAAGTCGATCAAGAACAAGGAGTATTCTTCGGATGAGGATCTTCTTTCCTGACATCATCTGATCACACGCATCTCAGAGGCTTTACTAACTTGCTGTGTGAGTCTATCCTGCACCCCTCAACGGATTGAGGGAGGATGAGCTGCTGATATGTTCATTGAGGAGAGGCCGTTGATGATGGGTGCAGACAATGGTGAAACACTGATGGCCCCAAGACACAAAGGTTTCAGGTGCTACCCTAAACCTTTGTGCATCTGACAGGCAGAAATCAGCTGTCAGGCTTTTTCAAGCTTATCGAGGAATTCAACCTTTTCCGCTGTCGACCACAGTTTCTCAAGATTATAGAACTCTCTCAGATCACGTCCCATCAAATGGATGACGATGTCTCCGCAGTCAATCAGTTCCCAGCCATCATCACCAACCTGTTTATGACGATTGATGACGTGAACACCTTTCTCATTCAGTACATCCCACAGCTCACGAGCAAGACCTCTGAGGTGTCCAAGTGAGTTCACTGTCGAGATGATGAAGGCATCAGCCCATCCACTTACTTCACTCACATCCAGGACGACGGTATCTTCTCCCTTATGGTCTGTAATAAACCGTGCAATCTCCTGTATGATCTCTTGCCGTTCTTTCTCTATCATCTATCAGTGCTCCTTAGCTCTATCTCTTGACGTGCACGTTTCAGCCACTCCCTGATGTTCCGCTCCAGGAGAGCGCTCTGGCCCCTTCCCGTAAAGAAAGTTTCCATCTGATACACCCTCAGAACATACCGTGATTCCCTCATGAAACGCAAGAGGTCTTTCACCTCACCCGCTCTTTCTCCCTCTACGGAAAACCCCTTTACAGCAGAGAACAGAGTGAGTTCCTCTGCGCTTTTCAGCACGTTAAGTCTTTCAGCAACTGAAAGAGGGTCTGAAAGGCCTATACCTTCCACAGTCTCTCCCGACAGAGAGAAGAGCATCTTCCACTGGTCAGGAGAAGCTGTAATCTGGATATCCGGCTCTACACCGCTCAACCTGCTCAGAGCATCAAAGACATCTGAGTGAATACCTTCTCTCATAAGGGTTCCTCGATAAGAGGCAAGAGCCTCATTCGGCATCACTGCAACGAGGATATATTCCTTCTGCTGATCGATAAGGACTATCGATGCATTTTGGTCGCTGAGTACGAACAGCTGAGTTGAATCAATCTCTTCGGTGCAGCCGGATAACATCATGGTGATACACAGGATTACACACAGAAAACCGCCGGTCACACGCATGCTATCACCTGAAACGCCCGCCCTGAATGATATAGCGATAGGTGTTGAACGTAGTTTCAGCAACATCACGTCTTTTCTTCTCTGAATGTTCGAAGTGATCTTCAAGAACACGTTTCACCAGATGCTCCAGACGTTTCGCATCAAGGAGAGATTTAACCTTCTTGTGTGTCATATACGTCCGTTCAAGCTCCATGTAGTCTGCACAGTAGAGTACTGCACCCATCATTCCCATATCGGGAGAAGCCAGGGTATGCCATCTGATAGCGGTCACGATGGCACTGTCACTGAGACACGCATGGAAACCGGCATGATGGGCAGCCACGGGTGCATGAAGAAGACTGGGCCATTGCTGTTCTTCAGGTGTGAGGGGAATCGAGATCTCCTGAGTGTGCAAAAGAAGCTTCCTGATTGACACTTCACGATACATGTCATGGTAGAGAGCCGCAAGTTCTATCCGTGTTCGCTCGGACTCCTCAAGCAGACCGTAATGTTCGCAGATGTGAACAGCCATGGAGGCACAGCTCTTCGAGTGGGCATATCGCTTCTTCGATAGATTCTTTCTTCCCTGGGATTTAACCTTCTTTATACAGTTCATGATCCAGTATATAGTCAAGAACGCCGTCACTGAGAAGTGCATGCAATTCCTGTATATCTCCTGCTGATGCGTACAGCAGCTCTCTGATATGTGATGAAGAGACTTTCAACGGGTCGACAACGATCCACTGACAATCAATTCCTTCAGGGAGTTCATCCCTTCCATCTATCTCATTTTCCCGGGTGATGACGAGGAAGTTCACAAGACTGATCAGCTTCTCAAAGCGGTACCAGGTGTGAAGGTCCTTTACCAGATCATCACCAACGACAACACCGAGTGTACCATCAATATCGTATCTCTGATAGATATCGGTCACACTCATATAGGTGTAACTAGCAGCATCCCGTGTAAGCTCGCAGGTATCGACAACGATATCCATTTTTCTGTCTTGAGCATAGTATCTGTGATAATCTTCTATTCCGCAGTATATCAGGTCAAGACGCTGTTCCTGAGTGACCTGTTCCCGGTAGGACTTGTGTACCGGCTCTCTGGCCGGCAGTAGAATCAACCGCTGATAGTCTGTCTGCTCTGCCAGAGTATGAATCAGATAGAGGTGCCCAAGGTGTATGGGATTGAATGTACCACCAAAGACAATTGTCTTCACACGTTACCCCTCACACCTCTTCCCTGTACTCTGCATCGGTCACCGGCGTTGTGGTAAAACCGGAGTCACTGTGCTGTTCGGGTTTCGCTGCTATTTTCATAAAAGCCTCTTTGACCTCCTGAAGTCCCTCTCCGGTTATATTGGAAAGAGGAAGTATGGTGTTTTCCCTCAGTGTCTCCTGAAGTTTCACGAATACTTCGTCAGTCTCAGGCATATCGATCTTTGTCGCTATGATGAGGTGAGGTTTCTGATTGAGCTCCGGAGCATAGGATTCCAGTTCATGCTGCAACGTCTGATAGTGAGAGAGGGCGTCTGCGTCGGAGAGGTCGATAAAGAATGCAAGGGCTGTTGTCCGGGATATATGACGAAGGAATTTGAATCCCATCCCCTTCCCTTCACTTGCACCTTCGATGATTCCCGGGATATCTGCAAGAACAATGTCCTTGTCTCCGTACCGGAGCATTCCAAGCTGTGGAATCTTTGTAGTGAAAGGATAACCGGCGACCTTGGTACGAGCATTGGTCAGGTTGTTGAGTAACGATGATTTTCCGGCATTCGGCAATCCTACGAAACCGATGTCTGCGATGATCAGCAGTTCTACCCCGATTCTCATCTCACTACCCTTCTCACCGGGTTGAGCGAAACGGGGAGTCTGTCTCGTGGAAGTTTTAAAATGCCAGTTTCCC
>JAFGUP010000215.1 GCA_016938475.1 Sphaerochaetaceae bacterium
GCAGGAGCTGGAAGTAGTTGATTTTCCTGTGATTGTAGCCATTGATAGCCTTGGAAACACGATATTCTGAAAAAAAGGTGGACGAACCCCTGAAAGGCGACTACCATGGTATCTGGTGGGGAAATACAGAGCAGGATGGAATTTGATGCACAGACAGCGTTCATACATAACCCGGAGCTTCCTGATTTCTTTTCTTTTTCTCTCACTGACGGGATGTTCACAGCGGGATCCTGTCCTCTCAGGCACCGATTCCTCCTCCCCTGCCAAAGAGAGTTCGACAGTAGCCTCTCAACCTGTCTCCCCTTCATCTTCAGCCCAATATTCTGAACCTCAAGACTCCGGTTCGTACGAACAGGAGCTCTCCTACTTCTACGGGCTTGAAACGCCTGAGAGTCTGGAACAGCGTTTCAGTTATGCCTACGGGTATATCCTCATGGAAAGTGCACTCAGAGATCTCCCTTCACTGGACGCTTCCTATTTTCTCCGCGGTATCTATGACAAGGGAATAGATGAGTCTCAGATGCTGACTCAGGAAGAACGGGTCACTGCATTCAATGAATTTCAGACGAAACTGGTTAATGAAGCATCTCAGGAGCTTCAGGCCCTCGCGCAGAAGAACCTTAAGGAGGCCGAGGATTTTCTCCGGGTCAATGCCGATGCTGAAGGTATCATGACGACCGAAAGTGGCCTGCAGTACCAGGTGCTGAGTGGAAGTGACGGACAGAGACCGAAGGAAAATGATTCAGTAAAAGTCAACTATACTCTCACGTTCCTTGATGGGAGAGAGGGAGACTCTTCAATTACCGGAATCCCAAGCACGTTCAGTCTCAATAATCTGATTCCCGGTTTCCGTGAAGGGTTAAAGCTGATGGGGGAGGGATCGACGTATCGTTTCTATGTTCATCCTTCTCTTGGGTATGGGACCTCGGGAAACTCGCGTATCGAGCCGAACACGCTCCTGATCTTCGATGTCGAACTGGTCGAGGTGCTCAGAGCTGAATGATGGGAAGCAGTTCCTCAAGCCTGTGTATCACATAGGTATAGGCGGGAGCTGATGGTATATCCATACCGTACCGATTGATCCATACACTGTCCAGACCCGCCTGAAGTGAGCCTTCGATATCACTGCTCAGCGAATCCCCCACTACAAGTGGTCTGTGGGGGAATATCCCCTGCTGACTCAGCTTTTCAAGGGTTCTGCTGAAGAATCGCACATCAGGCTTCACATACCCGAGTTCCTCACCGATGGCCACGTAGGAGAAGAACCGTGAAGTACCCGTTGCCTTTACCCGACCTTTCTGAACTGCAGTGATTCCGTTCGTGATGATGCTCATGGGGATTCCCATGGCATCGATCTTCTCGAGAACATCCATCGTGTCCTCATAGATATGGTAGCTCGTGCTCAGGTGGTACACATAGCGTTCAGCGGCTGATGCAGGATCAGAATCAACCTCGTAGGCAGTATAGAACCGATTGAAGCGTTCCACCTTCAGATTCTCCATCGTCGTGAGACCCTTCTCGAGATCAAGCCACAGCCGGTGATTGATGGTATGGTAGGTTTCGATCATCTCGTCGGTGACGAGCAGTCCTGCTTCCTCGAATAGAGCTTTCAGTGCGTAATTTTCTGCTGCTGTGAAGTCCCACAGCGTGCCGTCTGCGTCAAAAAGTATGTGGTCGTACATGACAATCCTTTACAAAAAAATGAAAAGA
>JAFGUP010000216.1 GCA_016938475.1 Sphaerochaetaceae bacterium
GAAACTGGAAAAGGCAGCCCGAAAGAGCTCGGAATGCCCTCGGACGATACCTATAACAAGGAGGAAAAAATCATTTTCGGGCTACATAGGGTTCTTTGAGAGTATGTTAGTAGGATGAACTCGGTTCTGATGGGAACATCATCTTTCATATATCCCTCATGGAAATCTCTTGTCTATTCCAGTGCATACCCAGAGCACCCTCTGACCGAGTATGCATTACAGTTTCCCATGGTGGAAATCGACCGATGGTTCTGGTCACTGGGTAAGGACAGTGCCGGCCTGCCGGATCCTGACACTGTTGCAGAATATCATGAATCCACTCCCGATGAGTTCCGATTCATAACAAAATGTCCCAATGCTCTCACCCTGAAGATCAACCCCCACACAGGCGCTAAGAACAGGTTTTTCCTATCACATAATCTGATGGAGGAATACCTTGCATCTCTGGAACCTCTTACGGCCAAGATAGGAATGCACATGCTGCAGTTCGGATACCTCAACAGATCGATGTTTCTCACTGACCGGCAGTTCCTTTCGGCAGTGAGGGTGTTCCGGTCCTCGGTTCCCGATTACATCCCCCTTGGAGTCGAGATTCGCAATCCCGGGTACCTCAGCTATTCCTTCTTCTCCGCACTGAGAGAGATGAACATCTCTCCAGTCCTTCTCAGCGGCTACTGGATGCCTGATGTGGTAGAAACGATCGGGCGGTATCAGGAAGCATTCTCGCCAGTCATGGTCCTTCGTCTTCATGGAGAGAACCGATCGGACATCGAGGAGGCGACAGGGAACCGGTGGGACAGGATCGTGTTCGACCGGTCGACCGATATAGCACGCATCGGGTCTACCCTCCAGGAGCTTTCACAGGAGCATCAGATCTATGTCGCGGTGAACAATCATTTCGAGGGGTCGGCTCCCTTGTCCATCATGCGTCTTCGCCAGGCTATGGGAGATAGCGTCTGGTAGGTCTTGCCCGCCTGTCGCAGTACCTGAAGGCTTCCGCCATTCTCACGTTGCACTGCCAGCCCCGGTAGCCACCGAGAACCTCGATGTAATGGATGAAGTCTCTTGCTGTATCATCGTGTATGAGATTCTGCTGACTCGAGTGTTCACCGAGAGCTCGTATCTTGTTCTCGAACGAGGCGGTGACATCTACATAGATGTCGGGGTGCATCTCGCGGGCCTCAGCACCCTCCATATAGAATACAGGGATCACACCGGAAAGAGGGTCTGAGTCAGTCTTGTAGTTCCTGAGAGCAGAGAGCATCGTACACTTCAGCACAAGCTCATTGGCCGCAGTATGGTCAGGGTGAGCATCACCCTCGCCATGGGTGATAATGAGTTCAGGCTGAACCGATCTGATAAGATCGGTCAACTTCTCAATCTGGGCACTGTCTGAGGAATCGAGTGTCATATCATCATACCCGAGACAGGTATAATGGGCTCCGATCACGCTGGATGCACGTGCTCCTTCAATAAGGCGGGTCCGCTCGAGTTCCTCTTTCGAAAGCTGGTTGTGACCAAGATTTCCGTTGGTGAGGGAACAC
>JAFGUP010000217.1 GCA_016938475.1 Sphaerochaetaceae bacterium
AGCTCGGGATAGGGTTCGTCGGGCAAGCTGCCAAAGCGGGATACTCCAGGAATCTTCCTGTTCATTGTGCTTCCTTCGCGTTCCGCTAATCCGAAGCAGGATCAATGATTCCTGACTAATATAATGGTCAGCGAATCGCAAAATGCTCAACTTATAATATGGTATTATCATGATCTCCAGCCTCAAGCTCGATGGAGTGCCTCCCCGCCACACAGCAGAGATCGGTTGTCCTGTCACGGGCGACAGCTTAAGTTCAGATTCAAGAGAATCTACTTCCTGATTTGTCCCGGCCGGGAACTGACCGAGAATTCCATCGGATCGGCACACTGAATTCGAGGTGCCCATTGACCGATCACTCGATCACCGGACATCGTACAGAGAAACCGTCGGGAAAGAAGGGAGTCTCAGGCGGCCTCGAGGGCAACCTGAATGTAGAAGCAATGAGGAGAACCATCGATACGGCCTTCGATATCTGGAAGAGGAAAAACTTCCTCTGGCCTCTTTCCATTGCCCTTTCATATGCAGGCTGCAGGATATTCAATGCTCCCCGTGGCCTGATAGTCGAGGCTTCGACAGGATGCACGGGTTACTGCAGAGGTTGCCCTGAGCCGGATAAGACCGTCGACCTCAGCGTTGATATCTTCGAGAAAGTCCTCGCCGGAAGACGATTCCGACCCGTAACCGTGCACTTTTCCGGGAAGCACTCAGACCCCCTTGCTTCGTCCGTTTTTCCCGAGCTGGTAAGAGCAGCCGCAAGCCGCAGTTCAATGGTGTCTGTCAGTACCATAGGCCTTGGCCTCGGAGAAAGCTGGGAATACCTTCCCGTTGACAGATGGATACTCTCGATCCCCGCCGCCACTTTGGAAACCTGGCATGCCCTGAGGGGGAACAGTCGACTGGATGAGTTCAGGGACAACCTGAGAAGGCTGCTTCACGCCGACAGGGGAATGGTCGAGCTTGTTCTCACCCTCTGGAAACCTTCTGCAGGTGATACTGAGGCATTCCACAGACTGGCTGACGAAGAGGGGATCGGGAGACGAAGAGTGGTCTTTGGCCGGTTCGATCCCGACGGCCATCATCTGGGCAGAATAGAGAACCTGGCCCTTGAAGCGCCAGGCTGCCCCTATATCATTGAAGAAGGCGTGAGACTCATCGAGGAACCGCCAGGCTGCCCTCTTTCGGGAACCGTATTCCTGGATGCCGAAGGATATCTTCATCCCTGCCCGTTCACGGAGAGAACTCAGAATGATTACCGGGTCGTTTCCAGGGAAAAAACCGGAAGGCTCTATGAAGCGTGCAGGTATTGCCCGTGACCGTATGGAGTTGCGGATGCGGCCTGTCAGATTTGTTTGAAACCGTCTATCAGGAACCATACCCCTGCGCTTACAGAGACACCGATCCTGGTCTGTTCCAGAAAGAAATCCCTTAGTCTTTCCTGTTCTATCAGTATTATCTCTATTTCTTCAGCCGGTTCAAGCCGTTGAGCGGGATTACTGTTCTCGGGACTGTTCTCGTCTATTTCAACTGATACCATCAAGAAATCATTGTCCATGATCGCCGGATTGAGTTTCAGTACCGGGCTTTCGCCCGTTATTGTGCCTGTGTAGCCGGTCTCTTCCTTCAATTCCTGCAGGATGCAGGCATCTCTGAGGCTCCTGTCCGCCATGCCAGTATCGACGATCCCAGCCGGAAGAGCGATTACATGATTGTCTATAGCCTGGCGGAACTGCTTTATAAGGATGTACCTGTTTGAAGGGATGAGTCTGGCGATGATCCCGAAGGAGCAGGAATGGTTATTCCTCTCAACGCTTTCCCACTCGATTCTCTCGTTATCTCTGCCTGCATAAACGGTCTTCTTCAGCGAAAGCCATTTTCCTTTGTACAGTATTTCCTCTGATATCTTTTTCATTCTTCCAATCGACCGCATTCCCATGCCTTAATAACAGACATCTTCTCTGCCGTCGTAGCCGGGACTAACCCATCCTTTTTCTCGCCAGGTAGCATCTGGCTGGCAAACCATGAATTTTCTCCCTATCCATGAATACCGTAAAAGGCATGTTCCTTACAGGCTCAAAGCCATTCAACGCCATCCATTCGGCGATCTGCTCAACGCTGTGCATGTACATCGTCACAGTTCTGTCAGACTGAGTATGCTCTGCTCCGACCTCGATCGAAGAAGCCCCGTTCTCCTGGCGATCACCTACTATGAAAACAAACAGGCCGCCCTTTTTGAGGATGCGGCCGGCTTCCTGGAACACCGGTGAAAGATTGCTGAAAAACTGTAGAACTCCACAGCACACTGCATGGTCCATGCTCTTACCATCGAAAGGGTAAGGTGTCTTGCACAAATCATGCAGGTGCAGAGACATAAACCCCTTGCTGCGGCAAGCGTCCAGCATCTGCGGAGAGATGTCCATGCCATGGATCTCCAGACCTGCCTTGCGGAACAGGATCGATCCCAGACCGGTGCCTATCCCTATATCCAGCAGTGACTGACCAGGTTTTACAAAAGCGTAAGTCAGGCCGAAGGCAATCTCCGGACCGAGCCATCCGGTGGCCTCAGCCTCATCATCATATGAGTGCACGAATTCATCTGTCTGGTCCATGATTCCCCTTTTTATCTAAGAAGCGAACGCTCTGTATAACCAGCACGGGACACCCGGTCGATTACCTCCGCCGCGCTGCTTGGTTCATGCAGTGGTTACAGGCCTAGTATCTTCTTACTCTATTCCAGCGAATTGCCGTGTTCTCTTCGACGGGAGCGTTCAATTATCCGATGTAACCAGTTTCCTATGCTCCCATCCCGATTGCTCTTATTTTAAATACGCCGTACTAATTATTTTCTATAGGTCTGCTCTAGTGGAGTAGTCTTCTCCAACTTCACTCAATGAGAGGAGATATGTGTTCATGCAGTCCTTAAAAAGAGCATAATATCATTCTTACCCACTTGATCTTATTGCTTATAGTTATGCTCAATCTTGCCATATCTCATAGTTATAGTGTAAATCGAAGGTAGCTGATATTGTCCCATTTGTTTGCATGAAAATTCCTTGCGGCTCGCTCTCAGGAATTGAGGTATCAATAATTCTAGGTGATTGCTTAAGGTGTGGCACTTGATTAGGATGGTGCCATGCGACTCGATGCCTATGAATCATTGGTTTCCAGCTCGTCTTCTG
>JAFGUP010000027.1 GCA_016938475.1 Sphaerochaetaceae bacterium
AGGGAAAGCTGGTGAATGAGGGTGATCAGGATCCCTTCGAGACCATCACGCCCCTCTCCTAGTTACAAAATGTCGGGAATTTGGGCTACGTCAGGAACCCCGTCGCTCACAGAATCCCACAAAATTTATGATTGAACCTATTTTACTTCGACTCTGGTTCTGACCGACTCTCAGTGGTTCTTTCTTCCTGACAAATATTGGCTATTTACGCCCGACTCCAACACCCCCTATGAGTTATTGGCAGGTATTCTTCCAATTCACATTCATTCTATGGAGCCAAGTGCCAAACAGGTTTTCAGGAACCTCACGATACATAAACGCATAACCCCACCATTCACATGCTCATACCTGTTGATATTACCTGTGACTGACAGAAAATCGCCTTGTTTTCACCAACAATTCAATGATGTATATTCTGAAATTCCAGAGAAAGTATTACTCAAGTGCACCATTTCAACGCTGCATGTATAGTCGGGTGAGACACCCGATCTGACAAAGCCTGACCCAACAGTCAGCATCCAGCCTTGGAACCGAAGCCGTGAGGTGATGTATACGCGTAGGCAGGAGAGTATATGAGCTACAAGGAGGATCCTGAAGCTGAATTTGGCTCGCTAATAGAATAATAGTGAGAGCCGATATTTTTTAAGTGATAGCAGACAGCAAGAACAGTCCATTGTGGGTAGGGTTGGGAATTCTCACCGGGGTTGTAAGGCATGGCAAGTGTACAATGTATTTGCAATGTACCTAGGAGAGCTCATATGCTGGTTCATATAGATGAACAGGAATATGCAAAAGGCTGAAGAGGCCAAGGTAGATTCTGGCTGATGAGCAGTCTAATCTTTTCATAATGCTTCATCACTCCCTTCATGTGCATCTATGCTTGTGACACTCGGAATAAAGAGGATTTCTCTGATGAAGATAATAGGATTCTATTCTCAGAAGAATCTATCGCTGCTCTTTGAGAGCGGTATTCATTTCACTCTGCCGGTGATGAAGAACATCACCCGGGTGAAGAAGTACATCGATCATGACAGAGAAGACCTTGAGCTCCCTCAGAACATCCTGATCTCAGATCAACGCTCTTCCGTGTATTGGATCACCCATAGGACAAAACTTGACGACAAGAGGATGAGAACCAAGGGAACTGTTTCGAATGAATCTATTGTGTTCACGAACACCTACAAGCCTCCTGATACTTGCCGTATCTGGAGCCCTTTGATACAATGAGTGAGAATCTCCAGTCCCGGTATTACGGTTTGGACTAAAGTCCATGTAATTTCGTACTTGGTTACCAGATCTGGAGCTTTTCATTCTGTTTCTGAGACAACTCGGTTATAGCAGAGACTCTTTATCATCAGATTCCTCCACTGCATATGCGCCGATAACAAGAGCTGCCGAATACAATGCCTTAGCTATCTTTCGTCTGGAAGCTCTCACAGGAACTTCTTGTACAACTGCAACGATATGTTCATAGATCTGATACTGTGCCTCTTCGAGCGTCATCCCCCACATCGCCTGAATCTGATCGTCATTGAGCCTACCCTCTTCCACATCCTCTTCGCTCACCCCGTCAAGTTCGGTATTCCGCTGAACTGCCTGTAACACCCATGTTCCGGGAACAGTCTCTCTCATGTAATACGCAACATGACCCGAATGATACATGTCCTGTCCCCAGTATCCGGAAACAACCAGCGTCCATTCCCCTCTTCCCTGGACTTCGCAGAACGATTCAAGCTCATCATCGTAAAAATCTTTCACTGTCGTTATCTTCATGCTGTACTCCCTTATTGTTTCTCTGTCCCTTGCCTTCCGGGATACTCTTTACTCCCTTCCGGCTGATACATCCCAGGCATACACATGTCGAACCGGACGATTCTGTTCTTCTTCACTTCGAAAAGGACGACGGCCTGAACCGATTCCTTATTACCCTGAGCCATGATGACCAGATCACGACCGGGATCTCCTATATGGGAAACCCCGAGCTCCGCAAAGACAGGAGAATCTCCCTTCTTCACCGTCTTCAGCTTCGCCTTGAGATACTTCCTGATAGCCCGCCGCCCTTTCATTTCTTCAAACACCCACTGCGAGGCATAGCAGACCTTCCGGTCAAGCATCCTCAGGAAGGACCAAGCTTTCCCTGTATTCCACGCTCTCGCATATGCCACTGCAGCATCCTTTTCACTGATCAACCTCACGTTTCCCTCCTTCTTTTTTTAAAAAGCATCACTGCTTCCTCATAATCCTCACAGGCCGATGCTTCATGATCCTTCACACGTTCCTGCGATATTATTCTTCAGCAACGGCCACAATCGTCTGAGATGATTCTGCACTCTGATAAAACCATCATGCTTCTCCCCTGTAGCCTCATCCATATACAGGGATCTGTTCACTTCTATCATGATCGACTGGACCTTCATCGCAGAGGACCGGGCAAGATCAGTCTTCTTTGCCTGATAGGAATATATGCGAGGAATATAGGTTCCTGCATACGGTTCGTTGAGTGCAACGGTATAGCCATTACCAGTGAAATATTCATGGAGGAGAGAAATCAGTGACTCCGGTGTCTGAACA
>JAFGUP010000218.1 GCA_016938475.1 Sphaerochaetaceae bacterium
CACGCATGTCGCCGATTTCTTCTGTGATGTTGAATGCACCAACAAATCCACACATGTTCTGCCTCCTGTTACAAGAAATTTGTGACACCATCCGATGCCCTGTGTATATAATCGGCTACGCTAACGAGTTTTAGATGAGCGTGTCAATCCGTTGGCAGGAAATACTCTTTAATTTTCTGTTAACATTCACTCTACAGTTCAAAAATCAACAACAGTTCCGCCTTTCCATATACTACTCTTGCATAGATCCTTGTATCGACGTATCATATACGTCCATGGATCACTCAATAGAACTTCAGGTACTCCATGAGATCAGTAATATCCTTGATGAGAACGAAGAGATCAAGGGTATTCTCACCCCCATACTCATTGCACTCTCTCGTAGCTATCACTCGCAGATGAAGCGTGGTGCCATAACGCTGCTTAACCGTGACACCAAAGAGATCCTTATCGAAGCTGCCTATGGATTCACGGCAACTCAGAAACGCAAAGGGCGCTATAGTCTCGGAGAGGGGATAACCGGGGAAGTCGTCGAGCAGGGGCTTCCCGTCTCGATCCCGGATATCTCCAAGGATCCGAGGTATGTCAACAAGACGGGGGCTGAAGAGGACGAACTCGGTTCCAAGAGGGTGTCGTTCATCAGCGTTCCCATCCGCAGTGGGAAAGAGGTGATCGGTACACTCAATATCACCTTCGAGAATCTCAAGAAGTCCGATGTAGAGAAGTTTGAGAAACTGCTGATGGTCATTGCCAGTATGCTTGCCCGCATCGTGAAGCTCCGTCAGGAACTGAGGGAGGAGAATGAGCGTCTCACCGAGGAGAACAAACGACTCAAGCTGGAGCTTGGTGAACGCTACAAACCTGAGAGGATCATCGGAAACTCCCAGGTCATGCAGATGCTCTATCAGCAGATCGCCCAGGTGAGTAAATCAGATGCGACGGTGTTGATCCGTGGTGAAAGCGGAACCGGAAAGGAACTCGTCGCTCAGGAGATCCACGACTCCTCCTTCCGTAAGAACATGCCTCTGATCAAAGTGAACTGTGCCACCTTTGCCGAAGGCCTTATCGAGAGCGAGCTGTTCGGACATGAGAAAGGCTCTTTCACCGGGGCGTATGCCGCGAAGAAGGGGAAGTTCGAACTTGCAAACAACGGAACGATCTTCCTTGATGAGATAGGGGAACTGCCGCAGGCGATGCAGGCCAAGCTGCTGAGGGTTCTTCAGGAGAAGGAATTCGAACGGGTAGGCGGTATCAAGACCATCAAGGTGAATGTGAGGATCATTGCCGCCACGAACCGCGACCTCGAAAAAGAGGTGGCCGAGGGTACCTTTCGTGAAGACCTCTACTACCGCCTGAACGTGTTTCCTGTTCATATTCCCCCTCTCAGAGAGCGTAAAAGCGATATCACGATGCTCTGTGACCATTTCATCGAGAAATACAACAGAGAGAACAACCTCTCCATCAAACGGCTCAGCACGAATGCAATAGACCTGCTGAACATGTATCATTGGCCGGGGAACGTACGGGAACTTGAGAATATCATCATGCGGGCAGTCCTTCTCAGTCGGGACGATGTCATCCATAACTATCACCTGCCTCCATCTCTTCAGTCTGCAGAATCTTCCCAGACTGCTCTTTCATCCTCCCTTCAGAGTGCCCTCGATACCCTCGAATACGAGCTGATCACCGATGAACTCAAGACGACCCGGGGAAACCGGGCAAAGGCGGCGAGAAACCTTGGAATCAGTGAACGGATCATGGGTCTCAGGATCGAAAAGTACCGTATCGACCCGAAGCGTTTGAAATAATCATACACTTTTGTATGTTTTCTATTATAAATATACAATATTGTATGAATCGGCTTTGTCACAACCGTTGACCTCTTGCGGGCAATGTGCTCGTATATCTTGCATAACTAATTATAAAATAAGAAATAAAAAAATCTTTTCTATTGTTTCTCCCGATTGGCACACTGGATGCTTATGGGTACCCATCACAATCGTAAGGAGATGGATATGAAGAAACTCAAAGTTGGTGTCGCGATGCTCATGCTGCTGTGCTTCGCAGGTGGAACCCTGGCGGCAGATGATCTGGCTCAGAGTGTGGCACTTCATCAGGCTGCCCTTGATATGATCTGGCTGCTTATTGCCGCTTCCCTGGTGTTTTTTATGCAGGCGGGCTTTGCCATGGTGGAGATCGGGCTTACCCGTGCGAAGAATGCCGGCAATATCATCATGAAGAACCTGATGGATTTTGCTGCGGGTGCATTGTTCTACTGGGCGATAGGATGGGCGCTGATGTATGGTTCAGATGTCGGTGGTCTGTTCGGCTTCTCTGATTTCTTTGTATCAGGAACCGATTCAGTGCTGTATCGTGACTGGATGTTCCAGGTGGTTTTCGCTGCAACAGCAGCAACGATCGTAAGCGGTGCCGTTGCCGAGCGAACGAAGTTCACAGCCTATCTGCTCTATTCTGTTGTTGTCTCAGCGGTCATCTACCCCATCAGTGGACACTGGATCTGGGGCGGCGGCTGGCTCGGGTCTCTCGGTTTCCACGATTTTGCAGGATCCACTGTCGTCCACTCTGTCGGAGGATGGGCAGCCCTTATGGGAACACTCGCTCTTGGGCCGAGGATCGGCAAGTATGTAACGAACGGAAAGAAGGTGACCAGCAAGGCAATCCCCGGTCATAACCTCCCTCTGGCTTCTCTGGGTGTCTTCATTCTCTGGTTCGGATGGTACGGATTCAATGCCGGTTCAACTCTTAGCGGTACCGATCTTACTATGGCGAATGTCGCGGTCACCACGACTCTGGCAGCTTCAGCAGGAGCAGTAGGAGCGATGATCATCAGCTGGATACAGTTCGGCAAGCCTGATGTGTCGATGTCCCTTAACGGAGCTCTGGCAGGTCTCGTCGGCATTACAGCTCCCACCGCAGTGGTAAGTCCTGTCGGGGCCATACTTATCGGCCTTATCGCGGGAGTCCTCGTCGTCTACTCGGTCGAGTTCATAGATAAGGTGCTCCACATTGATGACCCGGTCGGAGCCATCAGCGTCCATGGTGTGTGCGGTGCCTGGGGAACCCTGGCAGTCGGTCTGTTCAGTACGGCTGAAGGGATGAAAGGCCTCTTCTATGGCGGCGGGTTCACTCAGCTCGGTATACAGGCCCTCGGAGTCGTAGCGGTCGGCGCCTGGGTGACTGCATCAGCCGGTATCCTGTTCTTTGTCATCAGGAAGTTCAACGGACTCAGAGTGGATGCCGCTGACGAACTCAAAGGTCTGGACCTTGCTGAGCACAACGCTGAAGCGTACAGCGGTTTTCAGATATTCACCACGATGTAGGAATCACAAAGTCAAAAGGAGCACGATATGAAACTTATCATAGCATATATACAGCCGGGAAAACTTCCAGAGGTGAAACAGGAACTGTACAAGAAGAAGATCTATAAGATCAGCGTGACCAATGCACTGGGATGCGGTCAGCAGAAAGGCTATACTGAGGTCTATCGGGGAATCGATGTCGAGGTGAACCTTCTGAAGAAGGTAAGAATAGAGATCGCGGTCAATGATTCCTTCGTTGATGCCACTGTAGATGCCATCGTAGCCGGTGCCGCTACCGGAACGATAGGTGACGGAAAGATCTTTATTCTCCCGATCGAGCAGACGATCCGTATCAGGAACCGCGAGAAAGGCTCGGATGCCATAGGCTAGTCCTACAAAAATGTATGAAAGATGCCCATAATCATACAAATTTGTATGATTATGGTATGAGAAACCTTGCCATTGCATTGTATTATAACGAGATAAATGCTTGGCACGCTGTGTGCTTATACATAAAAACCAAATGCACGTAGAGGAGTATGTGAGTATGATCAACCAGATAGATTATTCGAAGACGTCACTCATTGACGTATACGGAGAGTATTGTTTCAGTGATTCAGTGATGAGAGAGAGACTGCCGAAGAACGTCTACAAAGAAGTCGTTGCAGTTCAGACAGGTGGAAAGACTCTCAGCAAGGAGTCTGCCGAAGTGGTCGCCAATGCGATGAAAGACTGGGCACTCGAAAAGGGAGCTACCCATTATACTCACTGGTTCCAGCCCCTTACCGGACTCACCGCTGAGAAGCACGACTCCTTCATCAGTCCCAACGGAGATGGTTCTGTCGTTCTGGAGTTCTCGGGAAAGGAACTCATCCAGGGCGAGCCCGATGCATCCAGCTTCCCCAACGGAGGCCTGCGAGCTACCTTTGAAGCCCGCGGGTATACCGCATGGGATACTGCCTCTCCCGCCTTCATCAAGGAAGTCGGTGGCGTCAGGACCCTGACGATCCCCACCGCGTTCTTCTCCTACAACGGAGAGGCTCTCGATAAAAAGGTCCCTCTGCTGCGTTCCATGGTCTCGATAAACGAGGAAGCTCTTAAAGTACTTCGTTTGCTCGGCAACACGTCCGCCTCACGTATTGTCGTGAATGTAGGTCCCGAACAGGAATATTTCCTGATCGACGAGGAGTTCTACAACAAGAGACCAGACCTGAAGCTTGCCGGCCGCACGGTGTTCGGCGGAATGAGTGCCAAGGGACAGGAGATGGACGACCACTATTTCGGTGCTATCAAAGAACGAGTCAATGTGTTCATGAAGGAACTCAACTCGGCTCTATGGAAGCTCGGTATCTCTGCCAAGACTCAGCATAACGAGGTGGCTCCGAACCAGTTTGAGATCGCCACGATCTATGCTTCGGCCAATATCTCCGTTGATACCAATCAGCTGGTCATGGAAACGATCAAGAATGTGGCACAGCATCACGGTATGGTAGCGCTCCTCCACGAGAAGCCTTTCGCAGGTGTCAATGGCAGTGGAAAACATAACAACTGGTCGATTTCGACCGATGACGGACAGAACCTGCTCAGCCCGGGAGACAGTCCTGCCGAGAATGTTCAGTTTCTCCTTTTCCTTACCAGTCTCATCAAGGCAGTAGATACCTATTCGGTTCTTCTGCGTCTGTCAGCTGCGACAAGCGGTAACGATCACCGCCTCGGTGCAAACGAAGCTCCTCCTGCCATCATTTCTATGTACCTCGGAGATATGCTCACTGAAATTCTCGAGGCCATCGCAGAAGATGCTCCCCTTGTCAAGAAAGACGGCAAGCTCATGCAGCTCGGACTCACCACGATACCCTCCTTCCCGCTCGATGACACTGACAGGAACAGGACAAGTCCCTTTGCTTTCACCGGGAACAAGTTCGAGTTCCGGATGGTAGGTTCATCACAGTCACTGGCAGGCCCCAACACGATGCTCAATGCGGCAGTCGCGGAGGTGCTCAGTGAAGTCTCCAAGCGACTGGAGAAGGCCGATGATGTGCTATCTGAAGCGAAGAGCATCATCAAGGAGTTCTATGCGAACCACAGACGCGTCGTATTCAACGGAAACGGGTACTCGGAAGAGTGGGTGCAGGAGGCTGAAAAGAGAGGTCTGCCGAACCTGACAAACACGGTCGAAGCGGTCAGTCACCTCACAGACAGCGAATATATCGAACTGCTTTCCAAGCATAAAATCTACAGCAGGGAAGAGCTTGAATCACGCAAAGAGATCTACCTCGAGACCTACGTGAAGCAGATCAATATCGAGGGGTCACTCATGGTGGAGATGGCTCTGGGTAAGATGGTTCCCGCAGCAAACCGATATCTGAGTGAACTGTTAACCAGTATTTCCCAGCAGAAACAGTTCGGTATCAAGGCGACAGAACTGGAGAAAGTCGCCCATGAACTGGCAAGCACCATCAATATGACGATATCTCAGGCAAAAACCCTGGAGCTTCAACTCAAAAAGGCGATGGAGCATGAGGAGAGTGTCTCGGATCATGCCCGCTTTACACACAGCCATGTTGTGAAGGCTATGGATGCTCTCAGAGTATCGGGAGATGCACTGGAGAGACTGACCGATACCTCCTACTGGCCGTATCCAAGTTACGAGGATATGCTCTTCACTCTCTAGAAGTGAATACATCCACCCTGAAAAGGCCCCCACCCGGGGGCCGTATGAGCCTATAAAAGGGGTTATACCAGATCCCTGACAAGGAGAATTCATGCAAGAAGCGATAAGCGGACAAGGAATCGAGCACCTTCGTGCTCACACCATGCAAAGCGGCGGGTACGGTCTGTACCGCACCCGGTTCGAACACGATAACTGCGGAGTGGGTTTCATCGCCCACATGGACGGCACGGTGCGTCATACCATCGTTTCCGATGGCCTCAAAGTTCTGAGGAATCTCCAGCACCGGGGTGCTGTCGGGGGGGATCAGAAGACCGGTGACGGAGCCGGTATCATGACCCAGATTCCCCACTCGTTTTTCACAAAGAATACCCCCGGTCTCAAGCTCCCGGAACCCGGGAGCTATGCTGTCGGTATGGTGTTCTTCCCTCACGAATCAGATTATGAGGCCTACAGGAAATCGATCGAACTGAGTATTGAGAGTAGAGGGTTCATCTTTATCGGCTGGAGAGAGGTCCCCGTTGACGCTTCCGGTCTCGGAGAGCTTGCCCTGTCGACCGAACCCGGAATTTTCCAGTTTTTCATAACTCATGATTCGCTGCGCGGCGAAGCACTGCAGCGTAAACTTTTCGTTCTCAGACGTCTGATAGAGAAGAACGTTGAAGAGGTTCTGGGAGGTAAAGATCAGTTTTACATCTGCAGCCTCTCATCCTCAGTCGTCGTCTATAAAGGGATGCTCACAGGTGACCAGGTTGAAACCTACTACCCTGACCTGCGCGACTCCCGGTTTGAGAGTGCTTTTGCTATTATCCATTCCCGATTCTCGACAAATACACTCCCCCAGTGGCGCCTTGCCCAGCCGTTCCGCTACCTTGCTCACAATGGCGAGATCAATACCCTCAAAGGGAATATCAACCGCCAGAAGGCGCGTGAAGGTTATATGACGAGCAAAGTGCTTGGTGAGGATGTCAAGCATGTCGTTCCGGTCATCGATGAGAGCGGAAGTGACTCGGCGATCTTCGACAACGTGCTTGAACTGTTCACCATGGCAGGAAGAAGCATCCCCCATGTCATGATGATGATGATACCCGAAGCCTATTCTCCCGAGATCCAGATGAGTGCGGATAAGAGGGCTTTCTACGAGTATCACTCACCGATCATGGAACCCTGGGACGGTCCTGCTGCCGTGGTCTTTACAGACGGAAGGTTTATCGGCGCGACCCTTGACCGTAACGGTCTCAGACCTGCGCGATATACTGTCATGAAGGACGGCCTCATCGTCCTCGCTTCTGAAACCGGTGTCGTCGATCTTCCCGCTTCCCAGGTACGTATGAAGGGAAGACTCCACCCGGGCAAGATGTTTCTTGTCGATCTTGAGCAGCACAGGATTATCCCTGACAACGTTATCAAATCACGTCTTTCCAGACAGAACCCGTACCGCAGATGGGTCAAGAATACACGTCTCGAGCTTCGCGGTCTGTTTGCGCCCGCCGGTGTCCATAAGATGGAAACTCAGGAACTGCTGGAGAAACAGATCCTGTTCGGTTACACCGATGAGGATATGCAGACGATCATCCGCCCCATGGCGAACAAGGGTCAGGAAGCAATCGGTTCGATGGGTAATGATACCGGACTTGCCGTTCTCTCCGATACATCGGAAATGCTCTTCTCCTATTTCAAGCAGCAGTTTGCTCAGGTGACTAATCCACCGATCGATCCGCTGAGAGAGCAGTTGATGATGTCACTCGAGAGTTTCATCGAGAACGAGACCAATCCCCTCGACGAGGATCAGAGTCAGTACCGCTCCTTCAAGCTTCCTCATCCTGTACTGACATCCCGTGACCTTGCGAAGATCAGAGACAACCCCCACCCCGAGCTCGTATACCAGGACCTCGATATCACATACACCCCGGATGAGACGGGAAAAGCGATGGAAAGGGCTCTTGATGGGATGTGCCGGGAAGCCGAGCGTCTCACCTCGGAGGGTGTCTCTCTGATGATCCTCACCGACAAGAACGCAGGCCCCGGCAGGGCGCCAATCCCCTCTCTTCTTGCGGTTTCGGCACTTCATCAATATATGCTGCGCAGACATCTGAGAGGGAGAGTCGGTATTATCGTTGAAGCAGGAGATGTGAGAGAGGTGTTCCACTATGCGCTTCACCTTGCCTTCGGCTGTGATGCAATCTGCCCGTATGTCGCCTTCGCAACGGTTAGGGCACTGGCTGAAAAGGGTTCTCTTGATGATTCATCTGTCGAGATAGCCTCGGACAATTATGTCAAGGCTATCAAGAAGGGACTGCTCAAGACCTTTTCGAGAATGGGTATTTCGACTCTTCACAGTTTCTTCAATACTCAGATTTTCGAAGCAGTGGGACTTGCCGATGATGTGGTGGACAAGTATTTCACAGGTACGATCAGCCGTATCGGGGGAGCTGGTCTCCCTGAACTGTCCTGGGATGTCGAGCAGCGTCTTGCACAGGCCTATCCCGCTGACGGGCGCAAGGCCAAGCTGCGGGAAGTAGGTGGTTCCTACCGCTACAGGCCGGGAAGTGAACCTCACTACTGGTCTCCCGATGCAATCCGTCTCCTTCAGTCTGCCACACGGCAGAAGTCCTACGATATCTTCAAACAGTTCACGGCTATCATGGATACCTCATACCGTACCAACGGAGAGCTCCGCGGACTTCTGGATTTCAAGGAAGCGGAACCAATTCCTATCGAGGAAGTCGAGCCGGTTGAAGCGATCACGAGAAGGTTCGTCTCTGCGGCAATGTCGATCGGAAGTATCGGCAAAGAGGCTCATGAGACTGTGGCAATCGCCATGAACCGCCTGGGTGCCAAGAGTAACAGCGGTGAAGGGGGAGAGGACCCTGTCCGCATCAAGCCCCTCGAGAATGGAGACTCGATGCGAAGCCGCATAAAACAGGTCGCCAGCGGCCGGTTCGGTGTCACCACCGAATATATCATGAGTGCCGATGAGCTGCAGATTAAGATGGCTCAGGGAGCAAAACCCGGAGAGGGGGGGCAGCTGCCGGGCAAGAAGGTCTCCGAATATATCGCGAAGATCAGACATACCACCCCCGGAGTGACTCTCATCTCACCACCTCCACACCATGATATCTACTCGATCGAAGATCTTGCCCAGCTGATCCATGACCTGAGAAGCGTCAATCCGCAGGCGGAAGTATCGGTCAAGCTGGTCAGCGAACCCGGCGTCGGGACGATCGCCAGCGGAGTGTGCAAGGCAAAGGCTGACAGGGTTATCATATCGGGACAAAACGGGGGGACAGGTGCATCTCCCCTCACTGCCATACGCCATGCAGGACTCCCCTGGGAACTCGGACTTGCAGAGACACAGCAGGCTCTCATCCTCAACAAGCTGAGAAGTCAGATCATCGTTCAGACTGATGGTCATCTCAAGACCGGTCGCGACCTTGCCATTGCAACACTCCTGGGAGCGGAGGAGTATGGATTCGGCACCTCCCTCCTGATAACCCTCGGATGTATCATGATGAGGAAGTGTCATCTCAACACGTGTCCCTTCGGTGTGGCGACCCAGGATCCTGAACTGCGCAAACTCTTTAGAGGGAAGGCTGATTTCGTCATCGAGTTCCTCCGCTTTGTCGCCCAGGAGTTCAGAGAGCATATGGCGCGTCTGGGCTTCAGGACAGTAGAAGAGATGGTGGGTCGAGTGGACATGCTGAAGTACGTTCCAAACGGAGAAAAGAAAAAGGCCGCAGGGCTTCATCTTGATGCCATACTCGCTTCTGATCATCTGAAAGCGGGGGTGCCTCTACACTTCGAACAGACCGGGGATAGGCCGGGACTTTCACGCTTCGACAAAGCGATTGACAAAGAGCTGAAAAAGTTCTGGGGTTCTGCTGAAAAAACCACTATCAATCTTGAGGTGAACAATAGGGATCGGACGATAGGTGCTGCCCTCAGTGGAAAGATCGTATCGGTTTACGGCGCTGACGGGCTGACTGATGACACACTCACCTTCAACCTCACAGGTGCAGTAGGGCAGAGTTTCGGTGCCTTCCTTACCCGGGGGGTGACCCTTCGTCTCAAGGGTGAGGCGAACGACTATCTCGGAAAGGGACTCAGCGGCGGTACGATTATCGTCGTTCCTCCAGAGGACTCGAAGATTCCCCCCGAAAAGAACATCATCACCGGGAATGTCATGATGTACGGTGCCACAAGCGGAAAGGCATTCATCAACGGGATGGCAGGAGAACGTTTCTGTGTTCGTAACAGTGGCGGTACAGCGGTCGTTGAGGGAGTGGGCGATCACGGATGTGAGTATATGACCGGAGGTACTGTCGTCATTCTCGGAGAGACAGGTAAGAACTTCGCCGCTGGAATGAGTGGCGGGATAGCGTACGTATATGACCCGGCTGAACAGTTCGATTCGAGGTGTAACCTCGATATGGTCGAACTTGAAGGTGTCTGGGATATGAAGGATCAGAGGGTTCTGAAGAATCTTGTCAAAGAACACTACGACCTCACAGGCAGCGCAGTCGCCCTCGATATTCTCGAAAACTGGGAAGTTCAGTATCCCCAGTTCGTCAAGGTCGTTCCTGTCGAGTACCGCAAGGTCCTGGAAAGGATCAGCCTCAATGAGAATAGAGATGATGAGACGATGAGTGTTACTGAGGAGGTGTTCAATGGGTAAGCAAGACGGCTTTATCACGATAGAGAGAAAGAATGGTGAATATCGTCCTGTAAAGGAGAGAATCCTAGACTTTGATCCTGTGGAACAGATGCTTCCTGCACAAGACGTACAGATCCAGTCGAACCGTTGTATGGACTGCGGGGTCCCGTTCTGTTCTATGTACGGATGCCCCTTAGGTAACCGTATCCCCGACTACTCGGACCTCGTTTCGAGGGGATTGTGGAAGGAGGCGCTTGATCTTCTGGAGTCGACCAATAATTTTCCCGAGATCACCGGACGGATCTGTCCGGCCCCCTGTGAGGCCGCCTGCACCCTGGATGTCGATTTCGGTGCCAACACCTGTGAAGAGATCGAGCTGGCCATCGCAGAGATGGGATGGAAGAACGGGTGGGTAGTACCCGATATCGCACCGATCAAGACAGGAAAGCGAGTCGCTGTCATCGGAAGCGGCCCTGCAGGTCTCGCCGCAGCACAACAGCTTGCCAGAAAGGGACATGAGGTGGTTGTATTCGAAAAAGCCGATCGTATCGGCGGCCTTCTGATGTATGGTATTCCTAATTTTAAGCTTGAAAAGGAAGTGATCGAACGGCGCCTTGAACAGATGCGTGCTGAAGGGGTCACCTTCGAGACGGAAGTGGAGGTGGGAAGAGACATCTCTGCTCACTATATCCTGAGCAAGTTCGATGCGGTTGCCATCACCAGCGGGACACCCCTTGCCCGTGACCTGGCGATACCGGGTAGAGAACTCAAGGGGATTCACCTCGCTCTCGAGTACCTTACCCAGCAGACGCGGATAGTGCTCGGCGATACAGTGTGCGACAATGAGTACATTGATGCCCGGGGAAAGCATGTGGTTGTCATCGGGGGAGGGGACACAGGAAGCGACTGTGTGGGAACCAGTATCCGTCGGGGTGCTGCCAGTGTCACTCAGATAGAACTTCTGCCCAAGCCGCCTGAAAACCGTATAGATACGAACCCCTGGCCTGAGTGGCCTGCCACTCTCAGAACCAGTTCCTCGCACGAGGAAGGGGTTGAACGACTGTGGTCAATCCTTTCCAAGGAGTTCCTGGGAAAGGATGGCCAGGTAAAGCAGCTTTCCTGTGTCAGACTCGAGTGGGAGGGGCGTCAGTTTCGTGAGAAACCGGGAAGCGAATTCCTCCTTGATGCAGATCTCGTCCTCCTCTCGATGGGATTCGTTCCCTACAAAGAGTCTCCCCTCGTCAAGGAATTCGGCCTTTCTCTCGATGACAGAGGAAGCATTTCGGTCAGCAGCGACTATCAGACCTCAGTCGATAAGATCTTCGCCGCAGGAGATGCCACCACCGGAGCCTCACTGGTGGTGCGCGCTATCGATCACGGAAGGCGGTGCGCTGAAGGAATTGATACATTCCTGAAGAACTGAACTAGTGTTCTCCCTCTTATCTCTGCACAGCGCCCTAAACAGGGCGCTGTGTGCTCTTTCCGGTTTGAAAATTCTCTTTCTGTTTCTGCTCAGTTTGGAAGAGTCTTAGGGTGATGGTGGAAATACCCGCGTGATAGATCAGACACAGTTCAATACCTACTGTCAACTTCAGCTCGGCATTCTCGTGTCTGAGTATATCCAGCTGAGAAGAGAAGCCTGACCTCTTGACGGAGTAGCACTGATTGTATATTCTTAAATATACCATAGGGGGGTATAGTATGGAACACACCTGTCACCCGGAAGCTGCACATCACTCGCCTCAGGCGAAGAAAAATATGATCAGTCGTCTGAGCAGAATAGAAGGGCAGATCAGAGGGATCTCAAGAATGATCGATAACGATGTGTACTGCGATGATGTGCTTCACCAGTTCATGGCCGTTGATGCTGCTCTGAAAGGGGTGAAGAATCAACTGCTTGAAGCTCATATGAAAAGCTGCGTCGTCGAGCAGATTCGAGATGGCCGGGATGAAGTCATCGATGAGCTGCTCGTGACGATCAAGAAGATGACGAAGTAGGAGAAGAGGATGAAAACAGTTCAGATACAGGTTGAAGGCATGACGTGCGCTTCCTGTGTTGCTCACGTGGAAAAGGGAATAAAAAGTGGAGCAGGCATTGATATGGCTGCCGTGAACCTAGCCACTGAGAAGGCCACCGTCAGTTTCGACCCGTCGGTGACGAACCTGGAAGATATCATGGGACACATTCAGGGCGCCGGTTACGGTGCTCATCTGGCCAGTGATGATGAACAGGATAAGAAAAAGGCTCAGATGCTGACTCTCAGGAATGAGACAATCGTCTCCGCTGTGTTGTCCGCTCCCCTTGTTCTTGCCATGTTAGCAGGAGTTTTCTCTCTTGAAGCACTGATGTTCCTTCATACCCCAATCCTTCAGTTTGGTCTTGCAACTCCCGTGCAATTCTATATCGGCAGACGCTTTTTCAGAACCGCATGGAAGACTCTGCGCGCAGGGAACCCGGGCATGGATGTGCTTGTAGCCCTGGGAACCAGTGCAGCATACCTGTTCAGTGTATTCAATGCCTTCTTCGCGGTATCCCTGGGGATAGATTCTACCGGGCTCTATTTTGAAGCCTCTGCAGTGATCATCACACTGGTCCTGTTCGGTAAGTATCTAGAGGAGATGGCAAAAGGGAAGACCAGTGAAGCGATCAGGCATCTGATGGACCTGCAGCCGAAGACGGCACATGTCAGGCGCAAAGGAGAAGAACTGGACCTTCCACTCAGTGACATCGTCGAAGGGGATATTGTTCTGATCCGCCCGGGAGAACGTATCCCGGTTGACGGAATCGTAATCCATGGAGTATCAGCTGTCGATGAGAGTGCTTTGACCGGAGAGAGCATGCCGGTCGAGAAGAATGAGGGGGAATCGGTTTTAAGCGGCTCACTCAACAGTTACGGTGCTCTCGAAGTTGAAGCGAAGCATGCAGGAAAGGATTCAGTGTTCTCCCGGATCATCCAGATCGTGGAGGAAGCCCAGAGCTCGAAAAGTCCGATACAGGAACTCGCAGACAAGGTCGCAGGCGTGTTTGTTCCGTCTGTTCTCGTGATAGCACTGCTCACCTTTCTCATCTGGACCTTCGCTCTTTCGGATGTCACACAGGGAATCATATCAGCCGTGGCGGTTCTTGTAATAGCCTGTCCCTGTGCTCTCGGCCTTGCAACGCCGACTGCGATCATGGTCTCCACCGGTGTCGGTGCGCAGCGGGGCATTCTCATCAGGAATGGCAAAGTCCTTCAGCAGATGGAGAAGATCGATACGATAGTCTTTGATAAGACCGGTACCATCACCAAGGGGAAGCCTGAAGTGAACGGCCTTCACCTTCTTGCCGATCAGAAGGAAGAGGATATTCTTGCAGTGCTTGCAAGCCTCGAGAACACGAGTGAGCACCCGCTTGGCAAGGCGATCGTCTCCTATGTGAAGGAGCGCGGTGTCAGTCCCGTCGTTCTCAGTGAGTTCACTGCCGTCCCGGGCAGGGGGATACGCGGAGTGTATGAGGGTATGGAGTATCTGGTCGGCACCGAACGATTCATGCAGGAGAATGACCTGCTCGATGACTCCTTCACCGGCACAAAGGCCGCTCTCGAAGAAGAAGGAAACACAGTCATGATACTTGCCTCTTCTACTGAGATCCTGGCTCTTGTCAGTGTATCTGACATGATCAAGGATAGTTCTCCGATAAGCATCGGAGCTCTGAAGAAGCTAGGAATGATGGTGTACATGATCACCGGTGACAACAGGAGAACCGCTGGTGCCATCGGACGGCAGGCCGGCATCGACCATGTGCTCAGTGAGGTTTTGCCTGAGGGGAAAGCCGACAAGATAGCAGAACTGAAGAAGAGCGGCAGAATCGTCGCCATGGTAGGGGACGGGGTGAACGACGCACCCGCTCTTGCAACAGCCGACATCGGGATCGCGATGGCGGAGGGCTCGGATATAGCGATGGAAGCAAGCGATATCACTTTGATGAGGAGTGACCTCGCTGAAGTCCCTGTCGCACTTGAACTCTCGAAGAAGACGATGAACAAGATCCGTCAGAATCTGTTCTGGGCCTTCTTCTATAACGCACTGGGCATCCCGTTCGCTGCACTGGGACTGCTCAACCCGATGATCGCCGGGGCGGCGATGGCTTTCTCTTCAGTGTCAGTGGTATCGAACTCTCTTTCACTGAAGCGTTTCAAACATACAGAGCGAACACATCACACGAAAAAGACCTCCGCTGAAGCGGAGCGTACCGATAGAGGAGAACACAGTATGACAATCAGTGTAGAAGGAATGAGCTGCAATCATTGCAGGATGGCGGTTGAGAGATCTCTTACGGCCCTCGATGGAGTCGAGCGGGCTGAGGTCTCGCTTGAAAAGAAGAACGTATCGGTCACCTTTGCACGCGGCAAAGAGGATGAGGGTGCAGCCCGTGCAGCTATCTCGGAAGCCGGGTACACACCCGTATAGATGAGGAAGGTTGATATATGATGATCGGGATTGTGCTGCTGGCCCTTGTTATACTCTTTGCCGTCTTCGGCTCGTCGTGGTTCAAGGGTACACACTCCACCCGGGAGGACCGGGAAAGTCCTCTGGAGATCCTCGACAGACGGTACGCCGAAGGCGAGATCGGTGAAGCCGAGTATGTCAGGAAAAAAGAGGATATCACTCGGCAGGATAGATGACATATCTTGGATGCAAAATCTCAACGTAATTAGGGATTGCCTTTTTAGCACACTTTGGTGTATGATACTCTTGTCATACCAAGAGTATTCCCGTTCATCAGGCTGATCAGAATGGTTCATAGAGTACACAGGGGATCTCGGGGCATGTATGTGTATGATCCAGGAGGTATTCTATGAAAAGAACCATGATTCTTATGTTCTCGGTGATGGCGATGCTCATCATGTTCGTCAGTTGTCAGGTTGAGACTGAACTCGTCCCTGATGAGCAGGTGCTCGCAGCGGAAACCCGCTCTGTAGTCACCCGGGCCCCGGCGAAGCAGAACGTTACTGCTACGGTGACCCTCTATCAGGATTATCTGAATGTTGTTACTCAGGATATGGGCTCGAGCCACCATCACAAGACCCTGGAAGAGACCTTGACCTCATTGGGAATGGTCTATCCTCAGTACGATCCGTATGGAGTATTCTCAGATTGGGACCTGATCAGCGGAGCGCAGGTGGTGATGTCCAACGAGACGAACTACAATCTTGACGGAGAGCTCACAGCGGAAGGTTACCCGATTCCCGGGACCGGAACCTTTGATCTGTGGGGTTCGAACCACAGCAGCATCACCTTCATTAAGGAAGGGGTTCCTGTTCTGACCCTGCGGGCGAACGGACGGATAGAAGGAAATCTGCTCACCGGTGCTGAGATTTCGATGAACTGGAATGTTGCAGAAGATTACGGAAACCGCGTGAAGGCAACCGGTAAGATCACCGGCACCTTCAACTGGGTCTTCCCTGACGGTGACCCGTGGGGCGGCTGTCCTCGGGGAACATTTACCCTGACAGGCTCGATTCGCTAGAGACGTGCTGAGTGAAACCTGCCTTGAGCTTTTCTGAGGCAGGTTCTTGTTCATTGTCTGTACATTGCATTCACAGATTCTCACCCGGTCTTGACGAAAACGGATAAATCTGTTCTATTGACAGCAACACTATTATCTATGTTCTTCAGGGTCAGGTGAAATTCCTTACCGGCGGTAGATACCCATAGGGTATGAGCCCGCGAACTCGAGAGAGTTGATTCGGTCAAATTCCGAAGCCGACAGTTACAGTCTGGATGGAAGAAGAACTGCGCGTATTGCATCTGTATCATGAGATAGAGATGAGGAACGTGCAATCAAAAAAACCCCTGGAGAACCGTATCCGGGGGTTTTTATATGGTGGAAGACCGACAGTACATGGAACGTGCTCTGAGAGCAGCCGCAAGAGGTAGTGGAAATACGCGACCGAACCCTCTTGTCGGTGCCGTTATAGTTCGCGATGGTGAAGTCATCGGTGAAGGCTGGCATGAAGCATACGGCACAGCACACGCTGAAGTGAATGCCTTGAACAGAGCTGGCGAGGCAGCTGCGGGTGCGACCATGTACGTCACCCTGGAACCTTGTTCCCACCACGGTAAGACCCCTCCCTGCTGTGAAGCTATCGTGAAAGCCGGGATCACCCGGCTCGTATGCCCCATGGTCGACCCGAATCCTCAGGTGAGAGGAAGGGGCTTTGACTATCTGAGGGAGCATGGTGTCGAAGTTATCACCGGTATCATGGAGGAGGAAGCAGAGAAGCTCAACGAGGTCTTCCTGCATTACATCACCACTTCCCGTCCATTCGTCACCGTCAAGACAGCTATGTCTCTGGATGGCAAGATCGCCACAGCAACCGGCAGCAGCAGGTGGATCTCGGGTGAAGAATCCCGTGCGTATGTGCATACTCTGCGCCATCAGAGTGCAGCCATAGCCGTTGGTGTGAACACCATTATCGCAGATGATCCGCTTCTCACGACCCGTCTGGAAGGGAAGATATC
Organism: Sphaerochaetaceae bacterium; assembly: GCA_016938475.1. Classification (GTDB taxonomy): domain Bacteria; phylum Spirochaetota; class Spirochaetia; order Sphaerochaetales; family Sphaerochaetaceae; genus SABI01. The sequence continues at coordinate 17,147 of JAFGUP010000218.1, forward strand.
TCGTAATCCACTGAGAGTCATCTACGATTCATCAGGAAGGACCCCGCTCGAAGCACGAGTGCTCAACACTCTGAACCTCTCAGCGGTCCTCATCTTCTCTACACCTGCACTCACACCTCAGCAAAGACACCTGTATGAACAGAAGGGAGCACAGGTGATCATTCTGAACGGTAGTGATCGCGCTGAATTGGTGCGTGAATCCTTGAGAATTCTCGCAGAGAAACAGATCGACTCTCTTCTTGTCGAAGGAGGGGGTACCCTCATTGATTCGTTCTTTGCAGCTGACTCCGTGAACCGTTATATCACACACATCGCACCGATGATCATCGGCGGGGCAACTGCATTGACCCCCGTGGCAGGGCAAGGAGTTGACTCCTTAGAGAAAGCCTGTCGTTTCGGTGAAGTGGAGGTGCATCGTATGGGCGAGGATATCGTCCTGTTCGCTACAGGCAGAAGGAAGGGTAGGTAGATGTTCACCGGACTGATAGAAGAGGTGGGAGCACTGAGAAGCAGAGAGCATACCTCACTCACTATAGCCTGCACACAGCTGCAGGATGATCTTGCTCTAGGAGACAGTGTAGCGGTGAACGGTGTCTGTCTCACGGTCACATGGTTTGACAGATCATCATTACGTGCCGAGGTGATGCCTGTGACACTGAGAACCACCAATCTCGGTTCACTCAGGAAAGACGAGCCGGTTCATCTGGAACGTGCTATGAAGATCACTGCCCGCCTCGGCGGGCACCTCGTTGCAGGTCATGTGGATGCGACGATACCTGTGCTTGCAAAGGCAGCTGAGAAAGATGCACTGCTCATCACACTTGCCATCCCGAAAGAGTTTCAACCGTTCATCATTCATAGAGGGTCGGTTGCTCTCGATGGGGTAAGTCTCACGGTTGCCGACCTGTCAGAGAAGGACTTTACCGTCTCGCTGGTCGGGCATACCCGTGATCATACCGCCCTGGCAGACAGGCGTGTCGGTCAGCAGGTGAACCTTGAGTGTGACCAGATCGGCAAGTATGTGTATCACCAGCTCTCTGCTGCAAACGGGAGCGGTTCACAGAAGATAACCTATGAGATGCTTTCAAAAGAAGGCTTTCTGTAAACAAAAGTATCAAAAAAGATATGGAGGAGAAATATGAAACTGAATAGTGTCAGAGAGGCCGTTGAGGCTATACGAGCAGGCGGTATCGCAGTCGTCATAGACGATATGGACAGGGAACATGAAGGAGATCTCATTGCAGCTGCAGAGCTGGCTTCTCCCGAGGTGATCAATTTCATGGTCACCCACGGACGTGGTCTTGTCTGTGTTCCGCTTGAACGATCCATCGTGGAAGAGCTTAACCTCCCGGCTATGACACGGAAGAACAGAGACCCCATGGGAACCGCCTTCACGATAAGCGTCGATCATCGAGATACCACCACCGGTATCTCCGCCTATGAGCGTGCACTGAGCATTCAGCGCCTCGGTGCAGAAGATGCGCGTGAGGACGAGTTCAACTCTCCCGGACACGTATTCCCTCTCATCGCGGCCGACGGGGGTGTGATTTCCAGGCCGGGGCATACCGAGGCAGCCGTAGATCTGGCTCAGGCAGCGGGACTGCGCCCTGCAGGTGTTATCTGTGAGATTCTCAAGGAGGACGGAACGATGGCGCGAACTGATGACCTGATCGAATTCGCACAGACGCATCGGCTTCCTGTCATCACCATAGCCCAGCTCATTCAGTGGAGAAAGGATGAGAATCGTGAACGATTCGTACTTGATTCTACCGTATCCCTACCGACACAGTATGGTGAGTTCACCCTTCACACCTACGTTCATCAGGAAAGCGGCGAGCACCACCTTGCCCTTGTGATGGGGGATATCAGTTCCGACGAACACTCTAAGCCTCCTCTTGTCAGAGTGCACAGTGAATGCCTCACAGGAGATGTCCTGCATTCGCTTCGATGTGATTGCGGACAGCAGCTCGATGCATCTCTCGAGCGAATCGCTGCGGAAGGACGGGGTGCTGTCATCTATCTTCGCCAGGAGGGCAGGGGTATCGGGCTGGTCAATAAGATGAGGGCCTACCGGCTCCAGGAGCAGGGGTATGACACTGTGCAGGCGAATATAGAGCTGGGTTTTGCAGCCGATGAACGGAACTATGAAGTAGCCGCCACGATCCTGAGCGATCTGGGGGTGAAACAGGTCCGTCTTCTGACGAACAATCCTGATAAAGTGAATGGGCTTGAGAACAGCGGAATTACAGTGGCGGAACGTCTAGCGATCGTCACTGCTCTGTACGATTCTAACCGAACCTATATGCAGGTGAAATCAACCAAGATGGGACACCTGTACCAGGTAGAGAGTCACGAACTTAAAGCAATATAGATCAACAGACGAAGGAGACATCTATGAACACGATACACACGATCCAGGGAAATCTGGTAGCACAGGGAAAGCGTTTCGCTATAGTTGCGGCGCGATTCAACGAGTTTATCACCTCAAAGCTGATAGACGGAGCACATGATGCTTTGACCCGTCATGGGGTTGATGAAAAAGACATCACCCTCTCCTGGTGTCCGGGAGCCTATGAGATCCCCATGGTGGCAAAGAAACTCGCACTCAAGGATGAGTACGATGCCGTGATCTGTCTCGGGTGCGTGATCAGAGGCAGTACACCGCACTTCGACTATGTAGCTGCAGAGGTGGCAAAGGGAATCGGAAAGGTCTCTTTAGATGTCGACAAACCGGTCATCTTCGGTGTTCTGACCACTGAGAACATTGAGCAGGCGATAGAAAGAGCCGGCACGAAATCAGGAAACAAGGGGTTTGACGCTGCTCAGGCTGCCATCGAAATGGTCAACCTGTATGATGAGATAGCGAGAGCTTAACCTCATTGTAGCCTTGAAAGGTGGTCAAACAGTTTTCGTGTGAGAATCACCAGATAGACTTCATGATCATGACGGGAGAGAAAGCTTTCGATAGAAGACACAGCTACCCGGTAAGCATCATCGACCGGGTAGCCATAAATTCCCGATGAGATCAGGGGAAATGCTATCGAGGTAAAACCTTCTCTCAGACACACCTCGAGGGAGCGGGTGTAACACGATGCAAGGAGTTTGGCCTCAGAGTGAGTGCCTCCTGTGTACACAGGTCCTGCCGCATGGATGATCTTCTTTGCGTGAAGGGCAAAGCCATCGGTAACGGCAACTTCTCCCGTTTTCACCGGAGGGAGTTTTCTGCATGCAGCAGAGAGCGCCTCTTTACCGGCAGCGTGAAAAATTGCGCCGCACACTCCACCGCCCATGGAAAGTCGTGTGTTGGCGGCATTGACAATCACATCAACTTCCATCTCCGTAATATCTCCCTGGATCAGATGAAACGGCATGGGTACACCTCCAGTTCTCATCATATCATGGTAATCGCCTTCTTTGGTGTGTATTCATGAAGCCCTGTGATATACTGACTCAGAACATTGACTGAGGGGAGGGCGTGTGCATACCGACAATGAATATCAATCAAAACTGGAACGTCTGCTTGTCCTGCAGGGGACTGATCCGGGATTTTTCGTCCTTGCAGTCCACTCGTTCATCGAGTCAACGCTCAGAGAACGTTATTGTCTGATGGAAGCTGAGGTCTCTTTCACTGAATTGGTGAAGGTCTTTAAAGACGACAGCACTCAGGATGCAAAAGCCGGGCAGTATTTCAACACTCGCATCAGGATTCTTACAGCACTGAAGGAAGCTCATAAGGCTGTCAATGATGTGCGTCACCGTTTTTCCCTCATGAGTGAAGAAGATGCCCGTATAGCAACGGTTCATCTGAAGGAGTTCTGCTCTCTGGTCGGCATCCCTGACTCTACGGTACTTGTCCGCCTCCATGAATATCTATCGCTATGGGATGCCAGGAAGCCGCTTGGAGTACTCTGGGATGAATATGAACGGCTTTACCGGGAACACCTGATACAACAGAAAGAGAAGGAGGACCTCATTGATGACATGATGGTTCTCACTGAACTGCAGCAGACAACTCAGTGGTTGAATGTTCAGCTCATCATCATGAATCAGGACATGAAGAAGGTGGAACTGCTGCAAAATCGTGACCACAAGAAAATTGATGAGCTGAGAAGGAAACGGTATGAGCTGACAGAGGAACTCAAGAGAGTGAATAGTGAGGCAGCACAGCTGCAGGGGGTCCGCGTGGCCTTTGATGCACTGCAGAAGATGTCACTGTATACTCGTACGCGGGGAGATTACGAGCGGGTAGTGGTCCGGCTCTCTTTCGAACAGCAGGAAGTCGTCAATCACATCTCCCTCACTTCGGACTTCCTGATACGAGGAAGAGCAGGAACTGGAAAGACACTCGTGCTCCTCAAAGCGATGGAGAAGGTGACGGGCTCACCTGAACCGGAGGTTCCCGTGCCCTCTTACCTGCTTCTGACCTACACCAACGCACTGGTGAAATATGACCGGTATCTCCAGTCAGTCTTTGCTTCAGACCGCGATGAGGATTCACTGAAGACAGCCGATGCCTTTATGCTTGACACACTGCACTCCTTCGACCCGCTGATCACGGTGGATGCCGACATACTTTCTGAACTTCTTGATGGAATACATATCCACCCTCTCGACAGCAAAGGAATCGCTCATGAGATCGAGAATTTCATCTGGGCAGGGGACCTCACCAAAGAAGAGTATGTCGAACAGATGGTGAAACGAGCCGGTATGTCTGTATCACTGAAACAGGATCAGAGAGAGGCGGTGTGGGGTATCAAGGAAGAGGTGGAAGAGAAACTCGCACAGCGTGATGGCAAGCCGTTCAGGTATCTGCGATATCTTCTTCTGCGTAACCTCGAGACATGTGAAGACTTCTCAGCCTTTCAAGTTGATTATCTGTTCGTTGATGAAGCTCAGGACCTTGATGCCTTGACCCTCAAGGTCCTGAAGAAGCTGACCCGGCGAGCACTGATACTTGCAGGAGACGAACAGCAGTCCATCTATCAGCAGGGTTTCAGTTTCAAACGGGCAGGTATCGACATCGTCGGTACAAGCAGACTGCTGACACTCAATTTCAGGAACTCTGTCCAGATTCACTCACTGGCAGAGCGGTACAGAACGAACTCAGGGAAGCAGAGCGCGAGAGAGACGGGGGTGGAAGCTTTCCGGGATGGGCCCCCTGTTGAACTGTTTCAGAAGACCTCACAGACGAAGGCTCTTGCCCACATCGCAAAACGTGTGCGGTTCTTCATAGACTTTCTGGGGTATGAGAGGGAGAACATCTGCATCATCACGGTGAGTAAATCACTGTTCGGTATAATCGCCTCGGCTCTCGATGAGCAGGGTATCACATCGGAGGCGATTGTCGACGCCGATTTCTCCTTTTCCTCAAGCGGCAGTGTCAGACTGACCACGATGCATTCGGCCAAGGGACTCGATTTCCCCGTTGTCCTTCTGTATCTCCCCGGTGCCACCCGTCAGCACAGTGAGTACGATGGGAAAGTGAACGATATGCTCCTGAGAAACCTCATCTATGTATCGCTCACACGAGCAATGGAACACCTGAATATTTTTACTCTCTCTTCTTCCTCGTGTCATGCCATACAGGATCTCAAAGCATTGGTGCCTGTGACCATAGGACCTTGAATATCAGGCCGATGAGCAGTACCCTGATCAGGAGGTCGTGTATGAAACGTCTGCTGTTCTGGCTGACCAGAGGGCTCATGGTCGTCTATATTCTGTTCATCTCACTTTTTGCCCTTGATTCCTTTGATTCTGCCTATTCAACATCACAGCAGCTGATCAGTTTCATGATCCATATTGCTCCTTCCGTCCTGCTGGCAGTGACGCTCTTTTTTGCCTGGAAGCGACCCCTTGTCGGTGCCGCCGGCTTTCTGGTGATGAGCGTGTTCTTTACCATACTGGTTCATGGGCCTTCAGGCGGTATCGGGTTTTATATTCTGGTCATTCCCGCTCTCATCGGCTCCTTTATGTTTTGTGTCGAATCGATCCGGACAAAACGTCATGGAGGAAGAGAACACAATAAATCAGGAGGTACCCGATGAAAACCCGGTTCATCGTGCTCATCGTAATCGTTCTTGCCATCGGTATTCTGGCTGTGACTGTATCACTGCTTCTTCGCACTACTGAAAAGAAGCTGGAAGCCCTCACAGCTATCGAGATCGAGGATGTCGATCTCCTGCAGGTGCCTGACGGTACCTACGAAGGAGAATGGAAAGTCTTTCCCATCAACGTCGTAGTACGAGTTTCGGTGACAGACCATGAGATAACCGAGGTTCTTCTTATGAAACACGACAATGGGCAGGGAGAGGCGGCAGAGGAACTGCTTGATGAGATAGTACACGCACAGAGAATCAATCTGGATGCAGTCAGCGGGGCAAGTTACAGCAGTAAGGCGATTCTTCTGGCAGTGCGCGATGCGCTGGTGCAGTAGGAGAGCTCATATTCGCAGTGACTCAGCGATCTCTTGCTCAACTGACCTTGACAGTCAGTGTGGAGTTAAGCGCCTGAGCAATATCTACAAGTTTGCCGATGGTGAAATTTCTCGTTCCGTTCAGGATCTGTGTGATATTGGCCGGTGAGGTATTCATGGTTCTTGCAAGGTCTGCCTTTGTGACACCTTTTTCTTTCATCACCCTATAGATGTCCTCTGTTATGGTATGTATGTACAAGAATTTTCCGCTATCCGTTTCCTGTGTTGCACTTTCCTTCAACATGCATCATTCTCCTCAATCTGTGCGTGCAGGAATTTTCACTGCCCGCTGCCTGGGATTATGACAGTAGTTTTCTCCAGTATCTAAGGCAATGAGAACCTGGAACTCATTTGTGAGTACCAGTGATTCTGATTCCCTTATCTGTATGAAACGCATGAAAATTAAATAATCAGGTGCGTGTTTCGTACCTGATTATCTTTCGTACACTTTTTTAGTACTGCTACTGTCTTCTCTAGCAGAATCTGCTATTAATAGTTATACTAAATGTCAGAAGAGCTGTCAAGAATCACTTTCCGGTTTTCGTTTCAGAATTTTATGCACTTGAAAGATTCCACCTGGCACTATCGGGCAATTCTTCTGAAGTGAGAGAAAAGGCCGGGTCTATCTTATGGATAAAATACGCATGTACTCTCGGGTCCTCTGTCAGCTCTGGATGGAAGGCTGTCACCAGACAGGTATCGCTCTCTGCTGCTACGATCCTCCCTTCATGGTTCGCCAGAGGACGGACATTACAACCACAGGAGGTGATGTACGGTGCCCGAATGAATCGCATCGGAATCCGCCCGAGGCCGGCGAACGTTTGATAGCTGTGAAAACTACCCAGCTGTCTTCCATACCCGTTGCGTTGAACCGATATCGGCAGTGTTCCCAGGTGAGGGCTCTCCTGCCCCTCTATATCGTGTGCAAGGAGGATCAGACCGGCACAGGTGCCGAACACCGGTAGACCTTCACTGATCATGTCCTTCAGAAAACCAAAGAGGTTTCGAGAGTGCAGGAGTCTACCCATTACGGTAGACTCTCCCCCGGGAATGATAAGGCCATCCATCTCCCTGTTCAGGTGTGAGCTGTCCCTGATCTCAAAAGAGTTCACGCCGATGCGTTTCAGCATCTTCGTATGCTCTTCAAATCCGCCCTGCAGGCCAAGTACTCCGATCGTCATACTCCGCGCTCCGCCATCAACAGGGCGATCTCCTGTTCGTTGATACCGACCATGGCCTCTCCAAGGTTCTCTGACAACCGTGCAAGAAGGATGGGGTCCTGATAGCCGGTCACTGCTTCTACGATCGCACGGGAGCGTTTTACGGGATCGCCCGACTTGAAAATTCCCGAACCGACGAAGACACCCTCAGCACCAAGTTGCATCATCAGAGCAGCATCAGCGGGGGTGGCGATGCCTCCGGCAGCAAAGTTGACTACAGGGAGTGCCCCCTTCTCTGCCACCTCTGCAAGGAGATCGAAGGGAACCTGAAGGTCCTTTGCCACCTGATACAGTTCATCTTCTCTCAGTCCGTGAACGTGTCTGATCTCATGCTGCAGTCCTCTCATATGACGCACTGCCTGGATGATATCTCCAGTTCCCGGTTCTCCTTTGGTCCTGATCATCGAAGCACCTTCACTGATTCTTCTCAGTGCTTCACCTAGATCTCTCGCACCGCAGACAAAAGGAACCCTGAATGCTCTCTTGTTGATGTGGTACACATCGTCAGCCGGACTGAGTACCTCACTTTCATCGATGTAGTCGATCTCGATGGCTTCAAGGATCTGTGCCTCCGTGAAGTGTCCGATTCGGACCTTCGCCATGACCGGGATTGAGACCGCTTCCTGGATACTGCGTATCATGGCAGGATCACTCATCCGTGACACTCCTCCTGCTGCCCGGATATCTGCAGGGATCCTTTCAAGTGCCATCACAGCGCATGCTCCTGCATCTTCAGCGATTCTTGCTTGTTCGACGGTGGTCACATCCATGATGACACCACCTTTGAGCATCTGTGCAAGATTCTTATTCAATTCGTACTGTTCTGTGTTCATATCTTTGTTCCTCCGATTGTATTCTAGGTAAAAACTGGTTGTGCAGAAAGTGTCAGTATGATAAATTATTATAGAACCAGATAAGCTTATACTTCGTGTCGATACCGGTTTTTACCTAACTGAAGTTGTTAGGGACTGCACTGATGTATATCATATAGTAGATTATTGGTATGTGATATACATCCAGAATAGTTAATTATAATGGTACCAAAGGAGGTTGTCGTAATGAATGGAGATACAACGGAAGAAGTGAGACATCTGTATATGAAGGTGTATGAGTACATGAAAGATCTGATCATATCAGGTGCCTATGCATTCGGTGAGAAGATTCCTTCAAAACGGGCTCTTGCTTCACTCCTGCATTGTTCATTGAATACTGTTCAAAGTGCTTATGGACAGCTGGTTGATGAAGGCTATCTTATCGCAAAGGAGAAAAAAGGCTACTATGTAGCAAATCTCGAGGGGGTAGCCGCGGATATGAGACAGGTGGAACCTATCGAGGTCTCTCAGCGGCAGGTTGTTTTGTTCCGCTACAACTTTTCCTATCAGGGGATAGATCTGAGCGCTTTTCCCATTACTGTGTGGCGTCGTCTCACCCGTGAGGTTCTCAGTGATGAGACGCGGAGTTTCCTGGAATCAGGGAACCCCAAAGGGGAGTGGGACTTGAGGGTGAGTATCGCAACTTACCTGAGGCTTTCACGGGGCGTTCAGTGCACACCCAATCAGATCCTCATCGGAAGCGGCACCGAGTATCTTCTTCAGCTTCTCATCCAGCTGTTTGATGCGGAGACTGTGTATGCGATAGAGAATCCCGGGTATGAGAAACTTGCTCTCATGTTCACTCGAGCGAGAGTGTCGTTTCGCCCCATCAATGTAGATGAATCAGGTCTGGTTCCGCAGAGCCTTGCCGACAGCGATGCTGATGTGGTGTGCATAACTCCCTCCCACCAGTTTCCGACCGGGTCTATCATGCCGGTCGGAAGGAGGGTGCAGCTGCTGAGCTGGGCTCAGGAGAAAGAGGGCCGATATATCATCGAGGACGATTATGACAGTGAGTTCCGGTTTGCAGGGAAACCGATTCCCTCCCTTCAGGGGCTTGATCAGAGCGGGCGTGTGATCTATCTCGGTTCATTCAGCAAGTCATTGTTCCCTTCTCTTAGAATCAGTTATCTTGTCCTGCCTGATCAGCTTATCTACCGGTATGATGAGGTGTTGAGCTTTACAGTATGTCCTGTGCCCCTTACAGAACAGCTCACGCTTGCCCATTTCCTTTCTCGAGGTCATTTTGATCGTCATCTCAACAGGATGAGAAAGCTCTACAGGGGAAAACGGGATACATTGGTGGCAGCCTTGAAAGCCTCATTTTCCGGTATACGAATCGAAGGGGCCTCCGGAGGATGCCATCTTCTTGTACATCTTGACTCTCAGATTCCTGAGGAGATTTTCGTACGCAGGGCGGCAGAGGCCGGGGTGAAAGTCTACGCTCTTTCCCGCTTTTTCTGTGCCAGGACTCAGAGACCGAGAACGAGTACTCTCCTGCTTGGCTATGCATCCCTTTCTCTGCAGGAGATACAGGATGCGGTAGAGCTTCTCAAAGTGGCGTGGAATGTGCTGTGAACTCTCAAGGTGTGAGGCGCTGCTGTGCTTCCCTGATCTTCTCCATCGGCAGATCAAGGAGGTCGCTGTTAGCCAGAGTCGTGCCGCTGCGTTCTATAAGAATCATTTTCGTCTCCCGTCTCATCACGGTGGTATGCCAGATGCCTCGTGAAATGGTGTACACTGAGCCCGGCTCCATACTGCAGTAGGTAAGAGACGAATGCTCCTCATCAAAGGTGAGGAGCGTGCATGAACCCTCAAGGAGAACGAAAGATTCGTCTGTGAGGTTGTGCCTTTCCAGAGTGCCTAAAGCTGAGATATCATTTGCAGTTTTATAATTCTTGATCCCTATGACCCATTCACCCTCATCATATACGAGGGAGAGACCTTCGCCTGCATACTGTCTTTGTTCAATCATATGGTATTTTCCTTTTATCCTTTGACAGCTCCGGCTGTCATACCCGTTATCAGTTGCTTCTGAATGAAGAAGAAGAGAATGATGACCGGCAGGGCACTCAGGACCCCACCTGCTGTGAGCAGCCCCCATTCTATCGAGAATTCTCCGATCATGTTCTGAAGAGCGATCGGTATCGTCCGCACATTGCTGCTTGTCAGAATCGCAGCGTAGAGGTACTCGTTCCAGGCTGTGATGAAGATGTAGATTCCGGTGGACATGATACCGGGCATTGCCACCGGAAGGATGACACGGTACATCGCCTGGATGCGCGAACATCCGTCGATGAGCGCGGCCTTGTCCAGGTCGAGCGGTATCGCATTGAAAAAACTGGTGAGCATCCATGTCGAGAACGGTATGGTGAATGTGGAGTAGGCGGCGATCAGTGCAATATGCTTATCCATGATGCCGATCTGTTTCATCATGACGAACAAGGGTACGATCAGCAGCATGATGGGAAACATGTTGATTACCAGGAACTGCATCAGCATCGGGTTCCTTCCTTTGAACTTGAATCGTGAGAAGCTGTAGCTTGCCGGTACGGTGATTGCAAGACCGAGGAGTGCAGTGAAGAGGGCGACGATAAGTGAGTCGAATATGTTCCTGGTGAAGTTCAGTTTTGTGAACAGCCTGAGATAGTTTTCGCTCGTGGGATGTTCCGGGAAAAATCTGAAATCGGGACGGTAGAGCTCTGCCTCCGGGGTGATCGATGAGGCGAAGGTCCAGATATACGGTCCGATGGCGAACAGTACGATGACCAGTATCGGAAGATAGGTGCCGAAGATGTCGGAAACGGGGTGTCTTTTTGCCATCTCTATGCCTCCTGACTTTTCAGGATACTTCGGACGTAGCCTGTAACGATGATCATGAGGAGAATGGTGAGCAGTACGGCAAGTGTGCTGGAGTATCCGAAATCCATCCCCTTGTAGGCCTTCACGTAGGAATAGACCGGAAGTGTGTGCGTCGAATAGCCCGGGCCGCCTCCTGTCATGATGAGAATGACATCAAGTGAGTTCGCGACCCAGATCGTACGAAGCAGTATCGTCGTGAGTATCACGGGTTTCAGCATGGGGACGGTGATACGGAAGAAGCACTGTCCCTTTGTAGCACCATCTATCTCGGCTGCTTCGTACAGTTCCTCTGGGATTGCCTGGAGACCGGCAAGGAGCATGATCGCGAAGAAGGGGAACCCCTGCCATATCAGAGCCACGATGATCGAACCCATCGCGGTGGAGCTCTGTGCGAGAAACGGGATGAACTCCCTGATGATTCCTGCCTTGGAGAGTATCTGATTGATCAGCCCGTAGTTGCCGTCATACATCCACCGCCACATGAGTGCGGTGATGACGCTTGGCGTCACCCATGGAATGAGAATGAGGGAACGTGCGATCCCCCGCCCGATAAAGTTCCTGTTCAGCAGAAGGGCTGTCACAAGACCGAGAAGGAACTGAAAGACGATGATACTGATGATCCAGACGAAGGTATTGGAAAGAGATGACCAGAACAGCGGGTCACTGAAGGCGGTCACATAGTTGTCCAGCCCGATCAGACCCTTCTCCTGTGGTTTGTACAGGATATACCGGGAAAAGCTATAGGTGATGGTGCGGAACATCGGAAGAAAGATTATCGCTACGGTGATGGCGAGTGCCGGGGTTATCAGCGCATAGGGAAGAAGGTCTGTCTTCTTCTGTAGTGGTTGGTGTCCCATGGTCGTCTCCTGTATTGTCGTGCACGATTCTGGTGGTGTGCAGGGGCCGTAAAGGAAACTCTGCACACCACACATCGGTTATTCAGTGAAATGGTCTTCGATTGCCTGCATCATCTCTCTGCTGGTTATCTGACCTTCAAAGGCCTGCTGCATCAGTGCCGGCCACAGGGACTCGACAAATTCGCTCACTCCCGGATGTGCCGGAAGGACTCCTGCAAAGGGTGCACTGTCAGTGGTAGCCTTCAGGAACCGGTCAGCATCTTCTGAGGCATTGCTCTTGTTGATGGAAACCTGTCCGCTTGATTTCTGCCAGAGTGCATTGTTCTCTGCTTCAGCAAGGAATGCTGCCCATTTGAAGGCCGCATCAGGTACTTTTGTTGCTGCAAAGACTGCATTCTCTTCATCACCGAAGGAGGTCCATGAACCCATCGTTCCCATTGGAACGGGAGCTGCACTCAGTTTATCACCGAGAACCGCCTCGATATCAGCAGCACTTCCTCTGTGATGGATGGTCATCGCGGTCCTTCCTGATTTCATGTTGGCAATGATTTCCTGGAATCCGTCACTTGGTGTGGTGGGAGGGCTTACCTTGTGTTTGCGGTAGAGATCAATGAACCACTGGTTCGCTGCGATTGCCTCTGGCGTGGTGAGACCGGAATTGCCGTTTTCATCGAAGAACTGAGCTCCGCTGGAAAGAACGAAGGTTCCCCACCAGTCGTGCCCGCCTCGAGCACCGCGGATGCCGAATCCATAGACATCAATGATGCCGTCACCGTCAGTGTCCCGTGTAAGCTTCTTTGCCACGTCAAGGAATTCTTCCCGTGTTTCAGGAACTTCAAGTCCGAGTTCATCGAACATATCGGCCCTGTAGTAGAGATAGAGAATGACCATCTGGAGCGGCATATAATACTGACGTCCGTCCGAGTGGCGTGTCAGCTCCCAGATCTTGTCATAGACATCATCCTTCCCGTCCCATTCAGCTATGTAGTCATCCAGTGGAAGGAGTGCACCCATCTCGACCAGCTGCGGCTGCCACCACAGTTTCACCTGTGCGACATCGGGCGGATAGCCGCCGGCGACAGCGGTGAGAAGTTTCTGGTTGTAGGAATCCCAGCTGATTCTCTCTGCCTCGATCTCAATTCCGGGGTTTTCCGCTTCGAACTTCTCAATCAGCGGGTTAAGAGCTGTTTCTGGATTGTCGAAGTGATACCAGAATTTTACGACCTGTGTCTCATCGGCCTTCTCCTGTGCACCCTGTGCACAGATGAATGCTCCGGCTGTCAACAGGATCAAAGTTACTGCAATAACTTTTCTCATAACGTTCCTCCTTGTTATTTTTCCTTCAGGACCTGCCTGACTTGATGTACGATATCTTCAGGAGTGAGATGGTACTTTCTCAAAATCTCCTCTGGTTCTCCCGACTCACCGAAGGTGTCTGCGACACCGACCATCCTCATCGGTGTGGGTCTGTGTCGTGCCAGAACCTCTGCTACTGCCCCTCCGAGACCGCCGATCACAGTGTGCTCTTCAGCGGTGACCACGCACCCGCAGGTTAAAGCACTGGTGATGATCGCTTCTTCATCAAGAGGTTTCACGGTGTGGATGTTCAATACCTGAGCTTCGATTCCTTCTTTCTTAAGGGTCTCTGCTGCTTCGAGCGCAAAAGGAACCATCATGCCCATGGCGATGATGGATACATCGGTCCCCTCCCTGAGGATTTTTGCTTTTCCTACAATGAAGGGTTCGTTCGGGTCTGTTACAACCGGTGTGGCAATTCTTCCGAACCTGAGGTAGACCGGTCCGTCGAGCGCTGCTGAGGCTACAGTTGCGTGGTATGCTTCGTTGGCGTCACAGGGGACGAGTACAGTCATTCCCGGAAGTGTCCTCATAAGGGCGACATCCTCGAATGCCTGGTGAGTTGCTCCATCGGCACCGACACAGACACCTCCATGACTTGTAGCTATCTTGACGTTTGTACCGTTGTAGGCACAGTTGACCCGTATCGCCTGATTCGCCAGAGATGCTGCAAAGATGGCAAAGGTGCTGGTGAAGGGGATGAGCCCGTCAATGGCCATACCGGCTGCAGTGCCGATCATATCCGATTCTTTGATACCCATCTGATAGAATCGGTCCGGGAAGGCTTTGGCAAATGCGCCTACCTTGATGGCATCGGTGAGATCAGCTGTGAGAACGACAATTTTTTCGTTATGTGCTCCAAGATCAGCAAGAGCATGACCGAACGCTTCCCTCATCGATTTATTTCCACTGTACATCTTTCACTCCTCATTTCCTGCGATGGGGAAATCGCGGTATCTCGTATTGGTTCCGATGTGATTCAATGCCTCTTCGGTTTGTTCAGCAGAGGGAGTGGCCCCATGCCAGGCAGCTTTTCCTTCCATGAAGGGAACGCCCTTGGACATGACAGTCCGCCCGATGATAGCTGTCGGTTTCCCCTTGGTCTCTGCTGCTTCCTGAAGAGCATTGAACAATGATGGAAGATCATGGCCGTCAATCTCGATGACATGCCAGCCGAAGGAGGAGAGCCTCTGTGCCAGAGGTTCGATTCCCATCACCTCCTGCACCGTGCCGTCGATCTGAATATTGTTCAGGTTGATGAAGGCGCAGACAGAGTCGAGTCGGTAGTGGGACGCTGTCATGAACGATTCCCATACCTGACCTTCCTGCAGTTCTCCATCACCCAGGACGATATATACCCGTCCGCGGGAGGATCGGGCTCTCATGGAGAGGGCGATACCGTTCGCAACAGGGACTCCCTGACCGAGAGGACCGCTCGATGTCTCAACGAACTCAGGCATGGCTTTGCGGGAGGGATGCCCCTGAAGTCGGGATCCCATCTTCCGATGTGTGGCAAGTTCTTCAAGAGGAATGAGACCGCTGCGCGCAAGCGATGCATACCAGATAGCACAGGTATGGCCGTTGGATAGAATGATCCTATCCCGGTCTGGATCTTTGATGTTGTCTGTGTCGTATTCGAATGCCCATCCGTACAGTGCTGCCATCCATTCGGCCAGAGAGAGGGCTCCTCCTATGTGTCCGCTTCCCGCATGAGCGATCATTCTGACCGTATCACGGCGGAGTTGTTGAGCCAGATCGGCAGCTTTCTGCACATCCGGTTTTCCCTTCATTCTTTCCTGTTTCATATCCCTCCCTATGTGACGGGTTCGGTCAGAGGTGCTGATCCGACCCTTCTATCCCTGGAATTGTTCATATGGCATCTCATAGCTTCAGCGGCTTTTTCCGGATCCTTTTGCTCGATAGCCTGTACTATCGCCAGATGTTCATTGAGTGAGTGCTTCTTGACTATTTCATACTCCTCCACAAAATCCTTGTTCATGGCGATGATCTCAGGAGTGATAAGCGTTATCAGAGACTCAAGCACGGTGTTTTTTGCCGCCTTGGCAATGGCAAGGTGGAACAGATGGTCTTCCTCAAGTGTCGGGTGTCCTTCATGGTACGCAGTCTCGAAAGCTTCATGGGCGTCAACGATGCCGGCAATATCCTCATCAGATCCCCGTATCGCCGCAAGTCGGGCCGCCTCAATTTCCAGGGGCTTTCTGGTTTCCATCAGATCCTCTATTTCATGGTCCTTGAACCTGAGAATGTTGTTGATGATCGCATCGAGGGTGATGGACTTGATCTGTGACACATAGATCCCTTTCTGCGGAATTATCGTGAGAACACCATAATGCTCAAGACGTTGCAGTGCAATGCGGACGTAGCCTCGGGTCGTGGACAGGTTTTCAGCCAGAACACGTTCTGAGGGCATCTTGCTCCCGCTGGTTATAGAACCTTCGTGGATCATGTTCTGTATGCTTCGAAGGATTCGGTCTACCGATTGTCCTTTCGATTCAGCCATAAAATCTCCTTCCCAAGCTGGTTAACCAGTTGACGATATGTAGTGTAGCATTGGTTAACCAGTTTAGCAAGAGAAACTTTTGTCACATCTGAGAGCAG
>JAFGUP010000219.1 GCA_016938475.1 Sphaerochaetaceae bacterium
CGAAGATAACGAGCAGAATGGCTGCTCCATACACCAGATGTTTCATAGATAAGCTCCTTCAATTGGTATTAATTTGTTATATTACAGGCTGTATGTATAATCAAGGCATATACTTTTATAGGTAAAAATCGTCACAGCAGGTACGGAAAGGACCATCTAAACATGCTGTGGGGATAACCCGACGGCGAGGTGCGTGCTGTGTACAAGAGTGAAGTGTATCATACGGTAGATCAAGGGACCGGGAAGCGGAGACCATCATCCTAATTCATAGTACCGCGTCACCGGGAACCCCTGACATGCCGGGCAAACACCTGAATGAGGCCTTATTCTTTCGCCTTTGAGGAGTATATCTACTTGGTATACGATAAAAAGCAGAATAACAGAAAACGGAAAATTGCCTTCAGCTGTCATGCAGAGAACAGATGACGATGCACCCTCTCACCCGGCGATGCTACCGGGTGTGAACATGAACCATAATACAGAAAATGGAAAGCTTTTCAGCTTTCCATTTTCTAACGGGTTGGGGAGTAACAGATTTGAACTGTTGACATCCTGCTTGTAAGGCAGGCGCTCTCCCACTGAGCTAACCCCCCGTAACGGATTTGAAGCTATCACAGTTGATTGACCTTTGTCAACTCTTGATGATTCTTTTTGAAATTTCTGAAACATTCCATCTTGCACGGGGGAAGGTATACCTGTACCATCTACTTCATGGAACTGTTTCCAAAACATACAATATGAAAAAGAAAGCCATGAAGAACGACATACATATCAGAGGATTCCAGGAACGGTTTTCTGTCATAGAACCGCAGCTCAGAGGCTACTACACCTCCTTGTATGGAGAGACCGGGTATGAGGAACTCCTCAGTACCGTGAAGACGATGTACTCTGGACGGAGCGACCAGATGCTCCATCTTGATGAACAGCGTCTTGCCTACCCTACCTGGTACCAGGACCCGACGATGGTAGGTATGATGATGTACGTCAACAACTTCTCGGAGACCTTCGCTTCCATGCCATCCCGGATCGAGTACCTGAAATCTCTCGGCGTTACGTATCTGCATCTGATGCCGGTGTTCGATATGCCGGAGTTCGCCAATGACGGGGGGTATGCTGTCAGCAACTTCACAAAGATAGACTCACGGCTCGGCACTGACGAAGAGTTCAATGTTTTTGCCGAGGCTTGCCATCGAAATGGAATCAGTATCTGTATCGACTTCGTTCTCAATCACACCAGTGATGAACATGAATGGGCCGTGAGAGCGAAAGAAGGAGACGTCGAGGCTCAGAGCAAGTACTTCATATTCAAAGACAGGACGATGCCGGATGCATACGAGAAGTATGTCAACGAAGTCTTTCCTGTTCTCGCTCCAGGCAATTTCACGTACAACGCTGCCCTTTCAGCCTGGGTTCTCACTACGTTCAACCACTATCAGTGGGACCTGAATTACGCAAACCCGGAAGTACTCAGGGAAATGGTTGCAGCAATGCTTCAGATGTGCAACCGCGGAGTTGATATCTTCCGCTTCGACGCCATTCCCTACATCTGGAAGGAGTGGGGAACAGACTCCCGCAACAGGCCCCAGGTGCATACCCTCGTCAGAATCTTCCGCCTTATTCTGGAAATTGCTGCTCCTGCAACCATCATCAAGGGAGAGGTGGTGATGGCTCCCCACCTGGTCGCTCCCTACTTCGGAACGGAACAGGAACCTGAATGCCATCTGCTGTACAATGTTACGATGATGGTTGAACTGTGGAATTCCCTGGCAACGCGGGACACGAGAATGCTCACTGACCTCATCGAATCGATTCCGGAAGAGGTTCCTGACTCTGCCTGCTGGGTCAACTACGTCAGGTGCCATGATGACATCGGCTGGGGCTTCAATGAACAGAGCGCACGACGCCAGGGGTATGACCCGTTCTTCCATAAGCGCTTTCTCATCTCATTTTATCTCGGTTCCTATCCCGGTTCTTTCTCCAGGGGTGAACTCTACGAATCGGACCCGAAGACTCTCGATGCGAGAAACTGTGGGACGACTGCATCGCTGTGCGGTCTGGAAAAGGCTATTCATGAGCGTGATGAGTATCAGGGGGAGCTGGCCATCAAGCGGATCATCCTCCTTCAGGTCTTCGCTTTCGTTGCAAACGGAATACCCGTTCTCTACAGCGGCGATGAAATCGGACAGCTCAATGACTACTCGTACATACAGGATCCTCATAAAGGACGTGACAGCCGTTTTCTTCATCGCGGTCCGTTCGACTGGGGTGTGGCTCATGCCATCGGTGATCTCACCCGCTACCCGTCACAGGTCTACTATCGACTCAACAGGTACATTAATGCAGCAAAGGGGCATGTCATGATGGGTAATAATAATGTTCTCAGAAGTATTCTCACCAGTGACCGATCAGTAATATGCATGCTCGTCATACCACGCCATCCTGCCTATGAGCATCAGATGATGGTGGTACTTGCAAATTTCAGTGAGCACCAGAAACAGGTCAGGTTGCTGGAACATGACTACTCAGCCATCAGAACTCAGCTGTGGACAGAACTGCTGCAGGGAAAACAGGTAAGACTCAACGATGAGGTCATCACGGGTCCCTATGAAATACTTCTGCTTACGCCTCGATGACAGACTCGATTCCTTAGTTCA
>JAFGUP010000220.1 GCA_016938475.1 Sphaerochaetaceae bacterium
AGTATTTCTGTTTTCGCATTGATAACCTCCACCATTACGATGGCAGAGGATGTGATTATTTCATATGGTCTGTGATTTGACGCTTACAGAGATACTACTCATCCTCTGACTTTGTTCGACCGAGCAGCTTATTCGTCATTGCCAGGATCTCGTCACTGATCCTGTGTGCAACGGGATCACCTTTACTCTCCTTGTTCATTTCCGCTTCGTCCGGAAGAGAGTAGTTGATAACAGCCTTCTCAAGCTCCATTCCGGTCTTGATATAACGCAGGAGATCCTGATGCGATAGGGCAGAGGGATCTACTTCCTCAAGAGCGGAGAGTCCCTTAAACTGAAGACTCTTTGCCTGTTCGATATGACGCTTGGTCATCTCGATCCTATGAGCGTAGAGATCTCGCCATCGCTCCTTCTCAACAAAATCATCGTATTCGCGGCATCGTCTCACCCAGTTGTGGTTCAGGGACCACCTAGTGAGAATGGATCGCTTCCCGTATTTTCCCTCACACTCTTCTACCACCCTCATCACACTACGGGTGATTCCGAGATCTCTGTAGGCACAGAAAGCAGCATAGGCCTTGGTTGACTCTCCGGGTTGTCGGTGCCAGCTCTGATGGTTATCACTACTGTTTTCTTTCATGAATAACCTCAATCAAGGAGTAATGAATGATGGCCATTTTCTTAAGATCGATCGCCAGTTTCAGTCCTAGTAGACACTGATCTACAGTCATTTCCATATCCTTATGTGTAGCCATAAACTGCTTGCAATCTTTGAGTATCGTATTTGTTGTCTCCATAAGTTGCGTGATGTTTTGATCAAGTCTAGATTCAGTGCTTCCTGACTCAGCCATAAGATTATCCTCCCTAGTAATTTCTTGTGTTCCAGGAGCATGAGCAAAGTATCGCTCCAAGTTTCCTCTTGAAGGAATCATCGTATTTCCCCATAAATTCCTCTGTAGTAAGGTTTCCCGCTATGATAGTCTTCTTCCCGTTCATCGACCTATTGTCTATGATCTCGTAGAGAGTCTGACTTTCGTGTTCGGTCCAGCTGGATCTGCCTATCTCGTCGATCCCCAGTACATCCACATTCGAATATCGGTCGATGATCTGACTCTCGGTGGGAAGATCCTTTTTCCCGAGGTAACTCTCGTGGATCTCACGGTAGATCTGCCGCTCATTGACGTATCGTGCACTCTTCCCTTCCCGGGCAAGAGCCTTCAATGCTGCGGTTATCAGGTGAGTCTTCCCTACTCCAGTCTTGCCTATGAGTGCCAGTGACTGAATCTCACCGTTCACGAAGAGGATCACCTTGTTCTTGACGTTCTGCTTCATCGTCTCGGATTTCCTGTCAGAATCCGTTGTGATGAATCCGTTGACGGTGCATGAAGCAAACTTCGCGGGGATCCCGATCTCCTCGATCCGGAGACCGACACGGGAATCCTTCATCATCTCGACTCCTTCCCGGATGCTGTCCTCGTTCCGACACTCCGGGCATCCGAGAAGAGGAAGCTCTTTCTCGGTCCCGTCTTCGAACCTCTGGACCACCCGGTTGTTGGTGTAGGGGCCGTGACTCTCGCAGAATCCTGAAACGACCTCAACGATCCTGAAATTCTTGTGAGTGGCCATGAACTGTTTCATAAACTCAGAAGTCGATTGGTTCATTCATTTCCTCCTTATGTTTCTCCCAGTACTCTTCTGCTTCGGCCTCTGCTCGGATTCTGTCTGCCTCAAATCTTTCGTCGTTACCCAGAGTCCGCTGAGAAGGTTTCCATGAAGGCGAAGCTCGATCTGATCGCGAGGGCTTAACAGAATCATCCTGTGCTCTAGATAGCCACGAGTTAGCGAATCTC
>JAFGUP010000221.1 GCA_016938475.1 Sphaerochaetaceae bacterium
CGCTTATTTTTACCGCTCACGCATACATTTAAGCAGTTTTCAAGGTCCAAATGTGGTCAACGAAGACAAATTGACATATCAGAACGGTTCGTACACATCCTCTTCCGCGAACTCATCCCCTCCGAGCCGTCTTCGAAGTATATCCTCTGCACTTTCAGGATCAGGGAAGGAAAGCATCGGAGCCACCTGGTCATCTGTGAGCTTGCTCAGTGCATCCAGCATGTCATCGTGGGCAACATACGGATAAGCCAGATACTCTTCATGGATGAACTCGTCGATCACGTTCACAGTGTCCCCTTCCCAGTTCTTTCTCCAGACAGTCTCCGGAAAGTACATTCTCAGGTTTCTGAACAGCGGTTCGAGAGCTTCAATCCTCAGCCCTTTTGCACTCGTTGCTTTCACCGGGTAGATCGGGAACCGGTAGTTCCGCTCAGCCATGACATACTCGAAGTGCTGGATATCCGCCTGCATCCCAACTTTTTCATAGAACACTCCGAACTGAGGCCGATACTTCTGGTGGAGAGCAAACAGCGCGTTCGTCCTGTTCGTGAGTGATAGCTTGTCTCTGATCATATCTATCACGTAGTAGTTTCTGTCTGATCCGAGCCCCACAACCCACATCACGGTGTAGTCACTCTTCTTCTTCTCGGAGTCGGCAGGATCCACAAGGATCACACGGTTGAGGTTCTCCCACACGGTAGGAACCCACGGCTTGATCCATTCTCTCTTGAATCCCATGCTGCTCGACTGCCGGGGATCACAGAGCATCTGAGACGCATAGACCCATGAGCCGTACATCTCCTTCTTCTTCGCGAGCACTTCCGGCTCAAGAAGGACAGGGACCTTGTTCTCATCTATCGCAGGATAGATCCTCGGTATGGCTGAATGAGTATCAATAACAGTCTTGTAGGTATCTGCAAAGTGATACCTAGTCCCGATCATTCTAACGCGTACAGGCCTGCCCGGCTGGTTCGCTCCTGTGTTCAGTGACATCTGATATGCCGTTGTAGTTCTCTCGATCATCTCCGGTGTAGTGACGGAGTCAAGAGTCACAACATCGTCGTAGATCAGGATAGTGTAGTGTCCACCGGTTTTCTGCCCAGTAACGAGTCCTGAGGCTGTGAGTGTGTGTTCCTTTGCCCGGTTCTTTCTCTTCACGCGGATGGCATCAGTCGTCCAGGGGATTCTCTGCCTTGTCCCTTCCTCGTCGATGTACGTGCCCTTGAACGGATCCTCCCACAGAATCTCAGGGAACAGCCACTTCAGTCTCCAGTTGCTTTCAAGTTCTGTTTTCACCTGCTCTACAAAACTCTTTGCAAGAGCTTGGTTGAAAGAGTAGATACAGATCCTCTCTTCGGGATCAATGAGGATATCCTGCATGGTCTTGAGCCATGTGATGATCGTTGATTTATAGTGCTCACGGGCCCAGATGTCCAGATAACCGTCAGGATTCTTCTGGACCTCCGCGCATCTGTCGAACAACCAGTCGCGGTTCATGTCCTGACGGTCACACACGAAATAGGCAAGGAAGAAAAGATCATTCCTCACCATTTCCCTCATCCAGTTCCGAAGGCCTTCTCCGTCCTTCCTCTCATCGAAACTCCGTGTGATCTCTTCACAGCTCGCAATAAACTTCTCCCGTCTACTCTGCGGCATTATCCTCTCCGTCCCGGACAGCAAGAGCTTTCGTAGTGAGCTCCATTATCTCGGCTGCGATTCTTTCTGCATTCTTGTCTGTGACATTGATATCGCCCGATATCTTGTGCTCTTCTACAACACCGAGAGCATCGCGTTTCGTTTTGACAGCGAACTCTCCGAATCCTTTGATCGCGCTCGCGTTCACCTTTTCCATATCAAGAGCATTGAGCATCCTCAGATATGCTTCCATCGTCTTGTCAGCAACAGCGATATGCTCCCTTGCCATCTGGAGACGTTCGTTCTCGAGAGTGGTTCTCTTCTGCTCGTCGAGGTAGGCATCGTATGCGGCCACTCTCTCCGGCCATCGATGCTGTTTCGACCACTTCCCGAGCTGTACACGGTAGTTGTCTTTTTTGTCATATTTCTGACAAACTTTCACCAGTGACCGCTCACCACCGTAGTCTCTATATCTGCTGAACCACAAATAACTTACTTCGGTTTCTTCTGTCAGCTTTTCCCAATCGCTCATACTATCACCTTACCTAACCTTACTCTTACCTAACCTTACCTTACCTGAGGAACCATTCTGTATCCATAATGTATCCAGAATGGTTCCGCATACTTGATTTCCATTATTCAGCTCCCTCCATCAATTCACTTCTCCTGTCGCGAAACCTCTGGTTCATCTCACTCAATGCATCAATGACACCGTCATGCCTCGCGGATTCGATCTTCTTTAAATATTGCTCATTGACAATATCTTTCGTTGTCTGCTCGATCATCGCTTCAAGATACTCTAGTTCGTCCTTCACGGGCTCGCCTCCTTAATTCAAGAATCGTCTACGCTCTTCATCAGTAGGTACATACTCTTCTGGCAACATGTCAACTTTCCCTTGAATCCACATCCGTTCTGCTTCCCAGCAATTATTTTTCACCATCTCTTCATTGTCGTCTTCTGGGATCTCCAGAGAATCGTCTATTGCCGTCTCTGCTTTTTCAATGGCCTCTTCAGGAGTGTCTGCATCGACATACATACTGATCTTCACTCTGACTCCAACTTCAAATTTCATCTTTCATCCTCCGTCTCTCCTTCTTGGACATCTTCGGCTTCTGTCTGGGAGTGACACCGTGTCTCCTCTCCAGTACAAGTTTCGTTCCGCAATGCTTACACATGCCAGTAAGTCCTTTGCCTTCCACATACTTCTCTGTGGCTTCATCGATCTCGTGATTGCATATCTTCATTCCTGGTACATGCACTCTCATACTCTCTTCTTCCTCCTGATAGGGAAATCGAATGTTGTTATCCCGTCGTCTGCTGTAGCTCCCGTCTCTATGAGCCTGAGAAGCTTCGTTCGTGAAATCCCGAAGGCTTCCGCACACTGCTTGAAGGTCTTCATCTCGTAGACAATCTTCGAGGTCATCACAAGGACAGGACCGCCCATTCCCTCTGCCCCGACACGTCTCAGCTTGAACCCGTTGATTTCTTTCCCTGAGTAGATCGCTCTGGAGACCTGTTTGACTGTCCATCCGAGATATGAAGCAGCCTGCGCCTGTCCGTCCACTTCAGCAACCATCTTCCCGTTCTGAATGATCCGTATTGTCATCATCCTGCGTTTCTCCTCCAAGCGCAGAGTGCAACCTCTGCTCCGAGTTTCCGCTGAAAGGATTCGTCATACTTTGCGTTAAATTCCACTAACGTAAGATTCCCTGCCATAAATGTCTTTCTCCCACTCACTGATCTGTTGTCTATGATCTCGTAGAGAGTCTGACTTTCGTGTTCGGTCCAGCTGGATCTCCCGATCTCGTCGATCCCAAGCACGTCCACATTCGAATATCGGTCGATGATCTGACTCTCGGTGGGAAGATCCTTTCTCCCGAGGTAGCTCTCGTGGATCTCCCGGTAGATCTGCCGCTCATTGACGTATCGTGCACTTTTACCCTCCCGGGCAAGTGCTTTCAAAGCTGCGGTCATAAGGTGAGTCTTTCCTACTCCAGTCTCTCCTATGAGTGCCAGTGACTGGATCTCACCGTTCACGAAAAGGATCACCTTGTTCTTGACGTTCTGCTTCATCGTCTCAGAGCTCCTGTCAGAATCCGTTGTGATGAATCCATTGACGGTGCATGAAGCAAACTTCGCGGGGATACCGATCTCCTCGATCCGGAGACCGACACGGGAATCCTTCATCGCCTCGACACCTTCCCGGATGTTGTCTTCGTTCCGACACTCAGGGCACCCGAGAAGAGGAAGCTCTTTCTCGGTCCCGTCTTCGAAAGTCTGGACCACCCGGTTGTTGGTGTAGGGTCCGTGACTCTCACAGAATCCTGAAACGACCTCAACAATCCTGAAATCCTTGTGTGTGGCCATGAACTGTTTCATGAATTCAGAAGTCGATTGGCTCATTCAATTCCTCCTTATGTTTTTCACGGTACTCTTCTGCTTCAGCCAGAGCTCGGATTCTATCTGCCTCGAATCTTTCGCTGTTCCCTAAGGTCCGCTGAGACGGTTTCCATGAAGGCGAAGCTCGATCTGATCGCGAGGGCTTAACAGAATCATCCTGTGCTCTAGATAGCCACGAGTTAGCGAATCTC
>JAFGUP010000028.1 GCA_016938475.1 Sphaerochaetaceae bacterium
CGAATGGTGCTGGAGGAAGGACTTGATGACTTCAGTGAATTGACACTGGACAGTACCGCAGTGCGGGCGAACAGTGTGTGGCTGTCAATGGCTAGGGGGGGTATCCCCCAGTTGTGGCTAGGGGGTGGGTACCACTTTCCCATTACCTGATACCACCCTCCCCGGTATCTCCGGGAGAGGTCAATTCTCCTTTCCTTTCTTTCTGTCTGTAGCTTTCAGCTCCACTCATATCGATCAGTTGCGAATGGTGAGTCAGTCTATCCAGAGCCGCTGAGGCCATGAGCTGGTTCCCGAATACCTCATCCCACTCTCTCATGGATCTGTTGCTGGTTACGACAGTGGATTTCCGTTCGTACCTTTCCTGAATGATTTCATAAAGGTCATTGGCGTTCTGATGAGTCAAAGGCATGAGACCAAAATCGTCTATTATCAGGAGATCTAGATTCTGCAGTGTTCTCATATACTGTGGGTAACCACCGTCTGCACGCCGTGAATTGAGGGTGTTCAGCAGCTTATGGGCCTGCTTGAAAAGGACCTTGTAGCCCATCTTTACCGCTTTGTTGGCAAGAGCCTGCGACAGGTGGCTCTTGCCTGTTCCGCTGGGGCCGATGAGAATCACGTTCTCGCTTCGATTGATGTATTCACAGGTCATCAGTGTTTCCATTGTGCCCCTGGATACGGTAGGAGACATTCTGAAGTTGAACGAATCGTAGCGTTTTCCCGGATCTACACAGGCTTCAGTAAGCCGGCTCTGATACTTCCTGCTCTCGCGACGATTGACCTCATCGTTCAGCAGCAGCTCAAGGAATTCCAGGTAACCCATATCACTGTCGGAGGCCTGTTTCACCCTCTCCTCGAGCGAATGGATCATCCCGCCCATTCGCAGTGCTTTAAGTCTGGGGAGCATGTCTGCAGCGATCATTACAGAACACCTCCGATCTTACGGGCATGGTCATAGCCGGTTTCCTTCACCGGGATATATTCATCGCTCTCGATGGGAACGGATTCCATACCGTTCGCCAGGATGGTCTTTACCCTGATGTAGCTCCATTCTCCGTAATGAATGGCTCTGGCACAGGCTTTTTCCAGTCTTTCAGGGTCAGAGCTGCTACAGAGTCCAAGCAGCCTTTGCACCGATGACAGGCGATCCTGCACATCGTCAGACAGGAGGTGCGTAGCCAATTTGAGGCATGATTCTCCTATTCTGCCCGCCTTTTCAATGCAGACCTCCGCGGTATTCTCAATCCACCATCTTTTCTGGCGGGGATAATGATCCATACAGGTTATGTGCTGACCTGTGCCTGATGAGCGGGGATGTGTGGCTATCAACTCTGAATCACGGTATATCTTCACCAGCTTCCCCTCTGCGTAGACATCGAGGGTGCGGTCAATGTATTCGTGAGGTGCTGAATACCGGTTCTCACCAATCTGCACATGTATGTCTCTGGGGAGCTTCTGCTGAGAGGCAGTTGTGTAATTGAGAGGTCGGGCGGGTAACTTTCTCAGGGTCTTCCGCTCGACCTCTCTGAATACCTTGAGAGGCTTCTGGCGGATAGTCCCATGGATTCTCTCTCCAGCTTCTTCAAGCACCCAGGTTCGAGCTTTCCGGTTCATGTCGGCCAGATTGGTCCATGATGCTCCATCACACAGATTCTGTTTCACATAACCGACATTGCTCTCCACCTTGCCCTTGTGCTCAGGGGTATAGGGACGGCAGGGACTGATGATGAATCCGTAATGACGGGCAAGTCGCTTGTAAGGCTCGCTGAGCACGGGATCGTGGAACAGCAGTTTTTTCACGGCAGCCTTCAGATTGTCGATCACAACCTTTTCGACAACTCCACCGAAGAATCTGAATGCGTTCTCGTGACAGCGCAGCCAGGTCTCCATCTTCTGATCGAATACATGCTCAACATACATGTGCCTGCTGCAGGCAAGGGTCATGATAAAGACCCACACCCTCATTTTCGATGGCAGGTTCCGGTAGCAGCGGGTAACCTCGCCAAAGTCTATCTGTGCTTCTTTTCCCGGTGGGGTTTCCATTCTCATGGTTACCTGCGTCGCGGGATCATTCAACAGCTTTCGACAATACTTCTTCAATGTGTCGTAGCTTACCATAACTTCATAATTCTCCCGCAGCAGGACAAGCATTCTCTTGCGGGTGTACTTCGCAGTCAGCCAATCTGTAATGACCTTTCGGTAGGGAGCGAGCAGAGGGGGCGAGTACTCCGCAATGCACCTGTCGTCCTCTCCAGCAAGAGCCCGGCCCACTTCATCCATCGATGGTAGAGGAACGCTCTCAAGCAGCCAGCCTTCTCGCTGAGCAAGGTTGAAGTACTTCCTGATAGTCTTTCGGGCAACACCGGTCTCTCTGTTGATTTGTCTCTGGGAATGTCCCCGTCTGAGACGATAGAGAAGATCAATCGTTTTGTTCACATGAATCCGTCCTTGAAGCAATGAGGCCCTCCTTGATAAAGATGAGCCTCAATTATCCAGGATGGTTCAGGTGGTACCCACCCCCCTAGCCAGAAAGAAAACTCCGGGTGGGGGACACCCCCCTAGCCAACGTGGGGGAATCTACCCCCGCCCTCGACAGAAATACTCTGACAGAAGCAGAGGTACGACAGCACCTGGAGGGAAGATTGGAGCTGCCTCTCTCAAGACAG
>JAFGUP010000222.1 GCA_016938475.1 Sphaerochaetaceae bacterium
ACGAAGAACTGATCAAGAGTTGGGACCCTGCCAACTAGAATTTCATACGACCTTCCGGGGTTCGGGCACTGCCTGAATCCCGGTTCTTTGCTCGCTGTAGGTGAATTGAGTTCAGGAAAGATCTATCCTCTGATAACAAGGCCCAGAGGTACCGGTCTTTCCTTTATTGTGTTTGTCGTAACGTCCCGGTCCGCTATCAGCAGCTCTCTCTTCCCCTGATGGTGGATCTGTGCTGAACCACCTCCATCCATGTTAACCATCGAATTGATCTTGAGAGCTCCGGCTATCTCAGCCGTCTCCAGAAGAGATGATCCACTGCTTTCGTGAAACGGTACGTGCCCGTTCTTGCTGGCTCCTTCGAGCCAGAGGATGACAGGCTTTCCGCCCTGTTCTCCGATTGCTGTTCTGGAAGCCCGGGCAGTTTCATAGGGGAGAGGATACACGGTGGAAGGGAAGGGAGTCCCTTCTCCTCTATAAAACGGGCAGGTGAGTTCCCTCGATAGCTGTCCATCTATCACAGCTGAAGGCCCTACCTGCACTGCAAAGATGATATCATCTTCTCTGGAATAGTGTACAGCGTTTTCCGTGATGGCAATTGGACTATCACTGTGCAGGACGAAACCGGCCATAGGGATCCGTATCCCTCCTCCGTGAGAGACCGCCACAATCCTTCTGTTAACGACCACCAGGTCTGTCCCCGATCGCTCCGGAGTGATGCGATAACCGGGGCGGCTGTAGAGAGTCACTCCATCTTCTCCGTCATGGTATCTTGTACCGCTGATATGAATGGTGGTCTCACGGAGCGAGGGGTGTTTGATAAACGCTCTTTCCTGCGAGTCGACGATTAAAGCTTCCCGATCAAACAGCGGTGGCTGGAGGATCTCTTTGCGTTCCACTGCAAAGCCGTACGGCGTTCCCAGTGAATCATACGGTGAATCTATATCAGTGGGATCCATCAGAAAGAAGTGCGAATTGACTGCAGTATCAGCTGATGTTTCCTGCGAAAGGAAGCCGAAAGTATCACAGATGGGTACGTAGGTGAGTTCGCCCTTCATTCCTTCTACTATATGGAGGAATCCTTTTTTCTGAAGAACAGAGAAGAAGTCGTGGACGTCTGTATCGTGACAGAAAAGGTGTTCACCGTCAGCCCTGATCTCACCTGATCCCGCCATCCTTGTGAAGTGATACCTCGTGAGGGCCTGATCATCATAGAGGTACCCTGCATCTGTTGCCCGCTCGAAGGGAATCTTCATGTCGGCCGGTACATGCGAGAACACCATAGTGCCGTACAATCCGGGATTCTTCACGATGATATTGGCTGTGTAGAGACGAACAAGAGCGCGTACCGATTCTGCACAGGTGTGCATGTACTGATAACTCAGGCTTTTCCAGGAAACGCCTTTCAGAAGTTCGTAGCGTTGCACCTCACCGTCTGCGTGGGTGAGCATGCCAGTTCTTGATTCCATGGTGGTTATCCCTTGATACCTGAGTTCATCGAGTTGTCGATGATATACCTCTGGGTGAAGATGAACATCGCGATAAGAGGAAGAATCGAAAGTACACTCCCTGTGAGGAGGAGGTTCCATTTTGCTTCGTACTGCCCCTGGAACTGGGTGAGAGCCTGCGTGACGGTCATAAGCGAGTTCTTTGACAGATACAGAATAGGGCGAAGCAGGTCGTTCCAGTTATTCATGAAGGCGATGATGAACAGGGTTGCCATCGTTGCTATTCCCTGAGGAAGATAGATTGACCGGTACATGACCCAGCTGTTCGCCCCATCTATGATTCCTGCATCAAACAGTTCGTCAGGAACCTGTTCGAAGAATTCCTTCAACAGGAACGTTCCCATCGCTCCGATCAGAAACGAGGGTACGATCAGAGGCAGGTAGGTGTCGAGCCAACCCAAGCGCATCATCAAATAATACTCGGGGATGATAGCAACTTCATTAGGAACCATCAAGGTGAAGATAACCAAGGCGAATATGAGGTTTTTACCCTTAAACTTCATCTTTGCAAAGGTGAAGCCGGCCATCGAACAGACAATGAGCTGTCCGAGAGAGGACATCGATGCAACGAAAATCGAGTTCATCGTGTAGCGTCCGAAGTTGAATTCAGTGATGACCGTGAGGTAGTTCTCGAACATTCGTGAGGTGAACAGCAGATCGGGAATCAGTTGAACACTTGTAGAGAAGATTCCTTTTTCTGTGTTGAATGAGTTGGACAGCATCCAGAGGAACGGGAATATATTGATTGCCGCGATCAGAACAATGAGGCCTACTCTTACAGGCGATACCCTATGACGTTTCATCCCATCACTCCCAAGGCCGAGCCCATCGTCGTTTGACGATGAAGTTCACGATAGTGAGTGCTCCTACGAACATCAGGAGCACATAGGCGACCGTGGCTGCGAAGCCGACCCGGTAATGGACGAAGGCATTCACGTACACCGAGTACACCAGTGTCGTCGAATGATTCTGCGGACCGCCTTTGGTCATCGAATAGATCAATTCAAAGTTCTTGAAGGAGTCGATGATTGCAACAGTGAGGACGAAGAAGCTCGTCGGGCTGAGTATCGGGAGAGTGATCCTGAAGAAACTCTGGAACGGGGTTGCCCCATCAACGATGGCTGCATCAAGGGTATCCTTGGGAACCTGTTTGAGACCTGCAAGGAAGAGGATCATGTAGTAACCGGCCATCTTCCACACCTGCACCATTGATACGCTCTTGAGAACAAGATTCGCATCCTGGAACCAGTAAGGGGGAGTGATCCCGATTGCTTCGATTCCCCGGTTTATAAGGCCATACGTGGGACCGAGCATCCACATCCACACGATGCCTACTGCAACTGCCGAGGTGACGACTGGAAGATAGATAACCGCCCTGAAAGCGGCAATTCCCTTGATCTGAACATTGATAAGGAGTGCATAGATAAGGCCTAAGGCCATCGCCCCTGCAATGTAAATGAGTGAGAACTCTAACGTATTAAGAATGACTGTGATGAAAGCTTTGTCGCGGAAGGCTTCACGGTAGTTCTCAAGACCCACGAAAAGGGGATCCCCCAGAAGAGTCCAGTCGGTGAACGAAAGGTAGAAGGAGGCTCCGATCGGGATGAGGCGAAATACGATAAGGCCTATGATCGTCGGCAGGAGGAAGATATAAGGACTCAGAGGCGTGTGCCAGGAAAGTGGATGCTTTCGTCGTATCATGGTTGGAGTATACCACAGGAGAGCCCCGCAAAGGACTCTCCTGATTCGTAATTATTTGTAATATCGTGCGAGGACTGAGTTGATGCCTTCGGCACCTTCTTTCATTCCCTTGTCGAAGCTTACTTCACCATTGATGATCGCATCAATGATACCGTTGAGACCGAGAGTCTCTGCCGCGGCATACCCTCTCCACTCACTCCATCCCAGAGTGAAGGAAGATCTCAGTTCCTCTCCTGCCTGCATGATCAGGAGGTCCATCTCCTCAGGCTGCTTGGTGGGGTCTGCAAACCCATCATCCTCTGCGAGAGCCTTGTAGGAAGGAATTTTCCCGGCCATATAGTCGCTGATTGCCAGACCTTCACCTGCAATATGCCTGGCGAATTCCCATGCTGCTTCCGCATGCTTCGTGTCTGGAGAGATCGCATAATAGTCAGGCCAGCCGTTTCCGATCTTAGTTGAAGCTGCTGGGCCCTGAGGAATCCGTGCTATGCCCCAATTGAACGAATCCCCTGCGACAATACGGTTATTGTCGATGTTCCAGCCGCCGTCAACCCACATGGAAGCGACCTGCTGAGGGAAGACATCCTGCTGTCTCAGAGCACTCATCTCCTTCTGTGAGGGAGCGCTTTTGTCGACAAGGACGAGGTCGGTCAGCATCTTCAGAGCTGCCATGGCATTTGCATCGGGAGCAAAGCGTTTGTCGGGAGTGAGAAGCGCGCCGTCATTCGCGTATACCCAGGGTTCGATGTGAGCATAGCGGCCATAGAACCAGTGTCCCCACTGATCAATCTTCCCGTTACCATCGGTGTCTTTGGTGAGTTTCTTTGCTGCATAGGTGAAGTCATCCCAGGTCCATGAATCGTCGGGATAGCTGAGTCCTGCTGCATCGAAATGGTCCTTGTTGTAATACAGGACTGTCGTCACCAGAGCAAACGGAATGGCGTAGTAGCTGTCTGTCCCACTGATGCTCTTACCTGCATCAAAGATGCTCTTGTAGAAGGTATCGAACAGATCATCTTTCTCGATCATGTCATCGAGTTCCATAAGAAGGCCTGCATTGGCCCACTCTTCGAGGTAACCGGAGCTCATGGTGAACACATCAGGAAGTTTTCTCTGGTTCGCCTGAATTCTCAGCTTTGTCCAATACTCACTGGTAGCGTAGGTGGAGAGTTCCACTGTCACGCCGGGGTTCTTGGCCTCGAACTCTGCAATGATTGCTTCGTTACGCTCTTTCATGCTGGGATTCCAATCCCACCACTGAAGCACGATCTCTTCGGTCTCTGTTTCGACAGTACCCGCTGCACTCACTCCCTG
>JAFGUP010000029.1 GCA_016938475.1 Sphaerochaetaceae bacterium
CAGGTAAGACTCAACGATGAGGTCATCACGGGTCCCTATGAAATACTTCTGCTTACGCCTCGATGACAGACTCGATTCCTTAGTTCATCTCTCTTTAAACTTATCGCCAAGTATGGTACAGTTTCCCTGTTTCGGGGCTCTTTGAAAACAGCCCGTACACAAAAGGAATTCTTGTATGGACGATACTCTGATTAGAAATATAGGCATCATGGCTCATATCGACGCCGGAAAGACAACTACCACTGAACGTATCCTGTTCTACTCTGGAGAGAACTATCGTATCGGTGAAGTAGATAATGGCGAAGCCTCAATGGATTTCATGGAACAGGAACAGGACCGGGGTATCACGATAAGCAGTGCCGCAACGACCTGCTACTGGAAAGATCACAAGATCAATATAATAGACACTCCCGGACACGTGGATTTCACCGCGGAGGTAGAACGCTCACTGCGTGTGCTTGATGGAGCTGTGGCAGTAGTATGCGGTGTGAGCGGGGTCGAACCGCAGACCGAAACGGTCTGGCGCCAGGCTGACAGCTACCGGGTGCCTCGTATCATTTTCATCAACAAGATGGACCGTCTTGGTGCAGATTTCTATGCTGCAATCGATGAGTTGAAAGAGAAATTCTCCATAACTCCCGTTCCTTTGTTCCTTCCCATCGGCAGTGAGAGTGATTTTAGCGGGATCATCGATGTCATCAGGGGAGAGCGGATCGAATTCGACAAGACCTCCTATGGTTCACAGATGAGCCGGTACCCGTTGCAGGAAGAACAGCAGAAGGTCAGAGACCAGTGGCATGAGTTCCTCATTGATTCTGTTGCCTCCTACTCGGATGAGATCACAGAACTGTTCTTTTCGGGTGAAAAGATCCCTGACCAGAAGATCTATGACGTCCTTCGCAGTGAGACGATCAAACGCAATCTCTACCCCGTGTTCGTCGGCTCAGCATTGAAGAACATCGGTGTACAGCCTCTCCTTGACGGCATCACAGCCCTTCTCCCCTCACCTCTTGATCTTCCTCCGATGAAAGGGATCAGTGTCAAACATGAGAACGATGTAGATGTCAGGCACGACCCTTCCTCTCATCCTCTTGCCCTGATTTTCAAGATTCAGCATGACAGAGAAGCGGGCCCCCTGTGTTTCGTACGGGTGTACAGCGGTGTCCTTAAAAAAGGTACTGCAATCTTCAACATCGGAAAGAAAAAGAAGGAACGGATAAACAGAATCGTGCGAATGCATGCAAACAAACAGGAGACGATCGATTCCCTCGCTGCAGGTGATATCGGAGTCATCATCGGTTTCAAGCATGCCCAGACAGGGGATACTATCGGCTCGGAGGGGCATCAGGTCCTCCTTGAGAGCATGCATTTTCCCGAACCGGTCATATCGGTTGCCATCGAACCCAAGACGATGAGCGATCAGGATAAACTGAAGGGTGCTCTGACGCTTCTGAGTGTCGAGGACCCGACGTTCACCTGGAAGGAAGATATCGATACCGGACAGATAGTGATCAGAGGGATGGGAGAACTTCATCTGGATGTTCTGGTTACCAGACTGACAAAAGAGATGAAGGTTGAAGCGAGAGTTGGCAATCCTCAGGTCACGTACCGTGAGACGATCTCACAGCCGAGTGAGCACACTGAGACTTATACCCGTATTCTTGCGGGAAAGGAACATCAGGCGACAGTCACGCTTGCGATCACACCCAAGCCTACCGCCAGCGGGGTAAGTTTCATCAGCGATCTGTCCAAGAGAGATCTTCCTCATGAGTATCTGGAGGCTATAGAACGTGGGGTGATGAACTCGGTTAAGTCGGGAATCCGCTATGGATACGAGGTTGTGGATATCGAGGTGAGGCTTAAACAGGTGAATTTCAATATCCTTACTGCCAGTGAGTTCGCTTTCGAGGCGGCAAGTGCTATCTGTTTCGAAAACGGAGCGAGAGATGCCGAACCGATCCTGCTTGAACCGGTGATGAAGGTTGACCTGATCGTGCCTACCCAGTTCGTCGGGGATGTGATGAGTTCTCTGACCAGCAGAGGAGGTCTGATCAATTCGATGCATTCAAGGGTCAGCGGAGATCATATCGAAGCAAAGGCACCTTTGGCAAAACTCTTCGGATACTCCACAATCCTCAGATCATCCACCCAGGGAAGAGGGACCTTTTCTATGGAATTCTCCCATTTTGCGCCGAAAAACTAACAGTTTCCTAATAAGTGTTTGACAACTGGTCATCCACATCATACGATACTTCTTGTTGAGTGTAGGCGTGCACTGTGTGCATTGATGCACTCTCCTATACCAAGGAGGACATATGAGCGTATCCAGTACTGACCTGAGGAACATTGCTATCATCGGGCACATCGGTACCGGGAAAACCTCATTATTGGAACAGATACTGTTTCAATGTGGAGTGATTTCCCGTGCCGAGAACGTTGCGACAGGGAAAAGTGTGAGTGACTTCACCGAAGAGGAAATCTCCAGAGAGATGTCGATCCATACGGCCATGGCACCGGTGGAATATGAGGGAAAGCTCCTCACATTCCTTGACACACCCGGAACGGCCGACTTCATCGGAGAAGTTATTGGTGCACTGAGAACGTGTGAGAATGCACTCATGGTTGTTGATGCACGGGACGGAGCACAGATCGAGACGATCAAACTCTGGAAAAGACTGGACAGCAGAAACAAACCACGAGCTGTCTTCATGAACAGATGCGACAGGGATCGCTCAGACTTCTTCGCATCGTTCACAACATTGAAAGAGCAGATAGATGCCACGTACGTACCGGTCACCATTCCCATGGGTTCCGGAAATGATTTCAAGGGTGTTATTAACCTCATTGAAATGAAGGCATATACATATGATTCGAACGGAAAGGAAACTGTCTCCGATATCCCCGCTGAGTACAAGGATATTGTTGAGGAATACGAATTCCTTCTTATCGAGGCCGCTGCCGAAGGCACAGATGAGCTCATCGAGAAGTACTTCGAAGAAGGGACTCTCAGTCCCGATGAGATCCGGGAAGGCCTGCGTCAGGGGCTGTCTGAGAACAGAATAGTCCCCGTCCTTGCCGGAGCGGGAGAAAAGGGAAGCGGTATTGCATCCCTTCTTCATTTCATCAAGAACAACTTCGTTAATCCCCTCGGTGCGGATGATGAAATACAGCGTGGCGATCATGCAGAGACGATTCACATCAACGAAGAGGGACCGTGTGCGGCCTATGTTTTCAAGACAACGATCGACCAGTTCAGTGGAAAACTCTCGTTCGTGAAAGTCGTTCAGGGACACCTCAGCGGTGATACGGAGATCATGGATCCCTCAATCGGCAAGAAGGAGAAACCCGGAAAAGTCTATCACCTCATCGGAAAGAAGCTCGTCGAAGTCAACTCACTCACAGCAGGTGAGATCGGAATCATAGCGAAGAGCAATATCGCACATACAAATTCGACCCTCACTGCCGGAGATCTCGGATTCATCTTCCACCCGCTAAGATTCCCCAGTCCCGTTTATTCCCTGGCCATTACAGCCGGGGATAAGAAGTCCGAGGACAAGATGAACGATGCTCTGCATCGTGTCGTTGAGGAAGATATCACCTTCCAGACATCCTTCAACGAGGAAACAAAGGAATCGACAGTGAGCGGTATGGGAGAACTGCATATCACCATGATACTCGACCGTATCAAAGAGAAGCAGAAGATTTCCATCAACACAAAGACACCGAGAGTCGCCTACAGGGAGACGATCACCAAGAAAAGCGGTGTTGTCGAGTACGCGCACAAGAAACAGTCAGGCGGTCACGGACAGTACGGTAAGGTGCTTATCGAGATCGAACCGCTCCAGCGTGGTGAGATGTACTCTTTCACAAATGCCATCAAAGGCGGCAGCGTTTCCAAAGGATACATGCCGGGTATCGAAAAGGGACTGCATGATGCAATGGAAGAGGGTTTTCTCGCTCACTATCCCCTGGTTGATATTGGAATCACTATCGTAGATGGAAAGGAACACCCGGTCGACTCATCAGAGATGGCCTTCCGCCTCGCTGCCAAGGGTGCTATGAAGGCAGCTATCGACAAGGCCGGACCTGTTCTGCTCGAGCCGTTCATGAATCTGTCGGTCTATATCAACGACCAGTATCTCGGTGATATCCTCTCGGACCTGAGTGGTAAGAGAGGGCGTGTCCTTGGTCAGGAAGATATCGGAGGGGGGATCACCCTCGTCAAGGCGGAGGTTCCCCAGGCTGAGATGCTCAACTATTCAATCGATCTGAAGAGTATGACCAGCGGTACCGGCTCCTTCGAGATCGATTTCGACCACTATGAGGCTATCAGCGGCCGTATTGCCGATGATGTGATAGCACGGGCCAAGGCCGATCACGAAGCTGAATAACACAGCGTATTTTCAGCACCTGCCGTGCGAAAATCCGTGCGGCAGGCGCTCTATCAGCAGCAAAAGAAAAGAGCACCATCCCTTCTTTCAGACTGTCTACCAGACGTTTTCTGCATAGAGAGACTCTCAGCGACCGTCTGTAGGTTTCAGAGCTTTTCCACCCAGATCTCACTGATCGGGTGCTGTTTCTCCTTCCCCTTGCGTTCAAAACCGGTCGAGGGTCTCCAGGAAACCGGCTGACAGAAGCCTCCGGTAGGATTGACCAGAGTCGGCACCGAATCAAACACATCAACCATCTGATGGGCATACTCGAGCCAGTCGGTGACACAGTAGATGTATCCGCCACTGATCAGTTTGCGAGACAGAAGCGTTGCGAACTCTTTCTGGATCAGGCGCCGCTTGTGATGACGTTTCTTCGGCCACGGATCGGGAAAGAATATGTGAAAACCTGCGACCGAACCGTCCGGAATCATATCATTGAGGACCTGCACCGCATCGAAGCGGATCAGACGGAGGTTCTTCAGTCTTTCCCTGCCTGCAGCAGAGAGGAGCTTGGTGAATCCGCTGAGAAACACCTCGATGCCGATGAAGTTCGTGTCGACCTGGTCCTGTACGATCCGTTTCGTGCTGGTCCCCATGCCGAACCCGATCTCTATGACAGTAGGGTTCGAATTTGCGAAGAGGGAAGAAAAATCAAGCATCTGAGATGAGAAGGGAATCACATATTCGTCACTGTACAGCTGAATCGCCTCCTCCTGAAACGGTCTCAGCTTCCCCTTTCTCAGGACAAAACTTTTTATATTCCGTTTGCCGTCATCACCTACCAGATCAACCCGGTCCTTTCCTATATCCATCACATATTCCTACCTATAATAATCGCTTCAGCATCTCGAGGATGAACAGAGATTTATCCTTGAGAGAGATTGCTTGAGTCGTCAGTATGAGAACATTGATCCTCTTCGGATCGAGCTTCACGCTGTTCTGACGGAGCTGCATCAGCTGCATCACCTTGTCAATGGAGATATCCTTCACCTTCGAGAACGTAACCTCGACTCGGCCGTTTCTCTCCCTGAGGTGATAGACGCCGAGTTTACGGCAAAGAACTTTAAGTTCTGCGATGTACATCAGATTCGCGACGACCTCCGGGACAGGCCCGAACCGTTCAAGAAGTTCACCATTGAGTGACAGGAGTGCCTCATCACTGTTAACCGAGGCTATCTTCTTATAAATCTCGAATTTGACCGATGGTTCACTGATATATTCATCAGGAATGAAACCGCTGTAATCAAGTTCGAGGAAGACCTCCTCTTCCCCGACCCGCTGTTCCTTCGTGAGCCGAGCGATCTCTTCGTCCAGGATCCTGATATACATATCAAGTCCGACAGATGCCAGTTGTCCACTCTGCTCGCGACCGAGCAGATTACCTGTGCCGCGGATTTCCATATCCTTCATGGCGATCTTGAAACCGCTGCCGAGTTCGGTATGGTCACTGATCACCTTGAGCCGTTTGATGGCTATCTCGGAAAGCTGAGAGGAGTGCGGATAGAACAGATACGCATAGGCATCCTTGTCACCTCTTCCGACTCTCCCGCGAAGCTGATAGAGCTGCGATACTCCATATCGGTCTGCACGATCTATGATGATCGTATTCACATTGGGTATATCTATCCCGTTCTCTATCAGGGTCGTCGAGATAAGCACCTGGATTCCTTCGTGGACGAAACGGTGCATCACATCCTCGATATGACGGGCCTCCATCTGGCCGTGAACGACATCGAACATGAGATGGGGCAGTTCCTTCTGGAGTATCGAGAGAACTTCATCAAGACTGCTGATCCTGTTGTGCA
Organism: Sphaerochaetaceae bacterium; assembly: GCA_016938475.1. Taxonomy (GTDB): domain Bacteria; phylum Spirochaetota; class Spirochaetia; order Sphaerochaetales; family Sphaerochaetaceae; genus SABI01. The sequence goes on from JAFGUP010000029.1 coordinate 6,239, forward strand.
GGTAAAATACCTGCCCCCCCCTCTCAGTCTCGTGTTCGATCGCTTTTTTGACCGTATAGATATCATACTCCTCAATCACGGTCTTGATCGCACGTCGCTGAATCGGTGGAGTGGTCAGCAGGGACATGTCCCTGATCTTCAGTAAAGACATGTACAGCGTTCTCGGGATGGGAGTTGCTGAGAGCGCTATCGAGTCGATGTTGGTCTTAAGTTCCTTCATCTTCTCTTTGTCCTTCACTCCGAACCGCTGCTCTTCATCGATGATAAGAAGTCCGAGGTCACGGTAGAGAACATCCTTCTGAAGGATACGGTGGGTACCGACAAGGATATCTATCTCTCCTCTGGACACTTTCTCCAGAGTACGTTTCTGCTGTTTTCTGTCAACGATACGACTCATCATCGCCACCTGTACCGGGAATGTGCCGAGCCGCGTAAGAAGGGTCTCGTAGTGCTGTTCCGCCAGAATCGTTGTCGGTGCGAGGAAGGCTACCTGTTTGCCCGCCATCACTGCCTTGAAGGCAGCTCGTAGGGCGATCTCGGTCTTGCCGTATCCTACATCACCGCAGATCAGACGATCCATGACGATGGGGGATTCCATATCCTTCTTGATGTCTTCGACACACTGCAGCTGATCCTCGGTCTCGTCGTACGGAAACGATGCTTCGAATTCAAGCTGCCAGTCTGTATCTTTCGGGAAAGGATACCCTGAAGTGTTCTTTCTTTTGGCGTACAGAGATATCAGCCGCTCTGCGAGCTTTTCTGCAGATTTGCGCGCCTTGGCCTTCTTGGCAGACCAGCTGGCACCGCTGAGCGTGTCGAGTTTGGGAGCAGTCCCTTCAGAGCCGATATACCGCTGAACGAGATTCGCCTGTTCGATGGGAACGAACAGATACTCCTTACCGCCGTACAGGATCTTGATATAGTCCCGTTCCCGCCCTGCGACATTGACGCGGTCGATCTTCTCGAACTGGCCGATCCCGTAATTGATGTGGACGACATAGTCTCCTTCGTTCAGATCTACAAAGGAGTCCAAAGGGGAACTCTGCACCTTGTGGAGTGTCCTGTTGAGCACCTTGCGGCGACCGAAGATCTCATGGTCACAGATGACCGCCAGTTTCTGGCTTTCGAGCACGAACCCGCCGGAAAGCTCATCAGGCAGAATCATAAGACCACGGAAACTCTGAAGCATCGAGGAAAGGCGATCCTTCTGGAGAATGCTGCCTGCATATATGACGACAGTGAATCCGTTCGCAAGCAGATTGGTGAGTTCTTCCTTGAAGAGGGTAAAGTTCCCGAAGTACGAATGCCCCTCTCTGACTTCAAACTGATAGGCTCTGTGCTGTCCTTTGACATCGAACAGCAGTGAAAGTCTTTTCCCGCGTTCCAGGAATGCATGATAATCGAACAGGATCTCATGGGGTTTGGGAGATAAGCGGTCTACCTGAAAAGCTTCACGGTAGAGGCTCTTTGCCTCTACCTGCATAGAGTTGAACGAGGTCTCAAGCCGCTCGGCACCGATAAGAAAGAAGTAATCCGAATCCCTGAAGTACTGACTCATATGAGACCAGTCCCTGGTACTGGTCTCACTCAACACATGGAATGTGACCGAAGGAATCGTTTTTACCTGATCCTGGGTATCACTGTCATACAGTGTGATACGCTCTACTGTATCCCAGTCGCCGTGAATCCTGACCGGTCTGTCACTGTCATACGGGAAAAAGTCGAAGATCTCTCCGTGAGCGGAAAACTCACCGGGAACCGAGGTGCTCGGTGAGCGGTAATAGCCCGCTTCGGTGAACATCCTGCTGAGTGTGGTCGGGTCAAAGGGATCGTTGACGCTGATCGTCCGTTTCGTCTGTGAGACGAAAGCGGCATCGGGAACAGGAGAGACAAAGGTCCTGATCGGAACAAAGACAATACCGCTTTTCAGGGAATCAAGCGACTGAAGGTCCTTGACAAGATGATACTCATCATCCCCGCCGGACAGGTCGCTGTACAGCCTTTTACCCACGCTGCTCATGAACAGAGATGGGATGTTCGAGACTTTGAGGTCTTTATATAATCCCTGTGCCTGCTGTTCGGTCGGACAGATCACCCACACACGTTTGGTGAGATAGACCTGGTACACATGCAGAAGCACGGCAAGAGGATACCCGCCGAGGCCTTCCAAAGCTGAGATACTATCTGGATTCTTCCTGAAAGCCTTGTACGCTTCACTCGATTTCAGGTAGGATTGTACAGGCTGAAGTATATGCTGCTTCATAAACGCAATTACCCTATCATAGAAGAGAGAACGTATTCAATGGATAGATTTCAATCGCTTGTAGAGTTTATCGGAGAGATGGGGCTCTATGCAGCTGAAAACCAGAAGAAGATACAGGTGACCTATAAGGATGACGGGTCGGTACTCACCGAGACTGACACATACATCAACAATCAGGTCAAACAGAGGATAGAGACACTCTTTCCCGAAGCCGGTATCATCACTGAAGAACAGATTACTGCCTTTGATGAGAGTAGCGAGTTCACCTTCATTCTCGATCCTATTGACGGTACGGACAGTTATTCACAGGGAATGCCTTCCTGGTGTATATCAGTGGGAATCCTCGACAGAAATCGCCTTCCGGTTGCCGCTATTGTACTTGCTCCCCGCTGGGGCCTTGGAGGGAAGGACTCCCTCCTGCTTACCCTCGATTTCGAAGGCCGGATGAAACTCAACGGAGAACCGTTTTCCCCCTCTGTTCCCGGTGATGATATCGAACAGCTTGCCATGGGTTCGCACGTACAGCACTATATTGACCTGAAGACCTACCGGGGAAAGATACGAAGCTTCGGAAGCAATATTCTCCACATGATAGCACCTCTGGTCCATCCGAGAATCCAGGGCTCCATCAGCATTCCCTGTTATGTCTGGGATGTTGCCGGGGCACATGCACTGCTCAGAGCTGCCGGCTGGCCGGTGACCTACCGTAACGGCGAGGAGTTCACCTATACAGATGAACTGCTCGTAGAACGCAAGACCTTTCAGGGTATACTGCTCAGCGGAACCCCTGAAGCAGTCACACAGATGAGGAACCTTTTCGCCTGAATCCTACTGTGTGGCAGGTGCGTGTGAAGCCGAGTTTCTCTCAGCTGTCACAGCGATTCACGGATCTTCTGTGTCTCGTGCCAGTGACGGGCTAGATATATGAAGGGAGTATCGAACAGGGAGACCACTACCTTCAGCACATAAGTGGTGATCAGGATCTCAACAAGCACTGATACAGGGAACACCCCATAGAAGGCTGCAACTGTGAAGATGAGGGAATCAAGCAGCTGTGATATCAGTGTGGATCCGTTGTTTCTTACCCAGAGAAATTTCTTGTGGGGCAGATGATTCTTGATCCAGCTGTAGGCGTATATGTCATGCATCTGAGAGACACCGTAAGCGAGCAGGGATGCTGCAGCTATCCTGGGCATCAGAGCGAAAATCGTGACCATGCTGTCCTGGACGAAATCACTGTCGGCAGGAATGAACAGGAGTGCAAGATTCATAAGGACTGTCATGGTGATCATCGAAAAGAATCCGATTGCTACAGCACGTCTGGCATCATGTTTCGAATAGTTCTCGCTGAGAATATCGGTAGCGAGAAAACTTGTAGCATAGATGATGTTACCCAGCGTAGCTTCTAGACCGAACAGGTCTACCGTCTTGGTCACCTGGATATTCGCGATCATGACCGAGATCGGGATCCAGATGTACAGCCCGATGCGCCCCCACAGCCGATAGGCTGTCATGATAAGCAGAAAATTGATGAGGAGCATCAGTGCCCAGTAGAGTTCGTTCATAGGTTCCGTATCCTTGTATAGGCTTGTTCTACATCGTCCTGTGAACTGATGATCACACACGAATCGATATTGATTCCATACCGATCACACACAGAAGCGATATGCTCTTCCCGTATCACTGTGAGCATGATCCCTTCATAGGATTCAACGGCATATCTGAAGGCCTTATCAAATCCTCTGCCGGCAAGTTCGTACCGCCCAATCTCATCGAACACGATCACATCACTCGAGTACGATGCCTTGAATTGTGTATCTGCCCACACTTCTGTTTCCGGGTTATAAAAGAAGTTGCCGATTTCCGGCCAGGAGTCCCTCTTCCGAGACGAAAGCATAACCAGAGATGAGCCGTCAGTCTGAGAACTGAGTTCATAGGTATCCTTGCTCTGATCAGGAAGGGCAAGAACCTGGATAACCCCGCCGATGCTCTTCCCATCGAGGTCCAGTTTGGAGTACAGGGCGTAGGCCATGGTGGTCTTTCCGGTATTTCTCCCCCCCGTGATGATGATCATGGTACTCATACCGCATCTCCTTTGAGAAAGCTCTGCAGGACACTGAAGGCCGACATCGAGTCTTTCCGGTCTATGACGAAGGTGAGCTCATTCATCGTTGATATGATCTCGTTCACATTGATCTCCTCCCAGGCGAGTTTTCGTACGGCCTCGTAGACGATACCGGGTGTTGACATGAAGTCCCCGCTGAACACGAGAGAGAGCGCGACGAGGTCGCCCTGTTGAAGCAGAACCGTCTCCCCTGCCAGGATGGGTGTGACATGGTCAAGGTATTTTTCACTGATCGAAAGCGACACCTCATGGGAGCCGACAGAGATGTTCAAGAAATCTCCGCTCTGCGGATTGACCAGATCAAACAAGTCGTGAAACTTCTCAAGGATCGTATCACTCCTAACGAGGTTGATATCATAGATGTTGGTTTTCATGATAATCTCGTAATGGAGAGCCGGACTTGCATGTTCCAGTTCCTTGCGCTTCAGTTCTTCTCCATATCTTCGTATAGCCATGACAATCGCCGACGTCTTTACCTCTTTGCCGTGAAGTTTTTCGACAAGAGGGTGAATAGAAGTTGCATAGTTGCTGTAACTAAGAATGCCGCTGATCAGCATCTCATGAAGAAAGGGAGATCGGTCAATAATGCGTTTGACAGAATTGCTTACAGATTCCATACAGACTCCTTTATTATATTCTGTTATTATTAACACAATTTGTTATTATAGACAACACCTTATCCAAATAATGTTACAAAATTGAGGCTGCACATGAAGTATTGTCGTGTTCGTTGATTCGTGTATATGGTACAATACGGAAGATGAGAGCGGAGGTCCTCCAGTGTTATGTCCACAGTGCAATCATACTCATGATAAGGTGATCGAATCACGTCAGAACAGAAGCGGATCAATGGTCAGGAGACGGAGGGAATGTCTTCACTGCGGATACCGGTTCACCAGTTATGAGCGGATAGAGGAGAAACCTCTGATGGTCGTCAAACGTGACGGACGTCTTGAGCCGTTCGATATACGCAAGATCGAACGGGGAATTGTCATCACTACCGAGAAACGGGACATACCTCAGGATATCGTGGAGCAGATGCTTCTGAATATCGAAGATGAGATCATCATCAAGGCCTCCAGCAAGCGTGAAATCGCCAGTACCGCGATTGGAGAAATTGCCTTGAAGTTCCTGTACAAGGTTGATGCAGTGGCCTATGTTCGTTTTGCATCGGTCTACCGTGCCTTTGATTCCGTCGAAAAATTCATAGAAGAGATCGAAAAGATCAGAGAAGGCCTCTGATCATTCAGCGCACATCAAACCACTTGCCGGTGAGGGATCGTTCGATGTCGTCATTGAGGTGAGTGGGTTTCAAAATCTCATCAGCACAGTCAAGGGCGAACGTGTCACTCATGCCTGCAACATAGTCGAATATCAGGTTGTCATACCCACCCTCCCGTTGCAGGTAGCTGTTAGCCATGTCACGAATATAGTTACTGAACCCTGCTGCCAGCATGTTCTTCTCACTCTCATACGATGGATAATCAAACCCGTAGGAGATGAACAGTTCATCAAGGTAGTTCACTATCAGAGAAAGCAGACGGTGGAAGTAGCGATGGTAACCCTTGAGAAGGGGTGAATGGTAGATGTTTTCGTAGTTGAACTTTTTCATCTCGAGGACAGCCTCAAACACCTCATCAGAAAGCCCCACTCCTCCGTTCACACTGCTGTGGGTGAGCAGGTCATGGACCAGTGTATCGATGATTGCCGAGTTGCTGTTTCCCAGACGTTCAGCGGCTATCCGGGGAAGCATGCCGGCCTGTACGATATTGAGTCTGCAGCCATCTTCAAAATCACGGCCGAGATACGCGATCTGGTCGCTGAAGCGTACGATAACTCCCTCCCATGTAGCCGGTACAATGCCGAATCGGGTCGTGATGCTGGCAAAATCCTTTCGCTCGTGCCGTGGTGTAAGACTCTGAAGGAACGTCTCTCCGTTATGGCTCACGATACCGTCACGGACAGCATAGGTAAGGTTCAGTCCTTTTCCATTGTCAGCGAGAAAGTCTACGACCCTCAGAGAGTTGAGTTCATGCTCGAAGGCTCTCTGAGTGCGCTCCATTCTCAATTGGGAGAGGATCGATTCTCCCACATGCCCGAACGGTGCATGACCGAGGTCATGACCCATACCGATAGCCCAGGCAAGTTCCTGGTCGAGTCCGAGTCCCTGGCTGAGAGTCGATGCGATGGATGCAACGTGTAGTGAATGCTCTATCCGGGTACAGATATGATCATTGCTCGGGGCAAAAAAGACCTGAGTCTTGTGCTTCAGCCTTCTGAATGGTGAACAGTGGATGATCGCAGTGGTATCGCGGTAATATGCACTTCGCAGATCCTGTTTTCTTTCGTTGTTCCGTTCAGTGAGCACGTTCTGATCTAGATGATTTACGAAATGTTCTGACATCACGACCTCCCCGGCAGCATTGTATTAAGATGAGTTGCACTTCCCTATCAACGGCATTCATGGTACCATGTTTCGCATGCTGATGCTACTTGTGGCCCTCACAACTTCCTTTATTCTCTTTATGTGCCTCATCGTATCGGTGCGTTTTCTGTTCTCTCCAAGAGGAATCTACTGGATCCTTCCCCTGATCATCACTGCGCTGTTTTTCTTCATATCACTTGCTCCACTGAAGATGAACGCTGTTCAGGTGTATGAAGGCACCTATCCGGTACAGATCTCCCCCGACACCTCTGTGAGAGAGGTTATCCCGCTGATTATCGTCATGCTGTGGGCGACACTTCTTATCATTCATAACTTTCTGCTCAGTTTCCTGATACCGAAGAAGACTTTTCAGGAACAGAGGAAGAGGAATCTGGATGAAGCACGGTATATTCAGGAAAAGGAATATCGACGGTACAGACAGAACCTTCTCAGAGACCGTATGAAACAGGTCTCAATAGCTCAGGAAACAGGAGGAGACAGGTATCCAGTACAATGGATAACTTATTATGACCAATACTGACATCAATCCAACATCACTGATCTACCTGACGGGGATCAAACACAGCGGGAAGAGCAATGTAGGATCATACTGCGCCGAACACCTGAATCTCGATTACAAGGTCTCGTTCTTTGACCTCGACACCCTTATTCTCAACAGAATTCCCTATGAAAGTCTCAGAGACCTGTATATCAGGGAGGGAAAAGGTGCTTTCATGCGGATAGAGTATGAAGCTCACGAAGAGTTCCTTGCTACCCGTGATAGTGATCATCTGACCATCATGGCCACCGGTGGAGGGGTTTGCGACAATCATACCCTGATACACCGGATGCGAGAGAACGGGGTGATCATCTATCTGTATCTGAAAGAGCAGACGCTCCTGGAAAGGATCCAGCACAAGGGGCTTCCGCCATTCATCGATCGGGAGGAACCGGAAGAATCCTTTCATGCACTGTATCTCCAGCGTGACTGTCTCTATAGAAAGTTATGCGATCATGTGGTACCATTGGCGGATTTCGAAAGCATCGAATTCAATGGGGTCAACCTGGCAGCTTTCATAAAAGAACATTTCTAGGAGTCTAGCATGGGCGGAAATACATTCGGAACATCCCTACAGATCACCACCTACGGTGAGTCTCACGGTCACGCACTCGGGGTTATCATAGATGGACTCGAACCGGGTTTCACGATCGATCTGGATGACCTTTCCTTCCAGATGTCCCGCCGAAGACCCGGCGGCAATCGCCTGGGAACAGAGCGTAATGAAGCTGATGCTGTTGAGATCCTTTCAGGTATCTTTGAAGGGAAGACCACTGGTACTCCCCTGTCTATCATCATCAGAAACACCAATCAGCGCTCTCATGATTATACGGATATCTCCAGGTTCTTCCGGCCCGGACATGCTGATTTCACCTGGCAGAAAAAATTCGGCATCAGAGACTGGCGCGGAGGTGGTAGAAGCAGCGGCAGAGAGACTGCCGCGCGACTGGCCGCCGGTGCCATCGCCATGCAGATACTACGATCCAAGGGAATTGTCATTACAGCGTATACGACACAGATAGGCTCCGTGATTGCAAAGAAGCGGGACCTATCGGCGGTCACTGAGAACCTCGTGAGCTGCTGTGACAGTGAAGCTGCACGGGAGATGGAACAACTGATTGATTCATGCAGGGAATCGAAGGAAAGTGTCGGCGGAATCATAGAATGCCTTGTGACTGGCTGTCCTGTCGGACTTGGTGAACCCGTCTTCCAGAAGACCGAGGCACTCCTTGCCCATGCCATCCTGTCGATCGGAGCGACCAGGGGGATAGAATTCGGTGAAGGCTTCCTGTCGGCACAGATGACAGGTTCCCAGCATAATGACCCGATCAGTCCTGAAGGATTTCTCAGTAACCATGCCGGCGGAATAAACGGTGGGATCACCAACGGCGAAGATATCTTTTTCCGTGTTCCCGTAAAGCCTACCGCCTCGATCGAACAGCCTCAAAAGACCATAGACCTTGAAGGTCAGAGTCAGACGATCGTCGTGAAAGGAAGACATGACCCCTCCATCGTTGTGAGGATCGTCCCGGTCATCGAAGCAATGACCGCACTCACACTGCTCAGCCTCTATTACGATCAGTTTGGCAGATCCTGATTATGGAACATAAGGCTCTCATCGTACAAAGTGACCTGACACTCCTGATGGATGTCCACTCACCCGGTGCAGAAGATGCCCGAAAGGATATTATTCCGTTTTGTGAACTGATCCGTTCCCCCGAGCATATTCATACGTACCGCATCTCCCCTTTGAGTCTCTGGAATGCAGCTTCAAGTGGTATCACAGAGCAGGATATCCTCCAGCGACTCACCCGGCACAGTCGCTATGAGATTCCACAGACGGTCTCTTTCACCGTACAGGAACTGATTGGCAGGTACGGAGCGGTCATTCTGAAGCCGTATGAGGATTCGCAGCTGTATGAGCTTACCTTTAAGACCGAGAGAATAGCACGTGAGGTACTTACTCGCTCAGAACTCAAAGGGCTGCTCCTTTTCTCGGGAGGCCGCACGTTCATCAGACGGTATGACCGGGGTGAAATAAAAATCAGGCTTATCAAGGCAGGGTATCCTGTCGATGATGTAATTCCCCTGATGAAAGGAAAACACGTTTCCATCGAGATGAAGAGTCAGACTTCTCAGGGAATGCCCCTCACGATTCGTGACTACCAGAAGGAAGCCTCTGATGCACTCCTGGGAGACCTTGGAGGCGGCAGCGGGTATGGAACAATAGTCCTGCCCTGCGGCAGCGGGAAGACCGTCGTCGCCATGGAGATCATGAGACGTCTGAAAACAACCACCCTGATTCTCACTACCAATGTTGCCGCCGTTCATCAATGGATCTCGGAGATCGATGATAAGCTGACTGTCTCTTCTTCTCAAGAACCAGAGGAGGCCGTGATCGGTGAGTATACCGGCATGCGTAAGGAGATACGGGATATCACGGTATGCACCTACCAGGTACTCACCTATCGAAAGGACAAGGAAGGCCCGTTCATCCATCTGGACAAAATCAGAGAGTATAACTGGGGCCTGATCATATTCGATGAGGTTCACATGCTACCCGCTCCCGTGTTCAAGGTAACCAGCGAGATGCAGTCCTCCTTTCGGGTCGGTCTTACGGCAACACTGGTCAGAGAGGATAGACGGGAGGATGAGGTATTCACTCTCGTAGGACCGAAACGGTACGATGTCCCCTGGAGTGAGCTCGAGAAAAAGGGCTGGATAGCTCAGGCCGAGTGCGTCGAGATCCGTATCCCCCTTCCCTTTGATGCGGAACTGCCCTATGCAGTTGCGGGTAAGAGGGAAAAATACCGCATAGCGAGCGAGAACGTTCGGAAAATCGATATTGTGAAACAGCTGGTGGCAAACCACCATGATGATTTCATCCTGGTGATCGGACAGTACATATCCCAGCTGAAGAAGATCGCAAAAGAGCTTGATGCTCCCCTCATCACCGGCTCAACTACGAACGCAAAGCGGGATGAACTCTACCAGGCCTTCAGAGACGGAAAGGTACAGGTTCTTGTGGTCTCCAAAGTGGCCAACTTCGCTATCGACCTGCCGGATGCGTCCTGTGCCATCCAGGTGAGCGGGGCCTTCGGCTCACGTCAGGAGGAGGCTCAGCGACTGGGAAGGATCCTGCGTCCAAAACAGCGTGATTCCCACTTCTACTCGCTGGTCACCCGTTTCAGCAATGAGGAGGAGTTCGCTGCGAACAGACAGAAATTCCTCAGCGAACAAGGGTACCAATACCGTATGGAGGTCTGGGATTGATTGATCAGGGCTCCTACGATGTATTCAACTCTTCTCTCCTCAGTCTACACGATGACAGGTACTTTGCTCTGCTCAAAGGCTTTCTTGGAACGATTTCCACTCCATTCAACAAACACCAACTCAACAGGACTCTCGCTTCCATCCTGACTCGTTCTGAGCATCAGAATGGGATAGTGAACCATCTTAACAGTACTGAGAGACAGCTGCTTACCACTCTGTCTATCATGCACAGTATACGTGAACAGGAACTGTTGTATCTGTGTACAGGCTGTCATGAGTATCACGAATGTCTTCACGGTGCTCTCCTTCTGGAACAGAAGCTCATCGTGATACCCGACCCTGCTCTTTCCCATCAGATCATCATCAATCCACTGTTCAGAGAGAATCTGTCAGGTATCATCGATTACCGTTCACTGTTCAGTGTCGAGCGGGAAGATGCACTACGGATCGAGTTCAGTGCTGATGTACATCTGATTTTCAGAGCACTTGTATCGATTGCCATCCACGAAGACCCGAAGAAGGTTGAATTGCCTGCTCAGTGGGAAGTCCACAAGCCGTTCTTCGGGAACCTGCTGATGCACCTGAGAAACAGACTCAAGGTAGAAGGTATCACCTCAGTGACAGAGACCTCTGAAGATTCCGTTGCCTGGATGCTCTTGTCAGGTGGATTTTCACAGAACCCTTTTGCCGAGAATATCGGACTCTTCCTTTCGGCCCTCAAAACATTCAGTGAAACCTTTGAGGTGAGAGGAGAAGCCGGTTCTCTCACCCTTGTGCGCTTTGCCCAGTCTCTTGCACACCTGAAGGAAATCGAAACGGACACACTCAGGTCTCTCCTGTTTTCTCTTTCTATCCTGGCAGAAAAGGATACAAGAGATAAGGATGTGTCGGGCACTGAAGACACGATCGACAGTGACCACAGTATCACGATCCACAGAGGAAATCCCTTATCCTATACGGGCAGGTACCATCTGTACAGCCGGCTCAGCGGCCTGGACACGACCATCCGGTACACGGTAGATAAGCAGAGCCTGTTCAAGGCCTTCTCACGATCACTCAGCCCACAGGAAATTATTGACGATATGCGACACTACTCAACTCGTGTCCCTCCCTCTATCGTCTCCCTGATCCCCCTGTTACATCAGGAATATTCACAGGTGATGCAGATTGAAGGGGTTATCCTGAAAACGGATGCGAGGATGGAGAGAATCTTCGATGCACATACTGCGCTCGCTCCATTCATTGTGATGAAAATAGCTGATGGGATCTATGTGATGAACCAGAATCAGGAAGTACAGTGGCGGAAGGTTCTCAGCGACATCGGTGTACAGCATATTGCCAGCCAGGGTGTCTTGAAAGAATATCCCGAAGAGACCAGAACAGCACCTGTGCATCCCCTCCCTGCCATCACTCTCGATCTCCCCTATCCAGTAGCCGCTGCTTCCATGAAAATGCCTGCCCATGTGACCGATATTCGCCCCTCGCTCTACGAATCACTCAATAGGAAACAGTTCAGTGAAGAGGTGAAAGCCCTCCTCAGAGCAAGAATCGAGGATTTCATCATTATCAGTGAGCAGCAACTTCATGCGACCGGTGAGGAGCAGAAAATCCTGAGTGCAAGTGGTCTCGACTACATGAAAAAGCTTCGCGTCATACGTGCTGCGATGAAAGAGCCGACATTTCACCTGCTGGTGGTCATCTTCGATCAGGAAGGGAATACACAGGAATACATCGGAACTCCTCTTTCCCTCACCAGGAAGGATGAGGAGGATGTACTGCTGATGAAGACGCATCCTGACGAAAAAGAGCATCACTGGAAGGTGAAATCCCTGTACCGGGTAAAGACCGTTCCCCTAAGTATCTTCTTCGTCGACAAGCGTAACGGGTAGACGTCTGGGATAATGGTAGCCGGTGAAGCTTTCGAACTGCAGTTTTCCCTGCGCTATAAGCATATCAAGACCATAGTAGATGCTGCTCCCGGCTTCTACAGCTCTGGCAAGCATAGCGGTGTAACGGGGTGAATAGATCAGTTCGTACACGTGATGATGTTTACTGAAGGGGAAGTCAGGAATCGGGTCTATTCCTTCAAGCTCCCCCATCCCTACGGTCGTCGTCTGGATCACAGCATCGACATCGGCATAGAGCCCCGCTCTCTCAAGTGAATCGAACGAACTCATAGTCAGCTGTGCGAGTTTCTCGGCTTTCTGTACATCACGGTTGACGATTGTGACTCGGCACCCGTGATTTCTCAGTGCCCATACACACGAGCGTGCCGCTCCCCCGGCACCGACTACAAGAACATTCCTGATCAGATCACGCTGCAGTGGAGTAATCAGTGGAGTGATGAAACCGTAGTAATCGGTATTGGTTCCTGCCCAGAGATTCTTTTTCCTGACCACGGTATTACAGGAGCCGATCTGTTTCACTTCACGTGACACTTTGCCCAGGTACGGGAGGACCGCCTGTTTATGTGGAACTGTCACCGAAAAACCGTAGACAGGAAGCATCTCGGAAAGAGCAAAGAAGGTGCGAACCGAATCGACCTGAAACGGTACGTATATCGCATTGTATTTGATGCCACCAAATCCGGGGTTGTGGATCAGCGGTGACTTCGTGTGGGCGACAGGGTTTCCGATGATCCCGTATATATGCGTTCTGTCATCAACAGTGTCTGCACGGTACGTCTCCTTCATCTCCCGAGCACTGATATGGCCGGGAGCCGTCTCATCAGAACTGGTGAAGGTGAGCAGAGAATGCAGTTTCTTGTACAGGATGCGGGTGGGAAGACCGTATGGCCCCATACCGAGAAGGATCTTCTTCTCAATCGAGTTCAACTCACGTGATGCCTCGAACAGTCTTTTTACATCCTGGATGGAACTCGGCATCACCGCTGCCTTGGGAATACTCCCCTTACGTGCTATCTGGACCATCCTGTGAACAAGGTCATCGGGAACCTGACGAAAGTCATGGAACGAGCGGATCACCTGCATACCCTTTTGCTGTGCCTTGGTCACACACACCGAACGCTTCACATCCTCTTCGATATCGACATAGGCGAAATCTCCCTCAAGAGCCTTCTCAAGGAGAGCAAGCCGGGATTTTTCACTTTCTCTGTACTGCCCTCCATCTTCAGCCCTTCTGCAGGTCAGGATCACGGGCAGATCGGTCATATCGGGGAAGGATGCCGCCTGAAGCGCATCCGCCGAATTCAGGTAGTCGATACGGAGTTCTACGATATCAACGAAGGGACGGTGTTGCTTGATGAGGGAAACATTCTCCTCGAGGGTGAGTTTATTCAGTACAAGACAGATCAATGAACATTCCTCCCGTTCAGGACAAGGGCGAGTCCTTGCAACCCTGCAAACCTATGTGATAGGCTTTATCATACTCACTCACATGAGAATCTTCAACACCTGAATAGGGAGTTTCACAACGCAATGAAGACACTCCAGGCGAAAGACATCTCTCTGGCCTTCGGTGACCGGCAGATACTTGACGAGATATCTCTCACCCTTCAGGAGGGAAGTGTCTCCGCTCTTGCAGGAAGCAACGGAAGCGGGAAAACAACTCTCATGAAAATCCTGGCTCACACGATTGACTATGATTCAGGGTCTATAGCGGTAACGAAGGGTCTCAGGGTCTCGTATCTGCCGCAGACCGGCATCATTCACCGTGGTTCGACACTGAAAGAGGAGGTCCTGAAGGGGTTTGATCATTATCGTCCACTGCTTGATGATATACGAAGACTCGAAGAGAAACTCTCTGATGCATCCCTTGATACCTCACATGAATCGGACCTGATCGAGCTGCATCAAAAGCAGGAACTCCTGCTGTCAGGCACCTACTACCGAAGGGATGCAGTGATAGAGCAGGTTATCAAAGGCCTCGGGTTCACCGAGAATGATCTGGAGCGCAGGTGTGAACACTTCAGCGGTGGATGGCAGATGCGTATAGCACTTGCAAAGATTCTTGTAGAAGAATCTGATGTTCTGCTCCTTGATGAGCCGACGAACTACCTGGACATCGAAAGCCGTATCTGGCTGAGAAACTACATCAATCGTTTCCGCGGTGCTGTTCTCATCGTCTCACATGATCAGGACTTTCTTGATGAGACAGTACGAGAGGTGTATGAACTGTTTAACGGACACCTGAACCGATATAAAGGGAATTATTCCCGGTACGTCCAGATTCGTCTTGCTGAGATCGAGCAGCTTACAAAAGAAGCCGAAAGACAGAAGAAGGAACGGGAGAAAACAGAAAAGTTCATCGAACGGTTCAGATACAAGGACAGCAAAGCCAAGCAGGTGCAATCAAGGGTGAAGATGCTTGAGAAGATCCAGGAAATAGAAATTCCCCCTCACCTGAAGAACATGAACATCTCATTCCCCCCACCCCCACATGCCCCCTCCGTGCTGTTCACCGTACAGGAGCTGAGTAAGCGATATGGTGATCTGAGTGTCTTCAATGGGCTCTCCTTCTATATAAACCGGGGTGATCGGCTGGCCATTACCGGACAGAATGGTGCAGGAAAGACTACACTGATGAATCTGCTTTCGGGAGCTGACACGGCCTATGAAGGGTCCATCCGAATCGGTGAAGGAGTGAAGATCGGCTACTACACCCAGGAGAACGAAAAAACTCTCAACAACGATAACACCGTGTATCAGGAGATTGAAAGCAGTGCCTCCACCGGTGACATACCACGATTAAGGAACCTTCTCGGAGCATTTCTGTTCAGCAATGATGATATCGATAAAAAGGTCGGTGTTCTCAGTGGAGGAGAACGCAGTCGCCTCGCCCTGCTCAAGATACTCCTTCACCCGGCCAATGTCCTCATGCTTGATGAACCGACGAATCACCTTGACATCAACACGAAGCAGATGCTCCTGAATGCCCTTGAAGAGTATCAGGGAACGGTTATCTGCGTTTCACATGACACACACTTCATCAAACAGTTGTCACAAAGAATCATCTATATCAGTGACCGGCAGATGGAACTGTTCGAGGGGGACTATGAGTACTTCTCCTGGAAACTCGAACAGAAGGAAGCCTATGAATCACTGGAATCGAATGAGCAGACATCACAGGCATCAGCCACACGGGAAGGTGAAAAGCAGGCACCGATAGAACGAAAGGAGTACAACCGGTTGAAGAACAGGATGCAGAACCTGACCAGGCAGCAGCAGGAGCTTCTGGAACGGATCGAGTCCATAGAGGGAAAGATCGAAGAGGTGACAGGCCAGATGTCACGTATAGAAAACTATTCGGTCGCGGAGCGGATCACTGAACTTGTAGCGAAGAAAGATGAGCTTCAGGAACAGAAGGAGGAACTTGAATTCCAGTGGCTTGAAATAGCTCAGGAAATCGAAGACATCGAAGAGGCAATACTATGAACTGGCCACTTGATATCGTCAGTGAACTGATTCTTGCTTCTCAGTCTCCTGCCCGCAGGGATCTTCTCGAGGCTCAGAGAATCCTTGTACACACTCATCCTACACACACTGATGAGACCTGCCGTGAGAGTGACCCTATCCTGTTCCCCCTGCTTCTTGCGAAGCGGAAAATGAGATCCTTTCTCGCTTCTCAGCCCCGCCCGACCCTTCCTGTGATCACCTGCGATACGATCATCGCACAGAGTGGAGAGATTCTTGGTAAACCGAGAGACTATGATGAGGCGACAGGATTCCTGAGGAGATTCGCTGATACCGCCCATGAAGTTATCAGCGCATACTCTCTTCTGTATCAGGGGAGAATCTTCAGCGGCTATGAAGTGTGCGAGGTGATCTTTCACCCCCTCAGTCCACATGATATCAGCACATATCTATCACGGATAGACTACAGTTCCTGTGCAGGAGCGTACCGTATTCAGGATCAGATAATCCCTCTCGTCAAAGAGATACAGGGGAATTTCTCGACTGTCGTGGGGTTGCCATTGGAGCAGATTTCTGACATAGTATTGTCACCTGATTCTTTTGAGAGTGAGGAATATCCACCACATGGTGAGAAATAGCGAAGGGGACAGGGGATTTGCCCTGTCTTAGGAGGAAATGTGTCCGTAGTCACAATGAAAAGCCTGTTAGAATCAGGCGTACACTTTGGTCACCAGACCAAACGTTGGAACCCAAAGATGGCCCGCTTCATCTTCTCAGAAAGAAACGGGATTCACATCATCGATTTACAGAAGACCAGTGCCTGTATCGTGGAAGCATATGAAGCAGTGCGTGAAACGGTCAAAGACGGCAAACAGATTCTGTTCGTCGGAACAAAAAAACAAGCTCAGCAGACCATAGAAGATGAAGCAAAGCGATGTGGCATGCCCTACATCAATAACCGCTGGCTCGGTGGTATGCTCACAAACTTCACAACAATCAAGAAATCTGTTAACAGACTGAAGAAACTCGAGAAAGAAGAACTCGACGGGACTCTCCAGTCATATACCAAGAAAGAAATCGCTCTGTACATGAAAGAGAAGTCTAAGCTCGAGAAGAACCTCGGTGGTATCAAGGAGATGAAAGATCTCCCCGGTGCCATCTTCATTATCGATACCAAAAAGGAAGCTATCGCAGTTGCAGAGGCAAAACGGCTTGGTATTCCCGTCATCGCAGTGGTTGACACCAACTGTGATCCCACCGATATCGACTTCCCTATCCCCGGAAATGACGATGCTATCCGTGCCATCAGCCTCTTTGTCGAAGTGATTGCGAATGCTGTCCAGGATGCTGACACAGAGGGCGGTCTGGAGATCATCGAAACACTGCCCGACCTCGAAGAGGAAGTCGCTGCAATCGAAGAAGATGAAGTCTTTGAAGAAGAGGATGAAGACGAACACGTCGTATTCGCGAGCGATGAAGATGCTGACCTCAGTGACTTCGAAGTTGAAGAAGTGAAAGAGGAAGAGGAAGAAGAGCCGAGCAAGGTGAAATCCGTTCAGGTCACCGAAGGCGGCATTGAAGTGGACGAAGAGATTCTGTACGAAGACTAAGATTGAAGAGGTAACACATGGCTATTAGTGCAAAGATAGTAAAGGAACTGAGAGATGCGACCGGTGCCGGAATGATGGACTGTAAGAAAGCCCTCGTTGAAGCTGACGGCGATTTCGCGAAGGCTGAGAAGCTTCTTAAGGAAATGGGTCTCGCAGCAGTCGCCAAGCGTGCGGATCGGGCAACTGAGAACGGTGCGATCTTCGCTGGCTCACGTGACGGCAAAGCCGTCCTGCTCGAACTCGTGTGTGAGACCGACTTCGTTGCCAAGAACGAAGACTTCATCGCACTCGGTGAAAAGCTCGTGGACATGGTCATCGATAACGGATACACGGAAAAGTGTGAAGCCCTTGAGGACGAAGTAAAGAATCTGATCACCAAGATCAAAGAGAACATGTCTCTCAATCGCATGCAGGTCTGGGATGTTGACGACACCACGGTTGTCGGTTCCTACGTTCATGAAGGACACCTTGCAACCATGGTGTTCATCAAGGCGGATGCTGCATCTGCAGTATCGGACCCAGCAGTAGTCGAACTTGCCAATGATCTGGCTCTTCACGTAGCTGCCTTCACACCGGCCTACCTTTCCAAGGATAGTGTTGATCCCGCTTACATCGAAGAGAACACCGAGATCTTCACAAAACAGGCTGCCGCTCTCGGCAAACCGGAGAAGGTGCTGGCAGGAATCGTACAGGGCAAGATGAACAAACACCTTGCGGAAGTATGTTTTCTTCTTCAGCCGTTTGTCAAAGATGACAGCATGAGTGTTGAACAGAGAGTAGCAGCAGTCGCCAAGGAAGCAGGAGCTTCCCTGAAGGTTGTTGATTACGCGTTCTATAAGGTTGGAGTTGCTCAGTAAGTTGTGAGTAGAGGCCGTCGCTTGCGACGGCTTCTTACATGGAGGTACCATGAAAGAAGTATTGGAAACATGTGAATCCAGAATGGAAAAGAGCGTCAGTGCTCTTGATACAGAGTACGGCGCCCTTCGCACCGGCAGAGCCTCTGCTGCTCTTTTCGACAAGATCAAGGTAGATTATTACGGACAGGAGACTCCCTTGAGTCAGGTGGCGAGTATCTCTGTACCGGAAGCACGGCTAGTGGTCATTCAGCCCTGGGACAAAGGACTGCTTGCTCCCATTGAACGAGCTATTCTGAAAAGTGAACTTTCACTGAACCCGAACAATGACGGAAAACTTCTGCGGATCAACTTCCCGCCACTCACCGAGCAGCGGAGAAAGGAGCTTGCAAAACAGGCTAAGCAGATATCGGAACAGTATAAGGTCGCAGTCAGAAACATCCGTCGGGATTCGATAGATGAGCTGAAGAAGATGCAGAAATCGAGTGATATAAGCGAAGATGAACAGAAAGATGGAGAATCGAAGATTCAGAAGATGACCGACTCATACATTCAGATGATAACAGACCTCGCTTCTGAAAAAGAAAAAGAAATACTTGAGATCTGAGTGGTGGATACCATTGGCTCATATGTACAGAACAGGTATCCCACCCACATCGGGATTATCATGGACGGGAACGGAAGGTGGGCGAAACAGCGCTCTCTTCCCCGTTCCATGGGTCACTTTGAAGGAGTGAAGGCAGCTAAACGAATCGTGAAGGCAGCCAGCGAACTCGAGATACCCTACCTCACCTACTACGCCTTCTCGACAGAGAACTGGTGTCGCCCGGCTAAGGAAGTCGATTATCTCATGAACCTCTTCTCGACAAGGCTGTTCAGTGAGATCAACTTCTACAACTCGGTCGGTGCGAAAATTCTCGTCAGAGGGGATATCGCCCGTTTCCCATCTTCGGTACAGGATGCGATCCATGCGACGCAGGATGCGACTTCACATAACAGCCACATAATCGTAACGCTTGCAATCAACTACGGTGGACAGGATGAGATAGTCCGGTCAGTGAACAGATGGCTCTCTGAAAGGACCAGCGTAACGAAGGATTTCTCAGCCGAAGAGATGATGAAACATTTCGATCACCCCGAGATTCCCACTGTCGATTACATCATCCGAAGTGGAGGCGAGAAAAGAATCAGCAATTTCCTTCTGTGGGAATCGGCCTATGCGGAACTCATGTTTGTTGATTCACTGTGGCCCGACTGGAACAAGGAACATCTGGTACAAGCATGCGAAGAGTATGCGAACCGCATACGCAGATATGGAGGCGTTCTTGATGAATAGTGTAGCAAAACGGTTGATACTCACCTTTACCACAGTTCCTGCACTTCTGCTTTTCATGTACTTCCTCCCCCATCAGGACCATCTGGCCTTTGCGCTTCTCACAGTAGCTGCAATGGTAAGCGCGACACGGGAAATGCATCGAATATTCATCCCCTGGGCCAACGTCACGATATTCCAGTATGCAGGGTACTCACTGTTTCCCTTCATCCTGTACCTTGAAAAACATTTTCACCTTTCCTTTCCCCTTACAGCAGTATATGGGATACTTCTTATCCTTATCATTTTCACTGTCGAAATATTCCGTGGTGAACGCGATCAGTTTGAGAAGTCCATTGAAAAGATCTCTCGGCATCTGCTGCTGTTCACTTATCCTGCACTTTTTTCCCTGTTCCTCATCCTCATTCTCTTCCTGGATCATGCCGGCAACCTTCTTCTTCTCCTGTTCTCCGTGGTATTTGCCAACGACTCTCTTGCCTATGTATTCGGGATGCTGTTGGGAAAACGGAACAGGAATATCCTGAAGGTATCACCCAACAAGTCAATCGCAGGTTTTATCGGTGGAATCCTTGGTGCCATTGCTGCATCATTTCTCTACTACCTGTTCTCACCTGTCATACACACCATGTTCACTCCGCTCTCACTGGTGATTCTCTCAGTGGTTTCGGCTCTTGCAGGTGATGTGGGAGATCTTGTTGAATCGATGTTCAAAAGAAATGCAGGTATAAAGGATTCCGGGACGATGATCCTTGGCAGAGGAGGTCTTATGGACTCCATTGACTCTCTCCTGTTTGTCGCTCCCCTGTTCTACTATATCGTCCTATATATCCAGATGGGGCCATAATGAACAGACAACCTACTCGAGTCATGATTCTCGGAGCGAGCGGTTCTATCGGTGGCACCGCCCTCACTGCCCTCAGAAAGTACCGTGAGGCCTTCACTATTGTCGGTCTATCGTGTCATACGAATGCAGAACAAGTACTGATGTGGGCTGATGAGTTCAAGGTGCCGAACATCTGTATCACAGGAAACGCAAATTGTGATATTTCAGGTGTGCAACCAAGGATCTATAGTGGCACTGATGGACTTCGGGCTATGATCTTGGAAGTAGAGTGTGACGTTATTCTCAATGGTATCAGCGGATCAGCGGGTATGGTTCCCTCGTTCTGGGCTCTGGAGTCAGGAAGGCATCTCGCGCTTGCAAACAAGGAGAGCGTGGTCATGGGAGGCCCTCTCCTCTTTGAAGCAGCAAGAGACAGCGGCGCCTCAATCATTCCCGTGGACTCCGAACATTCAACCATAGATGCACTGATCGCGGCTCATGGCAAGGAATCGATCTCTTCGGTGATAATCACTGCCAGTGGAGGACCGTTCATGTCCTTCACCACTGAACAGATGAAAGAAGTACGGCCTGCTGATGCACTGAAACATCCAACCTGGTCGATGGGCAGGAAAATCAGTATAGATTCGGCGACTCTGGCGAACAAGGGTCTTGAGGTGATCGAAGCCTGTTACCTGTTCAACATTGATCCTGATACAGTTGAGGTGGTGATACATCCTCAGTCCATAGTACACTCGATGGTGCGACTTATCAACGGAGCGGTCTACGCCCAGATGTCACCTCCTGATATGAGCCTTCCCATCATGGAGGCTATCAACATCAGTACATTTCCTCTCAGGAACGTGGTGCGTCCCCTAGATTTCTCTGAACTTAACCTCTCTTTCTCTGCCTGGGATGAAACCAGGTTCCCTATGCTTGCATATGCCTATCAGTCCATTAAAACTGGAGGAAGCTATCCGATAGCCTTCAATCGGGCAAATGAGATTGCTGTGAACCTGTTTCTTGAGCATGCGATCTCTTTTCCGGCTATCAGTGATATCGTTCAACATGCACTTCAGGCAGATTTTTCACATGGACCTTCTCATTTCGAGGAGATTCTCGTTATCGACCGGATTATCTCAGAGCAGGTTGAACAAACGATATCGAGGTTCATACGATGAACATGGTGGCGTCTTTTCTGATAGGTCTTGCCTCCATAGCACTGATGATCACCATTCATGAAGCAGGACACTTTTTTGGTGCACGCGTGAGCGGTATAACCGTTGAAACCTTTGCCATCGGATGGGGAAAGGCACTGAAAAGCTGGAAGAAAAACGGTATCGAATACCGGATCAACGTTTTTCCACTCGGAGGATACTGTAAGCTCAAAGGAGCACAGGACCTTATCGATTCTCATGAACGCAATGAACGACAGATGACCCGCTTCTCTGAAGGCTCACTCTTCGCAGCCCATCCTGCCAGGAGAATTCTCACCTTTAGTGCAGGACCTCTCATGAACATACTGTTTGCCCTGCTCATCTGTATTCCTTTTTTCATGCTTCCCTACACCGCCTATGATGATCCTGCCACCATCATCGTTACCAGTGACTATCCTCTCGTCTACGGCTCTCAGGAAAATGCTGCTAAAGAAAGTGGCTTGAGAAGCGGTGATACCATAATCTCAATTGACGGGATAGAGATACAACGGTTTCAGGATATCTCATCGGTCATGAGAGAGTATTCGGGGAAACGGGATCTTTTTGTGTCATTCATGCGCAATGGGGAAAGAATGTCACGGTCTGTCACTCCAATGCAACGTGACGGCCGGTATCTGCTTGGAGTAGCTTCCGCGATGCAGCCTACTGTCAGTCGTGTACAGGAGGTTTCACCGGAGGCGATGGCCTCCCTCGCTGAAGGAGATACCATTGTAAGCATGAATGGTGAACCGGTTTCCTATACGGCTGATGTGTACGCTCATTACCTGTCACAGGAGGCTCGACTGGTGATGAAGGTGCGCCGGGAAAACGGGTCGCTTGATACTCTCAGTTTCTCCCCCTATCGTACTCCTGAGGGGCATGTGTCCCCTCAGCTCTCTTTTGCACGCAACACTATCCGTATCCAGGGTTCTTCACTGGTTTCCGCTATACCTCAGGCGATTGATGAGACAATGCGTATGATACGGGAAACCGGCAGGCTTTTTTCTGACTTGTTTACCGGAAAGATGGATGCAGGGTCTTCACTTGCCGGGCCCCTTCGGATCAGTTATGTAATCGGGGAAACGTTCGCGAATGGTCTGAGAAGCTTTCTTCAGCTGATAGCGATGGTAAGCATCTCGCTCGGCATCGCCAATCTTCTTCCTCTGCCCGCCCTTGATGGGGGGTCGATCCTTCTTTCGATAATTGAGTGGGTGCGGGGCAGACGCCTTTCCGTTTCGATCTACATGAAGTACCAGTCGGTAGGCTTCTTCGTACTGTCAGCTCTGATTCTTTTTGTCCTGTTCAGCGATGCCCGGTTCTTCTTTTCCTGAATACCGTTATATCATCCACATGGTAATCAAAAAACTCTATGAATACTGCTCGAGTTCTACAAATCGGACAAGCTGTTTCTGGAACCCCATGGTGATGACTCCCGTCTCCCCGTTACGCTGCTTGGCGAGGATGACTTTAGTCTCCTGAACGGGAAACCCGTTCATCACCACCTGCTGTTCCTGTTCACCGTTTTTGTCATCATGATCACTTAGACGGTCACGATGCAGAAATATAACCACATCAGCATCCTGCTCAACAGAACCTGATTCACGAATATTGGCAAGGTTAGGTTCTTTCCCCTCTGCGTCACGGGAGACCTGGCTGAGTGCAATGATCGGGATACGCAGTTCACGGGCAAGAGATTTCATCGAGCGGCTGATCTCTGCCACCTGTTCATGCCGGGGAACATTTGGCCCGCTTTCAGGATTGATCAGCGAGAGGTAGTCCACGAACAGTATCTCGATCTGCTTTTCCCGTTTCATCCGTCTCGCCTGACTCCTCAGATCAAACAGTTTGATGTTGGGCGTATCCTGAATGATCAGCTTCCCTTCATAGATTCTGCTTGCCGCATCAATGATCGCATTGGTATCCTGAGAACGCAGGACCGCATTTCTGATTCTCTTAGAATCAACATGAGCCTCTGCGGATAAGATTCTCTCCATGATAGCCATACTCGTCATTTCGGCAGAGAAGAAGCCGGTAGCCACCTTTCGGTGTATCGCCATATCTATCGCCATGGAGATGGCGAAAGCTGTCTTACCAACGGAAGGGCGGGCACCGATAACGACATATTCTCCGGGCCTGAAGCCACCTGTCATGTCATCAAGACGGGAGAATCCTGACATGACACCTTCCTTGTTCCCATGCTGAACACGCTCAAGCAGATGGTCTACGGTCGACTTGACCAGAGTGGACCCATCCTTGTAACTCTCTGAGAATACTTCTGTGGACACCTGGAGATCACTGAGCTTGTGTTCTCCTTCATCAAGAATCTCATCAATATCCTTAGATTCGTCAAAGGCAGAATCATAGAGGGTTGAAGAAAGAGTAAGAAGGGATCGCCTCAGTGACAAGGCCTGAACGATCTGAGCATAGTATATTGCATTGGTGATGGTGGGAACTTCACTGGTGAGGCTGGCCACATAGGCCATGCCGCCACACAGATCAAGGAGCTTCTGCCCCTTGAGAAATTCGGTGATAGTGATCAGATCGATTGTCTGACCACTATGCTCATTATGGAATAGGAGTATAGCATCGTAGAGGGTTGAGTGTGCCGGTGAGTAGAAGTCATCCTTCCTCAAAGACTGTGACACCTCATGAAATGCATCCGAGCTTAACAGGATTGCTCCCAGAACAGCCTTTTCTGCATCGATGTTATGAGGAGGTATTCTCCCCCCTGCGATATCTGCCACGGGTGGCCCTACTCCTTGTCGTCTTCGGTCTCTGTCTCTTCGCCGGCCTCAAAAGCAGATTCTTCGACAACAGCCACGGGTTCTTCGGCTACCTGAGGAGCTGCTTTGACCTCAGCAGCCTCTTCAGCTGCTTTGCGTGCAGCTGAATCCTTTACAGCCTTCTCACTGAGAACCTCAAGCTTCAACGAAGCACTTTCACCTTCATAGAGACGGATCTTGACCGTATAGGTACCGACCATCTTGATATCATGAGAAGCGACTTCGATCCTTTTCTTCTCGATTTCAATACCTTCTTTGGCAAGGCCTTCCATGATCATGGTGTTCGTCACTGATCCGAAAAGCTTACCACTTTCACCGGCTGATACGGTAAGTGTCAGCGTCATGGAATCAAGTCTCTCTCTGAGAGTGGACGCGGCCTTCCGCTTATCTTCCTTTCTCTTTTCAATGGCCTTTGCTTTACCAGCAAAGATCGCCTGATTCGCCTTATTAAACAGAACTGCAAAATGTTTGGGAAGAAGGAAATTCCGTGCATAGCCGTTTTTGACTTCTACAACGTCCCCTTCTTCTCCGAGATTATGAACATCCTGATTTAAAATAATTTTCATAATTCCCTTTTCTCCTTACTCATGTTTACGATATGTGACCCAGGTCTCACTGATTCCCAATAATGCGAATCCGAGAAACGCTATCACATTGATTCCCGGCAGTGCCATCAGCATAAGAGAGAAATTGAACGTTCTCAGAACTCTGAGATGTTCCAATTTCTTCTTCAGCAGATAGACAGCTATCGAGACTCCATGCACTGCATACAGCAGGGCAAGAGCGCTGCTGATGTTGTATGCTACAATCTCTACGAGAGTAGACTCTGTAAAGAACGTTACCAGTACGAGTGTGAATGCTCCTAGAAACACCCAGAGCACTTCCTGCGGGACTCTCCACTGCATCATTCGTTGTTCGAATGATGAGGAATTCCTGTGCAGGAAGATCTCACTGATATAGATGGCCGCAAGAAACTGAACCAGGTAGATGAATAATCCGAATCGAATGATCATATCATTCACGAATTTATTCATTGCATTACTGTCAGTTCCTGCCATCTGGGTTCCCATCAACATCTGAATGACTGAATTAAGAACCTCCTGATATATCCTGAGGGTCTCCCTTGAACTCTCACTCTCTCCAAGTAACCATAGTACTATAAAACATCCGATGACAACAGGAAATGATACTGATGCGCTCAGGCGCGTGAAGTATCGACGAGGACTCATCATAATCCATATCCCGCTTGATACAAGCAGAGACACCGGCATGAACAGTCCCACAATCAGAACACCTGTTGTCGAACTCATATCCTGAAAGATATCCTTCAGCTGGATGACATGAAGGGCAACCACTGCAATGACCACAATGGACACGCTGGTGATCTTCTTCCACATCTCATCAAGTCGTTCGCTCATCAGAAGGAGAGGCAGAATGCTCAACACTCCCGATGAAGTTACCAGGTACGCCCCGAAGGAGAGAACCGAAGGTAACAGCAGACCGACAAGAAGACGGCTGTCGTACTCTTTCATACCCGCAAACCCTTACTTTCTGTCGAAAGGAAGGTATGCAAGTACACGTGCACGCTTGATTTCTGTGGTAAGCGCTCTCTGGTGTTTCGCACAGTTGCCGGTGATACGACTGGGGAGGATCTTTCCTCTTTCAGTCACATATCGTCTGAGCATGTCGGGATTCTTGTAATCTGCTACAAGTCCCTGTGTACAGAACTTACAGACCTTCTTCTTGAAAGGTCCTCTCTTATTGAAGCGGCGTCCGGAAAACCCGCCTCTTCCGCCATTTGCATCATCTCTGCTATTGCTATTTCTATCTCTATCATCTGCCATGATATATGTTTCTCCTCCTGCAGTTTTAGAACGGGATGTCATCGTCGAACTGTTCCGGTCCGGGAAACGAGGAATTGCTCTGAGGCTTCACATCTGAAGGAGCCTGAGCCTGATTTCTCTGGTATCCACCGTTGGAATTGTTATAGGAACCGCGTTCGCTCTGACCTGAAGATCCGGAGTTTCCTCCGAGAAGCTGTATCGAATTGGCAACGATCTCGATTCTACTGCGGCTCTGACCATCCTGTTCCCATCGACTCTGACGGAGTTCTCCACTCACGCACACCTGCCGACCTTTGCTCAGATAATTGTTCAGAACTTCACCCTGACGGCCCCATACCGTGACATCGAAGAAACTCACTTCCTCTTCTCTTGCATCTCCTGACCTCTTCGTTCGATTTACAGCAAGAGAGAAACGACCCACTGCCGTTCCACTGTTAAGGTACTTGAGTTCCATATCACGTGTAAGTCTTCCGACGAGGACGACGCTGTTGATATCGTTAGCCATACGTTACGCTCCTGTTCAGTTATGTCTATTTATCCTTAACGACAAACAGGAACTTCAGTACCGGCTGCATGAGTCTGAATGCATGCTCAAGAGTCACGATGACTGCCGGGTCAGCGCTCAGCTCCATGTAATGGTAGTGGCCTTTGTCCTGTTTCTTGATCTGGTATGCAAGGTTGCGCACACCCATATCTTCACTCTTGGTGACTTCGACTTGATGTTCGGCGAACTGAGCGTTCACCCGTTCAAGTCCCTGTACCGCCGCATCTTCTGTTGGATCAAAGATGACGGTAAATTCATAGTTTCTCATAGTTCCTCCTTACGGACTATATGATCCACGCATGGTGGATAAAGAGGTCACGATACGCTATCACAGAGATACCATGAGTGTCAAGGAAGCAACAAGCCACCGGAGCGACCGGTGGCTTGTTTTCGTACTGACATGACTGCCGAAGGATAAGATTATTTCTTATTCTTGTGTCTGTTCTTTCTAAGCTTTTTCTTTCGCTTATGTGTTGCAATCTTATGTCGTTTTCTTTTTCTACCACAAGGCACAATAGGACTCCTTACCGATAAGTTTAATGTAATTACGTCGGCTATTATGGAGGGTATAGCGATTTAGGTCAAGGGTATCGCCCATGAGATTTCTTTAATCCGTCCATAACAGGATTCCGGAATTAAAGATGAATCATAAAATAGGGAGAAGATGATAGGAAAACTCTCCTGTACAGCATATAATCAACCCTACTATGAATGTTCTCGTTTTCGGTCTTGGACTACATGGCGGAGGTGTTGCCTCTGCCCGCTACTATGCCCAACAGGGTGATTCGGTATGTGTCACCGATCTGAGGGAAAGATCACAGCTGGCAAAGCAGATAGAGCAGCTGGCTGATCTGCCTATCAGGTACGCACTTGGTGGACATTCATCTGAGGATGTCCGATGGGCAGACATCATCATCAAGAACCCTGCGGTACCTCCAACTCATCGGCTACTGATTGGAACCGAGACGTGCACCACCACAGATATCAGAGAACTGCTCACAGGCTGCGCGACACACTCATCCATCGCCCTGATCGGGGTAAGCGGCACGAAGGGTAAGAGTTCTACAGTACATACCTTGAAGCAACTTTTTATGAGGGAGGGGAAAAAGGTACTCGTCAGCGGGAATATAGGAATAAGCGGCTTTGAGACTCTGCAGGTTCTCGACGGTATCAAAGGGGACGTTACTGTCGTGATTGAACTCTCCTCCTTCCAGATCCGTGATCTGTTCCTGTACGGCGTTCCACAGGGAACTACCTTCTCAGCCCTCTTTCTGACGTCCCTCTATGCTGATCATCAGGATTACTACCGGTCTGTCACGGAATATGTCAACGAGAAGCTTCAGCTGTATACACTGAATAGCACAGCCACATATTACAGCAGACAGGCTTCTGATTTTTTAGTAAAGAACGGGTACCGGCTGCCTGAACATGTGACCATCTACCGTTCACTCTCAGACCTCTTTGAAACGGATCTTGCGGGAGGTCTGACCGGGCTCCCACACAGGGATCAGTTTATCCGAACGATCGGCTCCACCGACTGGTATGATGACTCGGCAGCGACAATACCTGAAGCGACAATACATACCCTCACTTCTCACAAGGGCCGCTACATCCTCATCTGCGGAGGTTCCGATAAGCGGTCGGATTATTCGGTATTGAGTGAATCCCTTAAGAGTGCGCAGATGATCTGTCTCCTCCCGGGAGAAGCGACCATTCGTTCCATCATCCCTCTTCTTGAAACGTCTCGTATTCCTTACAGAGGTCCATTTTCCAGCATGAAGGAAGCAGTTCGATGTGCCTATCAGGCTGCCCAGGAATGTGAGACCTGTGATGTGATACTCTCCCCCTCTTCAGCCAGCTTCTCCCTGTTCAGGAATTCAGATGAGAGGGGTGAAACCTTCATAGATGAGGTTAATGCTCTTTAACGACGTTTTCTGGCATGAGTGAGCATGATCCACTCTGCAGCTCTGTACAGGGAATACGCAAGAGGATGCCGCACCACATCGACTCCAGTCTCCCTCCTGACCACCTCTCCTCCAAATGAGGTCTTGAAAAGAGTAAGTGAACTCAGATGATCGTCCTCTGTCCCGATACCGTGCAGATCATATACTGCACGGTCGTTATCACAGGCATAGCGTATGACAGCATCCTGGAGCTGATATCCCGGAGGAAACGGAAGGTTCCTGGCAGTGGCACCGAACAGATAGAGTATATGCGTGTCACTTTCAACCGTGATAACGCCTCCCACGATCTTCTCTTCGTAGATAGCAAGGAAAAGATGTACCCCTTGATGGCTCAGTACATTTTCAATATATTCCCTGCTCCGTGCATAAAAACCATCTCGAGCAGCAGTTTCCTGATACAGAGCCATCCAGCGATCAATGTGAGAGGCCTGTTTGTCTGAGAGAATGGTATCACTGTCAGCTTGCCGACTTTTCCTGAGTGCACGTCTTGCCCGTTTTGTATAATGAGAACACACCGTTTCATAATCTGCGTTCAGATGAATCAGGACCGAGGATGCAGGCTGTATCGGAAAGGGGCAGCTATGGACTCTCCTATGGGACCATGATCCGGTACGCTTCAGTCCGTAGGCGAACTCGTACCTGATGAATAGAAAGGGAAGACGGGTCAGCTGCTTCACTTCGTCCGTTATCTTCAGCATCAGGTCCTGAGACACTTCCTCGAAATCGGTATAGGGAACATACCCGATAGAGAAAAAGAGGATCTGCTTGGACAGTACCAGGATATGTTTTTCTGAGGAAGGAATAAAGAACGGATGGGCTGTCCATCCGTTCTTGTGTTTTATAGAGGCCCACAGCGACGTGGTCAGCGGATGTCCTGCTGTAGGAAGTTCATCGATACCGACAGGTGTAAGATGAACAGAATGAAACATTTATCCGATATCCCCGTTCACATAGGTGTGCACTTTCAGTACGTTGCCGTCAGCTGCTACAGGTTTACCGTCGATCTTCACGATACCGTCCTCACTGATCAGGTTGAAACCAAAGAAGACATCTGCCTTCAACTGGTTGCGCTGCTCGGGAGCCTCTGAACCTTCTGGCAGGAAGGGTGTACCCGGTGCAACATCATCTGCAAAGACCACTTCACAAGTCGTGTGGGGTTCTGCATCCCTGTCGCTTGCAGCAAGAAGCATACCCCGTGATTTGACCGAACGGAAGTTTGCAGGCTTGAGATTCTCCACGAGAATGATGGTTCTGCCGAGTAACTCCTGTTCTGTATAGTACGGAACGATCGAAGAGACGATCTGAGTATGCTCTTCGGTACCGGTATCAAGCTGGATGATGTAGAGAAACTCTCCCTTAGGGTGACGTTCAATCTCAACGATCTTACCGGCAATAAGGGAAACCCTGTTGGCAAAGTCCTGTGCGATGCTTACCTGTTCTACTGTTTCTTGTTCCATCTGTGTATCCTGTTTTCCTTTATAGGTGTTTCGCAACTCTTCAATCCGCTCATCTTCCAGCTTGCTGAACAGATGTTCAATCTGTTTCAGCTCTCCGATACCATCCTCGCTGGCGAGCATCTGATAGGTGGTCTGTTCGGCGTTCAGGAAAGAGAGAATCCTTCTTGAGGTCTGTGGCATGAACGGCTGAGCAAGATACCCGATATCACGAATGAGTATCAGCAGTGTCTTGAGAAGGCTACCGGTTTGTTCAGGCGATTCCTTTCTCATCTTCCATGGCTCACCATCCTGGAATGCCTTGTTTCCAATGGATGAGAGGATCAGCAGTTCGCGCAGAGCATCTCTCAGTTCAGCCCGTTCGAAGGCTGCATCGATGATCCTTTCCTGATCTCTGATCTGGTCCATCAGTGACGTATCGATATCATAGGCGCCCAGGTCACCTCCGTAGAACTTTTCAACGAACGAGAGCGTTCTATTGACAAGGTTCGACAGATTGCCGATCAGTTCCTTGTTCACCTTCTCCTGAAAGTCCTTCCAGGTGAAGGTCACATCAGCTTTCTCCGGGCGGTTATAGAACAGATAGAATCTCCACACATCAGCAGGAATACCTGTATCCTGGACATCATTGCCGAAGATACCGACACCGAGAGACTTGGAGAACTTCCCATCTTCATAGTTGAGGTATTCCGAGCTGCTCATATGGTGCAGCATCGTCCACGGGTCACCGGAAGCAAGTAGGGACGAGGGAAAAATCACGGTGTGAAAGGGAATATTGTCTTTACCGATGAACTGGAACAGTTCAACTTCGTCGTTATTGTGCCACCATTGTTTCCACTGATCAGTGTACTCCGCAGTGATCGAAATATAGCCGATCGGTGCATCGAACCATACATAGAACACCTTATCCTCATACCCCTTCTTCGGGACGGGAATCCCCCATTTGAGATCACGGGTGATTGCCCTCTCCTTGAGTCCGTCACGGATCCAGCCCTTGGTGACCTGTATCGCGTTCTTTGCCCAGAAGCCTTTCACTGAGGCTGTATCCATCCACTCCTGTAACAGCGGAAGAGCCTTGGGAAGATCGATATACAGGTGTTTAGTGCTCTTCATTACAGGCGTGTTACCACACACAGAACAGGTGGGTTCGATCAGTTCGGAAGGGTCAAGAAGTGACTGGCAGGAATCGCACTGATCTCCACGTGCTCCTGGTGCTCCGCATTTCGGGCAGATCCCGGTGACGAAACGGTCAGCGAGGAATCGCTGGTCATGTTCACAGTAGAGTTGTTCATTCGTCTTTTCAAAGATGTAGCCGGCTTCATCCACCTTGGTGAAAATATCCTGTACGATATCGGTCTGGTACTGAGTGCTCGTCCGTCCGAAATGGTCGAAATCAATCTCGAACCACCTGTATATATCACGATGGATAGCGTTATAGCGGTCACACAGCTCACGTGGCGTGATTCCTTCCTGAAGCGCACGGGTCTCACTTGCAGTGCCGTACTCATCGGTTCCACACACATACAGCGTCTCATACCCCTTCATTCGGCAGAAACGGCTGAAACAGTCGGCAGATAGAACCTGAAGAAGGTTTCCCAGATGGGGAATGTTGTTCACATAGGGAAGGGCTGAGGTGACGAGTCGTTTTTTCATGTCATGTACTATACCCTCTGTGCCTCTCTTTTTCAATCGGGCGAGGAGAAAGAATTATGTGTGAAGTTCATCCCCAACAGATTCTCATCTGACGCAGGTGATCCGATCAGAGAGAGCTCGCAGAGTGGCGAAATCGGCAGGAGAGTCCAGTGTCAGGTATTCTTCCCTTCCCCGTATCTACGCTGATAGTACGAAAATCGTGAAAATTCCAATCAAAAAAGACCAGGCGAGGAAAGAATCGACATCTGTCGTTCATTGACCATGACTGATATCTGCATTACATTGATACTATGACCGGATACCGAGGGGCTGAAATTGAGTCAGCCTTCTTCTTCCGGATTCATCGAGGAGGAAAATAATGGAAAACTCGGGTTCATCCCGACCGCAGTTTCGCCTGAGTCCTAAACTGATAGTAGCTGCCATAGCAATCGTATTACTTATCACAACAGTTATGAGCAGTTTCTTTGTAGTGGATCAGAGCGAACAGTCAGTTGTACTCAGATTTGGACAGTTCAATAGAACAGTAGGTCCAGGTCTGCAGACTAAACTGCCGTTCGGTATTGATAGGAACTTCAATGTTCCAACACGAATTGTTCAGACCATGACGTTCGGTCAAGGTTCCCAGAACTCTTCTCTCTCCAGCAGTTTCATGAGCACTCCATCCGGCTCCACAGCCGGGGATTCGATCATGCTGACCGGCGATCTTAATATTGTTGATGTCCAGTGGATCATTCAGTACAGGATTGAAGACCCTGCAGCCTGGCTGTTCAATGTTCGCGAACGGGATAAGACAATACGGGACATCTCTCAGAGCGTTATAAACCAGCTTGTAGGCGACCTGCCTATTCTTGCGATCATGAGTAGTGAAAGAACTTCCATTGAAGTTGAATCGCAGGAACGAATGCAGAAAGCCTTCGACTCGTACGGTCTGGGTGTCAGGATAGTGACGGTGAAACTTCAGAACATCGTTCCTCCAGAAGGTGAGGTGCAGGATGCATTTGAAGATGTCAACAAAGCTATTCAGGATATGAATCGACTGATCAATGAAGGAAAGCAATCCTATAACAAGGAGATTCCAAAAGCTCAGGGTGAAGCCAGCAAGATCATTCAGGTTGCCGAAGGGTATGCAGCTGAGCGCGTGAACAACGCAACCGGAGATGTTGCCCGATTCAACCAGGTTCGTCAGGCATACGAAGAAAGCAAAGAGATCACCAGCAGGAGACTGTATATCGAGACACTGGAAGACATACTCACTGCTACCGAGGAGGGTTCTATCACACTGATCGACAAATCACTTGAAAACTTCCTGCCCATCTCACAGGTACAGAGTCAGGGAGGTGTCAAATGAAGAAACTTATAACTACCGGAGTCATCGCTCTTGTACTTATCGTGATATTCCTTCTTCTCGGCCCCTTCTTCATTCTTGAAGAGGGAGAACTGGCGGTAATCACCCGCTTCGGTCGGATCGTCAACACACATGAGGAAGCAGGTCTCAAGATCCGCGTTCCTGTTGTAGACACTGTCATTATCTATCCTAAGAAGATCATGAGCTGGGATGGAGATGCTCAGAGGATTCCTACCAAGGAGAATCAGTTCATCTGGGTAGATACCACCGCACGATGGAAGATCATCGATCCCGGTCTCTTCTATCAGTCTGTGACCACAGTTCCCAATGCACTGCTCCGACTGAATGATGTGATTGATTCCACCATCAGAACCGTCATCAGTGAGAACTACCTCAACGAGGCTGTTAGAAACACCAACAAGATTAATATTCTGAAGATCGAGGATCAGGCACAAAACGTAGAGAGTCTTGAAGATGCCGAGCAGCTGAGAAACCTCACCCGAACTGAGATACAGCAGGAAGTGATCTATATCGGCAGAGAGGAGCTTTCCAAGAGAATGCTCGAGATGGCCAGCCAGTTCACCAGCGAATTCGGTATCGAGGTTATTGATATCGTGATCAGACAGATCAGATACAGTGACGATCTGACTCAGAGCGTATACCAGAGGATGATCAAAGAACGAAATCAGATTGCTGAAGCCTATAGATCGTACGGTGAAGGCCAGATGGCGAAATGGATCGGTAAGACAGAGAATGACAAGAAAGTGATCATCTCACAGGCCTATGCCCAAAGCGAAGACATCAAAGGTAAGGCGGATGGTGAGTCAACGAGAATCTATGCACAAAGCTATGAGGCCGACCCCGAGTTCTTCGAACTCTGGAGAACCCTGGAATCCTACCGGAAAACGATTCCCGGACTCGATAAGATCCTTTCCACTGACATGCTCTATTTCGATACCTTGTACGGACCAAAAGTACTCGATTGACAACTAAAGAACTTCTCGCATACAGTCAGACTCTTCAGATTACCATCTGAAGAGTCTGTTTTGTAGGTAACGAACGGCCTGCAGGCAGGGACTATATACGATATGCGTTTGAAAAAGCTCCCCTGAGGGAGCTGTGTTGTATGGTGATCTTAATCTGTCAGGGACAATACGAGTCCCCTTTTTCTGACCTATCCTTATTCTGCGCAGGCGGGACAGGTTCCTTTCACATACAGGGACACAGAACCGATAGTGAACCCATCGGGAACAGAAACTGTCGGTTGACTCTCCATTGATTCCAGATCAAACACACGATGACATTTTTCACAGAGAAAGTGAACATGTTCCTGTGTGTTAGCGTCAAACCGCAGTTCCTTCGGGTCGATCGTGATGGGGGTGATGACGTTCTTCTCGGTAAGAAGGTGCAGCACATTATATACAGTAGTACGAGAAATCGAGGCCATATTCTTTCTCAGATCAGTGTATATCTGATCTGCAGTCGGATGGACCGGATGTTTTGCAAGGTACTCATAGACCGCAACACGATGGTTTAGGGGTCTGATGCCATGGGACCTGAGGACTTCAATATAAGACCTGTGTTGATATGTATTCATACGCTTCTCCTGGGGGGGGTCACTCATGCAACCTGTCTTCATTCTCTTATATAACAACACAGCTTTCTTCATCCACATATCAAGAACAAACTACTGAGAGCTTGTGCAGTTCCGTGTCGCAGTATACACGAAAATTTACTACTAATAAATATCTATAATGAAAGAGAGTAAAACTTTTTTTTCAAGAAAGTATAAAATTACTCTCTCTTAAGAAAGTCAACAGGTACAGATATTACCACACTATAGCAAAGAGTCAATTCTCCTGTGGAAAAACTGTTCGCTTGCTGACAGAAAACTGCTCATTTCACCTATTCATCTTTATCAAACTCAACAGGTACGGTATAGTATCGACATGAAGAGAATGTTCCTGCTGCCCACTGTTTTCACCATCTTTCTCGTTCTCTTTGGTTGTTCTTTACCCTCTGAGGAACTATCTCCTTCTCAGGTGGTACCCTACTCCATACACGACGGGGTAGTTTCCTACCCTGATAACCTGTATTTCCCTTCCCGGGTAACTCTCACCATCAGTATGTACGGAGAAACGGCAAATAATGGCACAGATATCCTGATCGTCTCTCAGCAGATCACAAATCCTCAGCGTTTTCCCGTCAACTACACTCTGCGCTATTTGCAGGATGAGACTGAGTCCTTCTCCTCCTTGCGCATTGAATACTCTCTGACCCGGGAAGGTGATCAGACACCGTATATGAGATCTTTGTTGACTGACATCAATCCTGCAGACCTAACTGTCACTCGCAGAACGACACTGACACGTATCCGTTAAACTTTTTGTATATTTATACACATAATGGTTGATTTTTCTTTATTAATATGCAATATATAGGGAGAACATACAGATTTAACAGAATCAATATACATTATACCGATAAGGCGGAACAGATATCATGGAAAAGAAGAAAGTAGTATTGGCATACAGTGGTGGACTCGACACCTCAGTGATCCTCAAATGGCTTGCGAACAAGGGTTTTGAAGTCATCGCCTATGTTGCCGATGTTGGACAGCAGGAGGATTTCGAGGCCATCAGAGATAAAGCTCTGGCAACAGGTGCCTCCAAGGTCTATGTAGAGGATCTGAAAGAGGAACTTGTCACAGGCTACATCTACCACGCACTTAAGGCAAATGCGGTGTACGAAGGAAAGTACCTTCTTGGAACGTCGATCGCCCGCCCGATCATCGCCAAACGTCATATCGAAATCGCAAAGAAAGAAGGTACCGTCTACGTTGCACACGGTGCAACCGGCAAAGGTAACGATCAGGTGCGGTTCGAACTCGCCTTTTATGCCCTTATGCCGGAAGTGAAGATCATCGCTCCGTGGAAGGACCCTGAATGGCTCAGCGAATTCGAGGGTAGAAGTCAGATGATAGCCTATGCCGAAAAGTATACTATACCGGTTAAGGCCTCCACGAAAAAACCATACAGCGAAGACGAGAACCTCCTTCATATCTCACACGAAGCAGGTATACTTGAGGATCCTGCACTCGCCTGCCCTTCCGATGTGTTCAGCCACACGGTCAATCCATGGGATGCTCCGGATGAGACGACAATACTGGCTATCGAGTTTGAAGATGGTATTCCGACCAGGGTCACCAACGAGAATGACGGTACCGTTGTGGATACTCCGCTTGAACTGTTCACATACATGAATAAGATCGGTCACGATAATGCAGTCGGAAGAGTGGATATGGTGGAGAACAGATACGTCGGTATCAAGAGCAGAGGTGTGTATGAGACTCCCGGAGGAACGATTCTCTGGTTTGCTCACCGTGACCTCGAAGGGATATGTATGGATAAGGAAGTCATGCACCTCAGAGACTCTCTGATTCCCAAGTTCGCCGAACTTATATACAATGGGTACTGGTTCAGTCCCGAATTCGACTTTCTCTCTGCTGCAATCAATAAGAGTCAGGAACTGATCACCGGAGTTGCGAAGGTCGCAATTTACAAAGGCAATATGATCAGCGCAGGAGTTTCGAGCCCCTACTCCCTGTACAATGAAAAACTTGGTTCGATGGAAGTCAGCGGAGGATATCAGCCTGTCGACTGTAAGGGATTCATCAATATCAATGGAATCAGACTGCAGGCTCACCATTACTGGTTGAAAGCGAAAGAGATGGAATAGAGACCGCCGTACGGTATGTTGAAGAGCTTCTCAGATCGCTATGACTGGGAGGCTCTTTTATTATCACCGGATAACCGGCTCAGGCAGAAACACTGCTGCATCTTGCATGAAAGGATACTTATCGGATACAAAAGATACAGGAGGATGTCACAGTATGTCAAAGACTATTGGATGGATCGGTACAGGAGTAATGGGTAGCTCTATGTGTTCCCATGTCATGTCTCTTGCCGACAGGACCGTGGTGTACAACCGCACGAAAGCCAAGACGAAAGCTCTGCAGGAAATGGGTGCTGTAGTACTTGATTCCCCGAAGGAGATCGCTGAACAGGCCGACATCGTCTTTACAATCGTAGGACACCCCAGTGACGTAAGGGAAGTATATTTCGCAGCTGACGGGATCTTTGCAGCAAGAAGGTCAGGACAGATCGTTGTCGATATGACCACCACCGAGCCTTCTCTTGCCATAGAGATCTATCATGAAGGAAAGAAGCTTGGAATTTCAAGTATTGATGCACCCGTCTCCGGAGGAGATGTAGGTGCAAGAAACGGAACACTCTCTATTATGGCTGGAGGTGAGAGCGATACCTTCGCAGCTGTCGAACCCTATTTCAAACGTATGGGCCATGCTATACTGCAGGGAAAAGCCGGTAGTGGACAGCATACAAAGATGTGCAATCAGATCGTTATTGCCGGAACCATGGCAGGTGTCTGTGAGTCGCTGCTGTACGGAAGAAAGGCGGGACTGGATATAGACACCCTGAT
This sequence comes from Sphaerochaetaceae bacterium, assembly GCA_016938475.1. Lineage (GTDB taxonomy): Bacteria > Spirochaetota > Spirochaetia > Sphaerochaetales > Sphaerochaetaceae > SABI01. The sequence continues at coordinate 44,156 of JAFGUP010000029.1, forward strand.
CTCCACAATCAGTAAGGGCGCTGCAGGATGCTGGACTCTGGACAACCTTGCACCGCGTATATCTAAGGGAAACTATGATCCGGGCTTCATGATCAGTCATTTTGTGAAAGATATGGGTATTGCTCTTGAAGAAGCTAGGTCAATGGGACTTACTTTGCCGGCCCTTTCCCTGGTACAGGACCTGTATCAGGGTATGATGGATTGTGATGAGGGAGCGCTCGGAACACAGGCGCTCATCAAAGCTTTAGATAGAATCAGCGGTACACACCTGTTCTGATTCTGAGGAGGTACTATGGGAATTGAACATAGGGACTTTGCGACTTTAATACTCCCTGACAGAAAGGATCCGGTCCAGATACCGGTCATCGAGGATACGATGGGAGGTCGTGCGATAGACATTCACGCTCTCAGAAAGGAAACGGGGTACATCACCTATGACCCCGGATTCGTAAACACAGGAAGCTGTGACTCCTCCATCTGTTATGTGAACGGAGAAGAAGGGATTCTTCGTTATCGAGGGTACGATATCGAAGATCTTGTTGAGAACTGCGATTTCGTCGAAGTCGCCTACCTTCTTATAAAAGGAGAACTTCCGGATGCAAAGGAACGTAAACGATACGCTGATCTGTTGAATAAGGAATCACTGCTGCACTACGATATGCAAAGCTTCTTCAGAGGCTATCCGTTTGATGCCCACCCGATGGCAGTTCTTGCTGCAATGAGTGCCTCGCTGAGTGCCTTCTATCCTGAGATGGATGACATCGACCCCGAACTGTCGGTTGACTTCGCAGTGACTCGACTCGTTTCCAAGATACGTACGATCACCGCGTTCCAGTATCGCCATATGAAGGGAGAGGACTTCGTGAACCCCTCATACAAGCTGAGTTACTGTGAGAATTTCCTTAACATGATGTTCAAATCACCGGTATTCGAGTACCAGATCAATCCGCTTCACGTGAAAGCACTCAATCAGCTCCTGATCCTTCATGCAGACCACGAACAGAACTGTTCAACCACTGCGGTCAGACTTATTGCAAGCAGTGGTGCGAACCTCTACGCATCGATCTCTGCCGGCCTTGCCGCCTTATGGGGATTCAAGCACGGAGGAGCAAACCAGGCTGTGATCGAGATGCTTGAAGAAGCCTACGAGAATCAATGGTCTGTTGATGATATCATCGCAAAGGCAAAGGATAAGAACTCGACCTTCCGTCTGATGGGATTCGGACACCGGGTGTATAAGACTTTTGACCCCAGAGCAAAAATCGCCAAGAAACTGTGTAAGGAAGTGTTGAGTGAGGGAGGAGAGCACGATCCTCTGCTCGATATTGCCCTTGAACTCGAAGAACGGGCAACTCAGGATCCCTATTTCATCGAGCGCGGACTGTATCCGAACGTTGACTTCTATACAGGTCTCACCTTCAGACGGATGGGAATTCCCACAAATATGTTCACAGCTATGTTCGCCATCGGTCGATTACCGGGCTGGATAGCACACTGGCTCGAGTGGAAGAAGGATCCATTCGGCAAGATCGGACGTCCCCGGCAGGTCTATGTGGGACCGACCCAGCGGAAGGTTCCCCCTCTTAACGAACGGTAATCTGTCACGGCACTGGACACACTGAACGGGCTGCGATCCTATCAGTACTGATGGAAGACAGCCCGTTCATGTTCAGGATTACGTCACACCTACCCTTTCATGTACTCGAGGAGTCCGCCTGATTTCAAGTAGGCTATCTGAGTGGGAGTAAGCCTGGCAACTGCACTGAAGGTCGTTCCTTTACTCACGTTTCTCACGGTAAAGACGATTCCTTCACTTCTGTACCGCTCAAGGTGTTCCGCAACACTCTCGATGACGAGCTCATCTCCCTGATCGATACTGTCATAGTCACCCTCATCCTGGAACTCGAGAGGGAGGATACCGAAGTTACACAGATTTGTGTGATGAATTCTCTCAAATCCCTTCGAGATGATCGCCTCGATGCCAAGGTACATCGGACAGATTGCCGCGTGTTCACGTGATGAGCCCTGACCGTAACTTGCCCCTGCAATGATGATATTAGCCTTACCTTCCTTCTGGTTCGCCTGACAACGATCGTGGAACGTCGGATCAACCGGTTCAAAAGTATACTTCGCATACTCGGGAATATTCGAACGGAACTTGAGACGCTGCCCGGCCGGCATGATATGGTCAGTGGTGATCTTGTCGGTCACCTTGAGAGTCACCTCTCCGCTGATAGTATCCTTGATCGGGGAACCTGTAGGAGGTTCACCGATATTCGGTCCTCGCTGTACCTGGATTCCGCTTCCGTCCTCGGGAGGAAAGATGAACATCTCATCATCGACGATGAATTCGCTCAGACCGCCTTTCGGTGGATACGGAATTCCATGGTCACCCAGAGGATCGACGAATGAACCGGCTATGGCACTCAGGGCAGCTGTCTCAGGAGAGACCAGGTAGACCTGGGCACTTTTCGTACCGCTTCTTCCCTCGAAATTCCTGTTATTGGTTCTCAGTGAAACTGCATTGCTTCCCGGAGACTGATGGTTTCCGATGCAGAATCCGCAAGCTGATTCAAGGATTCTCGCGCCGCTGGCGATGAAGGTGGCAAGGGATCCGTCCTGAGAGAGCATCATAAGTACTTCCCGTGAGCCAGGTGCAATACCGAGGGAGACATCGGGATGGACGGTATGCCCCTTCAATATATCGGCAACCCGACGCATATCCTGATAGGAACTGTTGGTACAGGACCCGATGAGTACCTGATCTACCTTCATTCCTTCAACATCATGAACAGGCACAACATTCCCCGGGGAATGAGGAGCTGCTGTCTTGGGGGTGATGCGTGCCAGATCTATCTCGAACACCTCATCGTAGGTATCCTCTCCGTCACTGGAGAGTTCTCTGTACAGATCTCCTCTGCCATGTTTGATGAGGAACTCTTCTGTCAGGAAGTCGCTGGGGAACAGGGAAGTGGTGACTCCGGCTTCTGCTCCCATATTACAGATCGTTGCACGTTCTGGAACACTCAGGTTCTTCACACCCTCTCCAAAATATTCAAAGACAGTGTTCACATTGCCTTTCACCCCATAGTGTTCAAGTACGGTGAGAATCACATCCTTTGCACTCACGAAGTTCCTGAGCGTTCCCGTCAGTTTAATCCCTACAACCTTCGGAGAGATGATCTGAAAAGGTTGTCCTGCCATTGCAACTGCGATATCAAGACCTCCGGCGCCGATCGCGATCATGGAAAGTCCTCCGCCGGTGGGTGTGTGCGAATCACTGCCGAGTAACGTCTTTCCCGGAGCACCGAATCGTTCGAGGTGAACCTGGTGGCAGATACCGTTACCCGGTCTGCTGAAGACGATATGATACCGTTCTGCGACACTTTTAAGATATGCGTGGTCATCTGCATTTTCAAAACCGACCTGTACTGTGTTGTGGTCGACATAGCTCACAGCAAGCTCATTCTGAACCCTGGGTAAACCGAGAGCTTCGAACTGCAGATATGCCATCGTACCGGTTGCATCCTGCGTCAGAGTCTGATCGATTCGTATAGATACCGGGTTTCCTTTCTCAAGAGATCCCTTTTCAAGATGCTCGCTGAGAATTTTATAGGTTACATTCTGCCCCATTGATTCCTCCTGGATTCTGCGATATCTCTATTGTGATGAAAAATCGAGAAATGGTGAAGACCTAGGCCCCTCTTTTCTGCGTTTCAGGTATAAGCAGGAGCACAAGCGGAAGAAGAAGCAGAATACTGCACATCAGCAGAACCGAAGAGAAGGAATAATACTGATACAATGAAGCTCCGAAGGTATTACCGATCACAGCCCCTACAGTGAGAAGCGATTCATGGATCAGCATACGACGAGTTCTGTTAATGCTTCCTGAAAAACCATGAAATATGCTGAATGAGTACATCGCTGAAAACAGAATACCGAACAGCATGAAGAACGCGAGATAGCCCGAAAAGGAAACGATATACCTTGCGAAGAAAGTGAGAAGAGATGCTGAAAGAAGAACGGCAGCTATCAGTGATTTCCTGAAATGCCAGAATCTCGTCTTCCCCATGAACACGAACACAACAACGGAGAACAGTCCTCTGATGAACAGGAGAAGGCCTACACTGCTGGTCCTATAGGGAAGAGCTTCAAATGCAAACAGGGGGAAAATCGTCAGGATGACGGCCAGCACCACGTAGAACGAAAGATTACCGACCCAGGAAACGAATCTCAGCGGTGTAGAATTATCCCTTCCCGCATGCATTCTTCTGGTAGTGTGTTCACTCAATGCACCTCTCATAGAAGGAGTTGTTGCGGTGAAAACTGCGGTAACGGCAGCAACAAAGAGGAACAGTGCGATGAATATCTGAAGTGCCAGCACAGGATTCACTTCCACGATGAACCCTGTCACCAGGGGAGAGATAGCTACTCCCAGAGACCAGGAAACATTAAAAGCTCCGGTAGCTCGGCTCAGCAGGTGTCCCTCTTTTCCTCGAGCCATCCATCCTGCCAGCTGTGGCCAGTGGAAGGCCATAAAGAACCCGTAGAGCAGCAGGGCGGGGAACACCATCCAAACCTCTTCAAGAAAAAGGAGAGCAAAGATACTCGATGCCATACCCAGCATACTGATGATGATCGATGTCGAGGGACGCAGCTTAGAAGCGATGGGGTCCACCATGGCGCAGAATATAAAGTAACTGAATGTGTAGGTTGCCGCAGAGAATCCGATCAGCTGAGAGGAGAGGGCAAAATGGATCTTCAGGACATAGACAAGGGCAAGATTCACACTTGTGATAGCCATCTGAGATGTGAAAGAAATGATGGAAAGATTCAGTATCTCTGGTGAATTGCCGATAATCTTCATGGTCTGAAATCTAAAGAGTTCGACGCTGCCTATCAAGTGGTTACTACACTATTTCCCAAGTACCGGCCAATTTTATTGCATTCCTCATACTGCATAGTTGAATTTATCTATCATTCTATGAATAATACTATTCATGGAAGAATTGCTTCAAAACCGTCCGTTGCTCAGTGCGATACTTGCTGCGTTTATCGCTCAGTTTGTGAAACCGTTTCTCCTGTATCCGGTGGAAAAGAAGTTTGATCCCACCCTGTTCATTTCGACCGGAGGAATGCCTTCTTCCCATACAGCTTCGGTTGTTGCTCTGTGTACAAGTATATTCATACTTGAAGGGTGGCAGAATTACTACTTCGCAATCTCTCTTACCTTTGCAGCAATCGTCATTCATGATGCTATGGGCATCAGGAGAGAGGCCGGTAAACAGGCTCAGATCATCAATGACTGGAGCAAGCTCTTCGCTACAATACATGAAGAGGGTCAGTTCACCCCCGAGAACCTCAAAACGATGCTCGGCCACTCGTTCAACCAGGTCTTCGGCGGCTTAAGCCTGGGACTTCTGATCGGTATCATCGTCACCATCATTCTTTGACGTGAATTATTGCATAATTATTGACTTCTTATGTATAAATATTTACAATTGCCTCTATAATCATAATGCATAGGAGTTAATATGAAAAAAATCATTGTTGCTGCATTGGTACTCGTGGTCGCACTGTTCTCGATAACAGCAGGAGGTTCACAGGAGCAGGAAGCACCTGTATCAGAACTCAACCTCATGAATGATGGCACACTGGCCGTCGGTGTCGAGATCGGCTATCCTCCTTTTGAAGATTTTGCAAATGACGGTGTGACACCTATCGGATACGACATAGACTTCGCGAAGGCACTAGGTGAGAAACTCGGTGTTGAAGTTGTGTTCATCAATACTGCGTGGGACGGAATCTTTCAGGGGATCGGAGTCAATTATGACGTTGTTATCTCAGCTGTGACCATCACAGAAGAAAGAAAGGAGTCGATGGATTTCTCAGACCCCTATATCGATAACTATCAGGCAGTCGTTGTGCGTGCCGATTCCGATCTTGAAGTAGATGGATTCCTCGATCTTGATGGTCTTGCTCTCGCAGTCCAGAAAGAGACGACCTCCGATATTCTCATCTCCGATTATATCTCTACCGGTTCTCTGAACTGTACTCTTGCTCAAAATGAAAAGGTCATCACCTGTTTCACCCAGCTTGACAACAACGAGATCGATGCTGTTGTGGTTGACTCGACTGTTGCTGACGGTCAGGTCGGGAAGTACCCTGACAAGTACAAGACCGTCTACCTCGACAAGAGTGAAGCGGAGCAGTTCGGAGTTGCAGTCACGAAAGGCAATACCGCACTGGTGGAAGCAATCAACGAAGCTATCGCAGAACTGAAGGAAGAAGGTTTCTTCAAAGAGAGCATCGCCTACTGGTTCGGTGCATAAAATCAGGATCCACATGAAGAATTTCCTACAGAAACTTATACACGTCAGAGAATGGGATCAATCTTCAAAAACAGCTGCCATACTTTTTATGGCAGTTGTTCTTGTGTACATTGCCCTGTCATTCATCAATATTTCCGAAAGCGAGATGATGGAGAATGCCTCCGTTACCGTCAAGGAGATGATCGAGGCTGAAAAGGACAGTTCCAGAAAACGTCTTACGATCACATATAACGATTTCAAGGCTATCAGATACCTTTCCTTCTCGACCGGAGGGGCAAATGCCTTTCATGAAGCATACATTGGTTTCGCAGGAACGGTCTTCCAGGCTGATGAAGGGTTCGGAAAGTTCACCGGTCAGATGGTCAACTATACCTACAGGATGCTCGGTATCGGGCAGAACCTCCTGCACGGTGTCAAACTCACCCTTCTTCTCACCACCTCTTCGATTCTCATCGGGTTCATCTTCAGTGTCTTTCTTGCACTGGGTAAGATCTCGACAAACAAGATCATCAGCAAGGTAAGTAGCGCCTACGTTTTTTTCTTTCGCGGCACTCCCCTGTTGATACAGCTTTTTGTCGTCTATTTTTCCATACCCGGGATCTTCGGATTTTCCTGGAGAGGTCTGTTCGATCTTGGGGACCCCCAGGCTGTATATAAGGGGGCGTTTGTTGCTGCCCTAATAGCTTTCTCACTGAACTCGGCAGCCTATTGTGCCGAAATAGTACGTGCAGCTATACAGTCTATCGACAAGGGGCAGCATGAAGCGGCAAAGGCTCTGGGACTTGGATATGCTCAGACCATGAGACATATCATCATCCCTCAGGCTACTCGTCGTATGATTCCGCCTCTTTCAAATGAATTCATCATGATGATAAAGGATGTCTCCCTTGTCTTTGCTATCTCGCTGATGGATATCACCACAATTTCAAAGACCATCATGACCAGTGAGGGAAATTACCTGGTGTTCCTTCCCGCCCTTGTCATCTACCTCATCGTAACCGGAATCTTCACCTGGTTGTTCGGAAAGATGGAAGAGAGGTTATCGATATATGAATAATACACAGACACCACATGAATATGAATACCTCATACGAACCGAGAAACTTTGTAAATCCTTCGGACATCTTGAAGTCCTCAAGGATGTCGACCTTGCGGTGAAAAAAGGTGAAGTAATCGTTATAATCGGGCCTTCCGGCGCTGGAAAGTCCACCTATTTACGTTCACTCAACCACCTTGAACAGATTACCAGTGGAAGGATCTTTGTTGAGGATGAGCTCTTCCTTGACAGGAAACACAACCATACCGTTCACCGTGTTCCTGCTGACAAACAGAAGGCGCTCTTACTTGAAATGGGTATGGTCTTTCAGCGGTTCAACCTCTTTCCACATAAGACGGTCCTTGAGAACCTGATCCTTGCTCCTATCCTGATTCGCAGGAAATCACGGGCAGAGGCGGTAGAATCGGCAACGAGGCTTATCGAGAGAGTCGGCCTGTCTGATAAGATCGATGTATATCCAAGTAAACTATCGGGCGGACAGCAGCAGCGAGTAGCTATAGCTCGCGCCCTCGCTATGGAACCGGAGATCATGCTTTTCGATGAACCGACCAGTGCCCTCGACCCTGAACTCGTTGGAGAGGTGCTTGCCGTTATGAAGAGTCTTGCAAAACAGGGTATGACGATGCTCTGCGTGACCCATGAGATGGGGTTTGCCAAGGAAGTGGCCGATCGTGTCGTGTTCATGGCAGATGGTCTGATCATGGAAGAAGGTAGTCCGAAAGAGATCTTTGAACATCCGAAACATGAAAAACTGAAGAATTTTCTGAAGAACGTCCTGTAGTTTATCCCGAGGATGGTGACCAGTCAAAATTTCATGAGACTGTTTAACGATTTACATAGATTGTTTAGGTATGGGAAAACCTCCATGAATATCAAAACGAAATGTGAATAGATGTTGAATACACACTAATCAATTTCTATCGAGGCGAGCTTGGCTTTTTCAACCGGTTTCCCATCGCTGATCCTGCTGTACCCTCCAAACCATTCTTTGGTGCGAGCCTTGATACATTCATGATCGGTCACGGGAAATCCGGATGCATCCCCACGAAGCAGTCTATGTCACACATTGGACATACAAGCATCTTACCCTTGGGACTGGTTTCCTCCCACTATTCGAAATCGTCTTTTTTGTGTGGATCACACTGATAGCCACAGTAGAAACAGGTACAGACAGTGCTGGCCAGGATATCTTTCTTACAGAAGAAGGTCACCTTCTGAGCCTGTTCGATGAGATCAGGTAAATACGTTCCTTTCATGCTAATTCTCTCCTGTATGGTGTTATCGACTAACCACACCCCAAAGAGATTCCTAGTATGGGTTCATTCAAGGTTAAAGAGATACCAATATCCTTTCATGACATCCAATGAAAATACGGAGGAGAGAAATCCGATGTGATATGGTGTACTAGCGATCAATTCAAGTATTTCGCCTCTTGTATTCCCTGTATCATCATCACTTCCAGGTAAATTATTTTCGTTATCAAGCTAGTGTCAATAGAAGTTCGCAATTTTGTTTCGTTGTGAGATACCCTAGTATGGAGCTTCTCATGACCTCTTTCAACTACCACCAAATTGCAACTATTATTGTACTTTATCAAGAGATCTCTTCAAAAGCTGTCCTGACGTATCATGTGTCGGCATTTCTTCTTGCATGCGGCTTAATAAAGACAATCATCACTATGATGGCGGTACACAAACTGATCCTCTATTCTTTCTACGTGCTCAAGGAGCTGGCTATCGCCCCCCCTCTTTGTGTTGCCCGGTACATTTTGCCTGCTGAGATTAGCAAGAGGTTTCGTCTGGAACTGGTGAAGTCTTCAGTGTCTGTGGGGAAATCGGCCGAGTGCAGCTCGGATTTGGCACGCAGAGCGGACCAGCACATCATCACCCGCAAGAACGTGCAGTGGCTTATCGAGGAGGGCGCCCTCCCCTGAGACTTCGACATGGTGGTGGTAGATGAGTGACTGAGTTCCGGTTCCCAACGAGTCCAGGAGCCTTCACAAGAGTGTTCACTGTCAGGAGGAGCGAGATTCGATAAAGTATTCGAAAGGATTAGAGTGTTACATAGTGCGTAGAGTGGTCGAGAATGGAACAAAAAAAATCTACCGGGTTTCCACAGACGAACTGACACTGTCAAACCGGAGTCCCGGAGAGCAACTCGCTTCTTCTCCTGGTTAACAGGTCACTGGTGTATCCCTATCGGTAGTTTTACTCATTTTAGTAGATACACACTATTGTACTCCTTCCTTGATTCGGGTATCCATAGGGCTATGAAACAGATAACAGCATGGATTGATAACACTATCACCCTGAAAGACAACGTATCGGGTCGCGAAGAGAGAGCGAACACGGTCACTCATCTGATCGCTTCTGTGGCGGCACTGGGCTATCTCATCTTCGTCATCATAAACGGACAAAGGTTTCCCACAACCAAGGTGTATGGCAGCATGATACTGTTCAGTCTCACGCAGCTGCTCCTCTTCTCATCAAGCACGTTCTACCATTGGGCACATGGCGGCACCCTCAAGCGGGTAGGACGGATCCTGGATCACCTCAACATCTATCTTCTCATATGGGGAACCTATATACCGATTCTGATGTATACCGCGTCATCCTGGGCTTCCCTGCTGTTCGGTTTCCTTACTTTTTTTCTTGTTATGGGAAGTACGTTCACCATCGTCTTCTGGGGAAGGATGAAGGCTCTTCATGTAGTTCTGTATCTCCTGATGGGCTGGTCGATCACACTGGTGTGGAATGACGTGGTGGTGGTCCTTCCCCCCGTACTCTTTGTCTTTGTTATAGGCGGCGGTGTGACCTATACCCTCGGGGTTATCTTCTATGCGATAAAACGCCTTCCCTTCGCTCACGCCGTGTGGCACGTCTTCTGCTTACTCGCCTCTGCTCTTTTTTCGACCGGCTTCCTCATCACGTTCCTCACACCCTGAACCTAGTGGACAGATACTACAAACTCAGCTAAGGTAACCACATGGGCAAGACACGTGAGAAGGTATCGTTTGATGCATATTACAGGAAGATATACGAAGATCGATGGGAAGGACTTCAGAATGCTCTTCTTTCGGACCCGCAGCAGATCCCACTGGATGATAGAGATTCCCCCTACTATCTTGATGAAGCAAGTGTTATTGCAGCCCAGGCTCTGCCGGTTTCCCCTGGCAGTGCCGTTCTTGACATGTGTGCCGCACCTGGAGGCAAGTCCCTCATTCTCAGCAGGAATCTTGGAGCTACAGGAACACTCGTATGCAATGACAGATCATCACAGAGACGTGCCCGGCTTCACCGGGTGCTCGATCAATACACACCGGTCGAGGTGCGCAGCAGGATACGAATCACCAGTCATGATGCAAGCAGGTGGGCACTGTACGAAACCGACCAGTATGATTCCATCCTCCTCGATGCACCGTGTTCCTCAGAACGACATGTCCTGCGAGATCCCTCGGCCATAGCAGCCTGGAGCGTCAGTCGTACCAGGAACCTCCAGAGCATTCAGTTTGCCATGCTCGCATCAGCTCTTGAGGCCGTCAAGATCGGTGGCCATATTCTCTACAGCACCTGCAGTATCAACCCTCATGAGAATCAGGATGTTGCACACAGACTGGAAAAGAAACGCTCCGGTCGATATCGATTCGTCGACACAGAACTTCTTCGCGGAGAGTATTGCGATCCCGGTGTCCTCATTCTCCCGGACTCTGAGGAGAATATAGGACCGATCTACTACGTACTGATTCAAAGGACGGCCTGAACTATGCAGAGACCAGTAGTAGCGATTACACGGTGCAGCACCTATGAACAGGCTCCTCTCCTGAAGGCCTTGAACCTTGTCATAGGGGCTTCAGACTTCCCCGAGGTCAAAGGAAAGAGTGTCCTTCTTAAACCTAACATCCTCTCTGATGCTCCGGTAGGAAAGGCCATCACCACCCATCCGGAATTCCTGAGAGCGGTCATCAGTATCCTGTTTGACAGAGGTGCAAAAACGATCTATGTTGGTGATTCACCGGGCCTTCATGGCAACCACTTCACTCCTCTCAAGTCGGGCATTGACGCTGTCTGCCGGGAAACGGGAGCACAGTGGGTGAACTTCGCACACGAACCCGTCAGCAGAAAGATACCATTCACCTATGGTCGCCACCTTCCCTTCCCTTCGATTCTCGACGAGGTGGACCTCCTGTTCTCACTTGCAAAGATGAAGTCTCACCAGCTTATGTACTTCACCGGCGCTGTGAAGAACATGTTCGGCCTTGTTCCTGGATTGCACAAGAGTGCCAGTCACATGCGCTACCCTACCGTCGAGTCCTTCTCACGCCTCATCGCCGGCCTGTATGCTGCCGCTCCTCCGGATTTCTCCTTCATCGACGGGATCGTCGCCATGGAAGGTGCCGGACCTGCCAACGGAGATATCAGGTATGCAGGACTTGTCATGGCATCCAAGGATGCCGCCACCCTCGATATGTCGATGGCGGCAATCATGGGGTACGACATCGAACAGATGCCGTTACTCAGGGAGCTTTCCAGGAAAAGACTGACAAAGGCTTCTACTCTTGAGGACATCTCCTTTTCGCTCCTTGATGCACATGACCTGGTCATCAGTGACTTCAAAAGGATACCCCAGCAACAGAAAATCCGGATGCTGAGAACTCTGATCGGACCGCTGTTCACCCGTCGATTCAAGTTCCATATCGCACAGAACAAACCAAAACCGCTGTTTGATAACGAAGCATGCATTTCCTGTGGCAAATGTATTGCAATCTGCCCCGGTAACGCGTTACAGTTTGATGCTGAAAAACACATACAAGCCGACTACTCAGCGTGTATCAGATGTTACTGCTGTGCAGAGGTATGTCCTGCAGACGCTATTCATATCGAACATCAGGGAGAGCAATAAATGAACGTACCGGATATTCTGATGACAATTTTTCTCGGCATAGCCCCGATAAGCGAACTTAGGGGAGCTCTCCCGTATGCCTATTTCAATGGACTCTCACTCCCAATGGCCGCCGCACTTGCAGTCTCTGCCAACCTGCTGGTCTATCCACTGCTGTCTCTCTTTCTCACCTTCTTCCATGATTTCTTCTATTCGAGATTTGACTTCTATACAGTCCTGTTCGACCGTTCTGTCATTTCGACGAGGAAGAAGATCGAGCACAAAATCGCACGGTACGGATACATCGGACTGACTCTTTTTGTCGCGATTCCTCTGCCGATAACCGGAGCCTACACCGGTACCCTCGGTTCGTGGCTGTTCGGCATGAACCGCCGCAAGGCCTTTTTTGCTGTCTCCCTCGGTGTCTTCCTATCAGCGACAATCGTCTCCCTCATTCTTCTTGCGGGGGAAGGAACCTACTCGATATTCATCAAACATATCTGACAGAAACAGGAGTCTCCATGAGCATGCATCTACTGTCCTCACTTAATGAAAGCCAGAGAAGAAGCGTTGAACTGACCGAAGGTCCTCTTCTTATCATAGCAGGTGCAGGAAGTGGGAAAACCCGGATGATAACCCATCGAATAGCATATCTTATGGAGAAGAACGTTGCTCCTCAGAAGATCCTTGCTCTGACCTTCACCAACAAGGCTGCCCGTGAGATGGGTGAGAGGATTGCAGAGCTGACAAAGGGAAAAAAGGGTGAATCACCTTTGACGTCTACGTTTCACTCCTTTGCGATGATGGTGCTCAAGAATACGATACACCTGCTGGGTTATACGAACAGGTTCACTATCTATGATACCCAGGATTCTATCTCCCTCATGAAAGAGGTGATGAGAGAACACGATATCGATATCACAGTGATCGACGCACGGGATCTTCTCGATGTGTACAGTCGATTTAGGCGTGGGCAGAAGGAAGCCGGGGGAGAATACATAGGACTGACCCGGGAACTGTGTGAATCCTATCAGGAACATAAGAAGGCATATAATGCTCTTGATTTCGACGATCTGATATATCTGCTTCTCGAGATCTTCACCACCCATGAAGAGGTGCTCGAACAGTATCGCAATCAGTTTCAGTACATCATGGTTGATGAGTTCCAGGACACCAGTCGGGAACAGTACCGTATTGTCCGCATGCTTGCACAGGAACATAGGAACCTTGCGGTGGTTGGTGATGATGATCAGTCGATCTACTCCTGGAGAGGAGCAGACTACGGTAACATCATACAGTTTGAGAAAGACTTTCCTGAACGTACCGAGATATTCCTTGACCGGAACTATCGCTCGACCGGAATGATTCTATCGGCAGCGAATCAGTTGATTCTCAACAACAGTGAACGCAAGAAAAAGAATCTGTGGACTCAGGAAGACCAGGGAACGGCGATCACGCTTATTGAAAGTGAAGATAGCGAAAAGGAAGCGGCTGACATCGCAGAGAGGATCAGGCAGGACTCCTTCACCCACAACCGTCCCTACAGTGACTATGCTATCCTTGTCAGGACGAACCATCTTCTCCCTACCCTTGAGACTCAACTGATGGATCGGCACATGAGCGTGAACGTCAGCGGCGGGATGAGTTTCTATGACAGAAGGGAGGTGAAGGATGTCATAGCCTATATCCGCATCCTTGTGAACAAAAATGATGATATCGCTCTTTTGAGGATTATCAACACCCCGAAGAGAAGAATCGGGCTGTCAACTCTCAAGTATGTACGTTCAATAAAGGATGCTCACGAGGTTTCCTATTATGAAGCGATCCGTATCGTTGTAGAGAATCCTGCACATGAAAACTCCCGGCAGAAAGATGTCCTGAGCAGCTTCATGAACCTCATTGATCTCTATAGCCAGATGTTCATGGCCGAGCGTAATGGAAAACACAGGATCCTGTCACGCCTGCTTGATGAGATTCATTACCGCTCCTACCTTATCGGAGAGTATCCGGCGAATGAAAAGACAGCTCAGGCTAAATACATGTCTGCTGTCCAGTACATCAAGTTCTTCCGCCAGTGGGAAGAGGAACATGGCGGTGATGAATCCATCTATGATTACCTGAGACGACTGACGCTCACCTCGAGTGAGAAGAGTGACCGGGATGAGGGAACCTCTTCTATCAGTCTCATGACGATGCATGCATCGAAAGGACTGGAGTTTCACACCGTTTTTCTTGCAGGGATAGAAGACTCAATCATTCCCCATCGAAGAAGCGTTGAAGAGAACGACGGGAATCTCGAGGAGGAACGACGTCTGTTCTATGTTGCAATAACCCGTGCACGTAAACATCTTTTCATCAGTTATGCGAAGATGCGGAAAGTGCGTGGTGAACAGATCATCAGCAGCCCTTCCCGCTTTCTCTCGGAAATAGCGGATATGCATTTCGCTGCACCGGAAGAACCGAAGGAGATGACCAAGGAAGACCATATGGATCGCCTCAAGGCATTTTTACATGTTCTTGACGATAAAGAACGGAAAGAGGCATGAGATACCTATATGATTGTACTATCAATTCCATATCATTCCTATGCGAATAAGACATGGTACATATCGTGTAATTATATCACTTTCATGGTTGCATGAATCAGTGGAAACGTAACCTATAGGAGGACTTCAGGAAGAATATTTCTTGAGGAACTCCCTGAGAGCAAAGCGGATACCGGCAGCCCACCCCAGCCCCATATCCTGAAACATCCCTTCGAGTTCCTTCTTGAAAGAGGGTTCAATAGAGAACGTGGTAAGAATCTTTTTCTCCTTCTGACTTGTTTTCGCCCCCTGAAACACATTCTCCGCCTTCTTGACCGTATCAAATGATATATCTGTCGGTCCCTCTTTCTTTTTAAGCGCCATCCTCAACTCCAGATCTCACCTGCGATCTCATGTATCGCATGTTTCGTTGTCGTTTTCAGTCCTTTGCCCCTTTCCGAATACATCTGGGGAGGAAGGTGATGTTCCTGAGATTTTCTGAATACCGGATCAACAGGTAGGCGGTACATGGTGTAAGGACCTGATACCGCAACACGCCACATGTCTTTGTGTTGCGTGATCCTGCCATCAAATCCATTAATAATCACCCGCTTGTGCAAGGCTCTTGTGGTAAAATTTCTACGCAGCTTTTCCAGTTCATATATGAAGATCTCAAGTCCGTCAAGACTGAAAATTTCGGGCGTCATAGGTGTTATCACCTCATCGCTTGCAATAAGAGCAGATCGTTCTAGATTTCCCAGGCCAGGAGAAAGATCAAGTATGATCCGATCGAATCTCTGAGACAACTGCAACACCATCTCATGAATGATGTACGGTTCATGTTGAATCGACTGTTCCCCATACTCCTTCAGTTCACCACCAATTCCGAAAGAAGGAAGGATATACAGATTCTCAATAGTATCAACGGTTTTGACAGCATCCCATACAAAACAGGTTCCCCGTAGGACATCAGCCACCTCATACATTGCTGAACCGGTATAAAACCATGAGGAGGTATTTCCCTGCGGATCAAGATCAACAAGGAGAGTTGATACTCCACTCATGGCAGACTCACATGCAACCGCTCCGGCAATGGTGGTTTTACCCACTCCTCCCTTCTGCAAGTGGAATGAAATAGTCTTATGCATACTATTGAACCTTTATCAGATAATTATAGGAACAGCCACCTGATAAATCAAGTCGCGATTTGAGTGAATTCACTCGAGCCTGTCAGTGCACCTCACTATGCGTTAACAGATATCTAGCAGTCATGATTTTTTATATATATCTTTATAAGTTTCTATACAAGTAGATGACGCACACACACACAGTGCTGGGAAGCATCGCATAGGAAAAATCATTCATACATATCAGAATTATTGCATATCGATAGATTTTTCTGATTAATTCTTATAGATCACATGAGGTTATACTACAGTATCTGTAAGAAATACCGTATAAACTGTATTACATATATACAGGTCACACAGTATTACCGCACAGAGGATTTCCAGACAAAGAATCCTTGTTGGTGACTGATCGAAAAGGCATTACTCTCTTCCTGAAACCGACAGGACAGGAACAATCCATTCTTTCTACATCAATAAAAATATCACAGGTAAAAAAGATTGACAGATCCTTACATCTTTCTATATCGTTACTAAAACCTTTTCAGCCGTTTCATGAAGTCAGTAAGACGGTTTCGAAGGAAGCAGCAAGGAGAATACAGACATGAGCACACAATTTCCAGACGGATACACTCCATTCATGGATGCGCGGCACACCGAAAGAGCAGTCAAGTATGTGAAGGACACCTTCGAAAGAGAGCTGAGTGGAGAACTGTACCTATCACGAGTCACTTCCCCCCTATTCGTTGCGAAAGGATCAGGTATCAATGACGATCTCAATGGTATCGAACGTCCTGTCAGTTTTGAGGTGATGAACCTCGATAATAGAAAGATGGAGATCGTACACTCGCTTGCCAAATGGAAGAGAATGGCTCTTGCTGATTATTCGTTCGAGAAAGGGACAGGGCTCTACACCGACATGAATGCAATCAGACCTGATGACGATCTGGATCAGATCCACTCGATCTATGTAGACCAGTGGGACTGGGAACTGGCGATGCCGGACGATTCGCGTACCCTTGATTATCTGAAATACATCGTAGAAAAGATCTATGGGGCTCTTAAGAGGACCGAATTCCTAATCGGCGAGATGTTTCCTCAGTGTCCTCCATACCTTCCTGAAAGCATCACTTTCATCCACTCGGAAGATGCTCTCAAGCGGTATCCTGATCTGAAACCTGCTGAACGGGAGAAGGCTCTTGCAGAGGAATACGGTGCGATTTTCATCATCGGTATCGGCAAGGTTCTGGAAGATGGTGTAGTCCACGGGGGAAGAGCACCTGACTATGATGACTGGTCAACTCCCACTTCAGATTCGACCTACGGGCTCAATGGTGATATCATTGTATGGGACAGAGTCCGTCAGGATTCTCTCGAGCTCTCTTCAATGGGCATACGTGTTGATGAGGAGTCTCTGCTGCGTCAGCTTGCGATAACGGGAAAAGAGGAACGAAAAGACCTGTACTGGCACAAGCGTCTGCTTGATGGACAGTTCCCTCAGAGTGTCGGAGGCGGTATAGGGCAGTCACGTATCTGCATGTTCCTTCTCAAGAAGGCACATATCGGTGAGGTGCAGGCTTCAGTATGGCCTGATGCTGTCCATGACGAGGCAGCCGAACACGATGTGACTCTTCTGTAACATGATTGGAGGAATGGCTTATGGCACTGTTCAATTTCGGTTCCACTAACATTGATATCATCTTCAAGGTCGATCACATAGTTCGACCTGGAGAAACTATACCATCTTCATCTCTCGAGAGAAGTGTCGGAGGGAAGGGAGCCAATCAGTCTGTCGGGGCTTCCTATGCCGGAGGAGAACGCGTATTTCATGTAGGGAAGATAGGCGAAGACGGAAGATTCATCGTTCCTCTGCTTGCAGAAAAAGGGGTTGATGTAACCTTCCTTCACGAGACTGAGACTCCGACCGGACAAGCCTTGATTCAGGTCTCCAAGGAGGGGCAGAACTCCATTGTGCTCTATGGTGGAGGGAATCAGACATTCACGGAAGAGGATGTCGATAACGTTCTGTCACACACTGTAGCTGGAGACTGGGTACTCCTTCAGAATGAGATCAACCTGAATCACTATGTGATTGAACAGAGCAGAAAGCAAAATCTGAAGATCTGCTTTAATCCCGCACCCTACAGTGAAGGGGTGAAGGACCTTCCTCTTCATCTGCTTGATATCCTCGTACTCAATGAGACTGAAGCTGAAGGATTAAGCGGTGTGGCTGACCCTTCAGCTTCTCTTACGAGCCTGAGTGCGATGTATCCTGACACAGAAATTCTCATCACCCTCGGAAAAGATGGTGTGATGCATATGAAAGGATCGGGAGAGGTTACCACCTGCGGTGTGTGGGATGTACCGGTAGCCGATACCACTGCCGCAGGCGATACTTTCATAGGCTGTTATGTCGCCAACAGAAGCAGAAACGTGCCCGTCAGGGAATCTCTGATGCGAGCCAGCATGGCAAGCAACATCACTGTCATGAGAGAAGGTGCTCTTCCTTCCATACCACGACCTGAAGAGTTTACTCTCCTTGATGACTTCCCCTACCGGGACCTTCTTCTCAGTACCTAGAGTACGGATCCCACTTCGCTGCGGAGAGGGGGATTCGCCCCCTTGCGGCTTGTTGTAACGGCAGCAGCCTGAACAGCAAACTCCAGCATCTCGGTAATCTGTGCATCACTGAGATCCCTGGTCTTAACAATTCCATGTTCACTGAGAAAAGTAAGCACTGCACCGCTGACCGTATCTCCGGCACCTACAGTGTCGACAATAGGATTGTCGATAGCCGGCACATTGATACTCCTGCCCTGCTGGTCGATCCACCTGAGTCCATCCTTACCAAGTGTCAGGATGATTGCCTGCGTATTTCCCTGCATGAGTGAATTCAATCCGTCGGTGACAGAAAGGTCGGGGTACAGGAACGCCAGATCCTCATGCGACAGTTTGATAATGGAGGACAGAGAGGCGAGATCCTTCATTCGTTCATGGTATCTGTCAAAATCCTCGACAACTGTAGGCCGCACATTCGGATCAAAGAAGATGAAAGGACGGTTCATAATACTCTTCAAAGCATTCCTGATATGTTCCCCGCTTGTTTCCAATGCGACTGATACAGAACCTATGAGAATATAATCGAGGTTTTCAGCCTCCTCTATTGTCTTCACAATCTCAGCTGCACTGAAGGAAGTGACACTCGTATCAGAGGTATAGAATACATAGGAAGCAGCTCCGGTTTCGTCAATCTTGGCAAACCCTATCATCGAGTTTTGCGGCACATCCACCAACTCCTGGCGAAACATGACATTGTTTGACCTGAAGTACTCCTTCATCTTCTGCCCGAACATATCCTGAGACAGTTTCCCCAAAAAGAGGGCATCACTTCCCAGACGACTTGCTGCCGTAGCCGCATTCAGTGTGGACCCGCCGGCATAGTAATGGAACAGTGGGTCGGAACCCGCATCCTCTTCTCTCGATATAAAATCAATCAGTGCTTCTCCGAGAAAACCTATCATACATTGACTCCTTTCTGTTATAAATACTGTTTGTAGTCCTGTCCTAGTATTCTAGCATACAATTCGATATATGGCTTGATAGGCGACATGTTGATCTTGGGAATGAGGACCTCCTCAACCTGGAAGTAGCCTACTTCACTTGTCATGTCGACTTCGATCGCAACTGCCTTCTTCTTACCCTGAACGATTCTCACTTTCTCGATAGCGTTTGATGAGTACTTGTGGATGTCTCCGACTTTGGCACCATGAGAAAGAGCTAGGGGGATTCTCGCACGCCCCTTCTCCATATCACAGCCATCTGCGAGCAGAATGACACCTGATTCTACAGAATGAATCTTCCGGTTTGCCATATGCCCTACAATCCCTTCAATGGCAACCGAGCGGACAACAACCTGTTTGTACATGGCATCAGGGTATACGGTAGCGAGGAATCTATTGATCAGAGGCATTGCCAATGTCGAACTCATCAGTTCATGATCCTCCCGTCCCACAGCCATCCCCAGGTCATGAAGAAATGAAGAGAGAAGGATAGCAGCCATAGAATCATCTGCGGTTCCCACCTGGTCCTGCTCGATGCTGCCTATGATACCGTTCTCTCTTAAAAGGTGGAAAAGCTTGATGGCATTGATGGTCACCTGTCGCATGTGCACGGGCCCATGGTCATTGAATCCAAGACGCACGATGCTTACGCTGTTCGCATACTCCTGCATCAGATGCACCTCTTCATCTTCCACAAGCATTCTGAGCAGCCTGCCTGCAACACTCTGTTCATCGAGAAGGGAATACAGTTTCTGTTCCAGTTTAAGTTCTTTCTGTGATTTCATTGCCTCATCGTACTCAGTCGGGACAAGAAATGCAACTAGAAAGAAATGTGAATACGTCCAGGA
>JAFGUP010000223.1 GCA_016938475.1 Sphaerochaetaceae bacterium
CCGTACTATCAGAAGGCGGTCGAAACATTTGGAACACACACACAACTTGAGTCGAAGGGGACTGATAGAGATGAACGAGATTAAGGCAATTGAAGCTGGTCAGATGAAAGAGAACATGGACGTTTTCCATGTCGGTGATACGGTAAAGGTCTACTTTAAGATTAAAGAAGGCGATAAAGAAAGAATTCAGATCTATGAAGGTCTGGTCATCGCTTTCAATAACGGTGGAATCCGTAAGACTTTCACAGTGCGTAAGAACTCCTATGGAGTAGGCGTGGAGAGAATCTTCCCGATGCATTCACCCCGAGTGGAGAAAGTGACTGTTACCCGTCGCGGTCGGGTGAGAAGAGCAAAACTCTACTACATCAGAGGCAAGATCGGTAAGAAGGCGAAGGTGCCTGAACTTATCGTGAAAAAGAACTAGATTCGTATTCTTCAGTATTGCACTGAACTGCCGGGAGCTTCACACAGGTACATGCCTTGAGTGAAGCTCTTGTTGCGTCAGTAGAGTAGCCTCTTTCCTGACTATCTGAAGCTGAACACATCCATGAGATTGTGATGCAGTACTGGAGCGATATGTCAGCTAGAGGAAGGGGTTTGGCGTCGCAGGCTTTCAAACAGCCTCACCGATCATAGAAATCCGACATTATATCCCGCCATATGAGAAACTTTTCGCGCTGTTTCCTGTATTGCAGGGATGGCAGCCTCGATCTCCTCGACACTCATGTAGTTTTCAAAAGCGGAGAGACTGATTGCGGCAACGATCTTGCCCGAGCGGTCACGGATCGGTGCTGCATTGCAGTTGTCCTTCAGTATGTACTCGTTTCTGTCACGGGCAATCTGGTCTTCACGAACCTTGCTGAGTTCCTCCTTGAGCAGAATCGGGTCGGTTATCGTAAAAGATGTGAAGCTTTTCAGACCTTTTTTTTCTATAAGGGCATCGAGCTGATCATCATCAAATTCAGAGGTGAGCACCTTGCCGAGCGATGTGCAATGGAAGGGAAGGGCCTTGCCCGGTGTAAAGTAGGTACGGGGAAGGGAGACGCTGTCTATCCGGTCGATGACAAGGATTTCATCCATGTTGAACACACCCATGTTGATATTGGACTTGGGGAACTGATTCCACAGAAGCTCCAGGTAGGGCATAGTGAGTTTTCTGATATCAAGAGAAAGCAGTGCATTGCGGGACAGATACAGGGATTTGAGAGATGTGGAGTAGTAACCCGTCTTCTCATCCTTGTCCATGTAGCCGGAGGCTACGAGACTCGCCAGCAGGCGGAAAGCCATATTGGTGTTCACTTCCAGAGAATCACTCACATCCTGTATCGAGAGTGGATGCTCGCTGTCAGCTGCAAGGTCGAGGATTTCAAAGCATCTCATTGCTGCCTTGATAGTATACTTGTCTTGTGTATCAGTTTCTTTCATGATAGACATCATAGCCTAAAAATACAGATTCACAAAGATAAAATATAAAAAAATCCACTTTGATTGAAAAAATTGGAGATTATTGCAAGAAAATTTATATCAAATTACAGAAATACACAACAAAAATTCATTAAATGATGTATAGGCAGTAAAATATCAATAAAAATTATAAAAAATCTATATATATCTTTTTAAAATATAATTTACGTTGACAGCAGTGTGGATCTGAAGGTATCATAGTATGTGAATCAGAGGTCTCGAAAGAGACCGTGGAGGTAGGTATGAAAACACCGATTGTTGAGAAGATGGAAGTATATCCAGTCGCTGGAAAGGACTCGATGCTGCTGAATCTCAGCGGCGCTCATGCGCCGTTTTTTACCAGAAATATTGTGCTGCTGACCGATAGCAGCGGAAATACCGGAGTAGGGGAAGTCCCGGGCGGGAAGAAGATCACGGATGCATTGGATTCGATTAGCCATCTTGTCATAGGTTCCTCCCTCGGACGATACAAGAATACCCTTCTTGCTATTGATGAAGCGTTAGGTGCTCATGAGGAGGATGTGCGGGGTTCCCAGACCTTCGATCTGAGAACCGGGGTTCATGTGAAGACTGCAGTAGAAGCTCCGCTTCTCGACCTGCTCGGTAAGTACCTTGAAGTCCCGGTTGCTGCACTTCTCGGAGATGGTCAGGTTAGCGAGAAGGTGAAGATGCTCGGATATCTGTTCTATATAGGGGACAGGAAAAAGACAGATCTTCCCTATTATTCTGATGAGCATTCTGAAAGCGACTGGTATCGTCTTCGTCACGAAGAGGCTCTCACTCCCGAAGCGATTGTCGCTCTGGCGCAGGCCTCCAAGGATGCATACGGATTTGACGATTTCAAGCTGAAAGGTGGTGTCCTGACAGGTGAGGAAGAGATTAAGGCAGTGCGGGCGCTGAAGAAAGCCTTTCCCGATGCACGTATCACCATTGACCCGAACGGGGGATGGCTGAAAGATGATGCGATTCGATTGTGTTCTGACCTTCATGATGTCCTCACCTACTGTGAGGACCCCTGTGGAGCTGAGGGTGTATACAGTGGACGGGAGGTGATGGCAGAGTTCAGGCGTGCGACAGGACTGCCCACTGCAACAAATATGATAGCAACCGACTGGAGGCAGATGGCTCACTCTATCATGCTTCAGTCAGTCGATATCCCACTGGCCGATCCTCATTTCTGGACGATGGAAGGCTCTGTGCGAGTGGGCCAGCTGTGTGACATGTTCGGTCTCTCCTGGGGCAGTCATTCGAACAACCACTTTGATATCTCCCTTGCTATGTTCAGTCATACGGCTGCCGCAGTGCCCGGTCGCCTGAATGCCATTGATACTCACTGGATCTGGCAGGAAGGAATCGAGAGGTTGTGTGTGAACCCGTTTAAGATAGAGGATGGGTACGTCTCTATACCTCAGGAACCGGGTCTCGGCATCGAGGTCGATAGGGATCAGGTCCTGAAAGCGAATGCTCTTTACAACCAGGAGTGTCTGTCAGGACGAGATGATGCGATCGGGATGCAGTATCTCATTCCCGGATGGACATTTGATCCGAAACGTCCATGCTTAGTCAGGTAAAAGTATAAAAGGATTATAAAAAATCAAATTATATTTGACAAATAATAAATATCGTTTTATAATTTCGGTTATAAACAGAATTACATCAAAAAAGATTAGATGTAAAACCAATTTGGAGGAATAAAGATGAAAAAACTGCTCGTTTTTCTCATGGTACTTTTCCTTAGCATTACATTCGTAAGTGCTCAGGGACAAGAAGAAGCATCAACCGACGGTGAATTGAACTGGCCGACCAAGCCGATCAATCTGATCGTTCCCTATGCTGCCGGCGGTAACTCGGACTTCAATGCTCGTGCAGTGGCGAAATACCTTCCTGAAATCCTCGGGAAACCAGTTGTGGTGACCAATGTGCCCGGAAGCGGCGGTACGATCGGTGCAGCACAGGTCAAAGATGCGAAGGCAGATGGATATACCATCCTTGTTCATCAGCTATCACTCAGTATTGCTGAAGCTGCAGGAATGGCGAACTACGGTATCAAGGACTTCACAGTAGGTTCAGTATTCTCAAAAGCATCCCCCGAGGTTCTCGTATCACTTTCGGATGCACCGTTCGACGATGTCGAAGAACTGATCGCCTACACTCAGGATCATCCCGGTGAAGTGAAACTGACCGCTAACACCGGCGCGACCACCATGTGGATCGCTATCGGTCTGCAGAATGCAGGTGCGAAGCTCAACGTCGTCTCTTCCGGTGGCTCAGGTGAGAGGCTTCAGGTTGTTCTCGGCGGACACGCTGATATCGTACCTCTCAACTACGGTATGATCGAAACCTATGTCAACGAAGGAACACTCAAAATCATCGGAACGGCAAGTAACAAAAGAAGCGAACTTATTCCCGATGTGAAGACCCTCAGAGAAGTTGGTGTCAATGCAGGATACGACTACATGAACACCATGATTTTCCCCAAGGGTACCGATCCCCGGATCGTCGAGAAGTTCTCGAATGCAGTCGGTGAGATTGTCATGAACAATGAGAAATATCAGTCAGAGATCGCAACTCAGTACCAGCCTGTTACCTGGATGAGTGTTGAAGACTCTGAAGCTCACTGGCATACGGAGCGCGATGAGCTGATGGCAATCAGCGATGTGCTTCAGGGCAAATAAGAAATCCTTAGTATAAGGTGTATATCACTGGCCTGAAATGTTTCAGGCCAGTTTGATATGAGACCACGGAGAAAACAGATATGAACAGTGACACGAAACGAGAAGTCCAGATCGGCATCTTCTTTCTCGTTCTAGCAACAGCATATATAATCGGGACGTTCGGAATCTCGACATTCACTCCCTTCGGTAACAGGGGTCTTGATTCCCGTTCGATCCCGCAGCTCATCGGATTGCTTGTCATCATCCTGAGCATTGCCCACATCGCCCAGGTCCTCCTGAGGGAGAAACAGGTCAAGGCACTGCTTGAGAACGAACAGGAAGCTGATACTCTGGTGTGCGATGAGGATGAGGTTGCATGCATACAGCCTGTGAAAGGTACTATCATCGAGAGGCTCGACCGGGTCTTTTCCATTAAACTCCTGCTCTCGTTCGTGTATCTCACTCTCTACATAGCAGCCTACCAGCCTGTGGGATTCATTATCTCGAGCACAGGTTTTCTGATCGCTGAATCATTACTTCTGGTGAAGAAGGAAGAGAGAAAGAGGTGGAGAACCTTTATTATTCTGTTCTCTATCGGAGCCTCTGTCCTCATCTATTTCATATTTACACGATATCTCACGCTCTTTCTTCCGAGCGGGATACTAGGTTAGGGGGCTCATCATGTTGGAATTATTAGTATCTGGCTTCGCCGCGATCTTCACTGATCCCCTGGCGATTAGCATGGTGTTTCTCGGTGTTATGGTGGGTATCATCTTCGGTGCTCTCCCGGGTCTGACCACGGTCGCAGGTCTTTCCATGTTCCTGCCGGTCACCTATGTGATGGTCTCTCACGTTGGTCTGTCTATGCTGACCGCGATCTATATAGGTGGCACCTCTGGGGGGCTTATCTCGGCCATTCTTCTGAATATGCCGGGGACGCCGGCCTCTATCGCTACCACCTTTGATGGTGCTCCGATGGCAAAGAAGGGGGAAGCAGGGAAGGCTCTGGGAATCGCAGTGTTTGCAAGTCTCGTCGGTACCCTTGTCGGTGTCGGTGTCATGATCTTCGCATCTCCGGTTCTTGCCAGGCTTACGCTGAAATTCGGCCCGTGGGAATACTTCACCGTTACCTTCTTCGCGTTGACACTGATCGCCTCTCTGACAGGGAAGTCTGTGATCAAGGGACTGCTGAGTGCCCTGTTCGGCATGATGTTCGCCACTATCGGGTTATCTCCGGTTGATGGTACTCCCCGCTACACCTTCGGCTCTCTCCAGCTCACCAGCGGATTCCACCTTCTGGTAGTTCTGGTCGGCCTCTATGCAATTCGCGAGGTTCTTCTTACCGCATCGAGCAAGCAGGAGCCGATCAAGGTTCTCAAGTATAAGATGAAAGGATTAGGTTTCGGTCTGCACGATATGGCAGGAAACTGGATCAATCTGATACGAAGTTCGCTTGTCGGACTCGGCATCGGTATTCTGCCGGGGATCGGAGGCTCAACTAGTAATATCATCGCCTATTCGGTTGCCAAGAACTCTTCGAAACATCCGGAAAAGTATGGAACTGGAATTCCAGATGGTATCATCGCCAGCGAGGCAAGTAACAACGGCTCCATCGGCGGGGCTATGATTCCCCTGCTTACCCTCGGGATCCCGGGTGACGGCGCGACAGCTATCCTCCTGGGAGGGTTCATGCTGCACGGTATGCAGCCCGGTCCTCTCCTTTTCCAGCAGAACGGTGATGTTGTCTATTCGATTTTCGCAGCGATGGTTCTCGGCATCATCTTCATGGCTGTATTGATGTGGTCAGGAATGAGGATGTTCGTTCAGGTTCTCAAGGTTCCCAACCACATTCTCATCCCTCTCATCGTGGTGCTGTGTTCCATCGGTGCATATGCACTGGGTAATAGAGTCTTTGACATGTGGGGCCTTCTTCTGTTCGGTTTTGTCGGTCTCATGATGGCGAAGTTCAAGATCCCGGCACCGCCGTTCATCCTTGGTTTCATTCTTGAATACCAGCTTGAGCTGAACCTGCGACGCGGACTCGAATATTCCAACGGGAATTTCTGGGATGTGTTCACCCGTCCGATCAGTGGTACCTTCCTCGCCCTCACGATCCTTTCGATGGTCGTGACGATCATCAACAACCACAAGGCTTCGGTAAGAGAGCTTAAAGAAAAGAAAGAAGGAACTGCATAACATGGCATTGAAAGAAACTTTTCCTGTCGTAACAGATATGAAGGTCATTCCCGTTGCCGGGAATGACAGTATGCTTCTCTCGCTCAGTGGAGCACATGGACCCTTTTTCACCCGAAATATCGTGGTACTCACAGATTCATCGGGTAACACGGGGCTCGGGGAAGTTCACGGGGGAGAGGCGATCACCAAGGCTCTTGAAGAGTCCGTCCACTTTGTGATGGGTCGGCAGATCAGTGAGTACCGTTCCATCCTCAAGACGCTGACCGAACGTCATAACGAACGTTCGAAGAACTCTGAAGGACTTCAGAACCTCTCACTTGCCAACCTGAAGGATGTTGTTCACTCCGAGACGGCCATCGAAAGTGCATTGCTCGATCTCTGGGGCAAGTTCCTGGGTATGCCGGTCTGTGATCTGCTCGGTGATGGACGGCAGCGCGATGAGGTCGTCATTCTCGGCTATCTGTTCTATCAGGGAGACAGGAGGAAGACAGATCTTCCGTACATCGATGAATCTGACAGTGATAACCCCTGGTTCCGTATCAGACGCAACGAGGCTATGGATGCCGACGGTATCGTCGCTCAGGCTCAGGCTCTCAAGGAGTACTATGGATTCAAGGACTTCAAACTGAAGGGCGGAGTGCTTGAGGGTTCGAGTGAGATGGAGGCTGTAGAGGCTCTTGCTTCAAAATTCCCCGACGCACGGATCAACATCGACCCCAATGGAGCGTGGAAGCTGGATGAGGCGGTAGAACTCTGTAAGAACAGTTCTCTTACCTATGCCGAGGACCCCTGCGGGACTGAAATGGGGTATTCCGGACGGGAAACAATGAGTGAGTTCAAGATGAGGACCGGCATTCCCACTGCGACAAACATGATCGCAACCGACTGGAGACAGTTCTATCATGCGGTTGGTCAGAAAGCTGTTGATATCGTTCTCGCAGATCCCCACTTCTGGACGATGAGCGGTTCTGTGAGAATAGCTCAGGTTCTGAACGATTGGGGTCTGACCTGGGGAAGTCACTCGAATAACCATTTCGATATCTCACTGGCGATCTTCGCTCACTGTGCGGCAGCCGCACCAGGTGACATCACTGCAATGGATACTCACTGGATCTGGCAGGATGGACAACACCTCACACATAATCCGCATCAGATCAAAGAAGGTAAGATCAGGGTGACAGATGCACCCGGTCTCGGTATAGACATTGATATGGATGCGCTCTACAAGGCGCATGAGGTATACACAAAGCTTCCATTCGGAGCGCGTAACGATGCTGTGAGTATGCAGTATCTCATCCCCGACTGGAAATTCGATAGCAAGAAACCCTGTATGGTGCGATAACCACAGCGGTTGAGAAGGAGAACACAACATGAACATTGGATTCGTAGGACTTGGAATCATGGGCAAGCCCATGGCAAAGAACCTGATCAAGGCGGGACAC
>JAFGUP010000030.1 GCA_016938475.1 Sphaerochaetaceae bacterium
CTTCAGACGAAAGAGTCTCATCGAGCATGAAGGCACGTATCGTAGGGTTCTCTTCGAGCAAAGCTGCACGAATTGAGTCAAATTCATTCTGTATGGTATTCATGAACACACTGTACTGCAGGAGGTCAGTGGAAGTCAAGTTTTCTATTTTGACACCCTTTGGATGAATTAATAGAGCAATTATTTGATATTAAGAAGTCTTTAAGGCCATCAAAACTACAACAGACAGAACCTTATTCCGGCTCTGCCTGTCGCTGGTCTGCGCACTTGCCTGTCAATATTTGACACTCTTGCAGATTCTGTCAGATCAAATTCTCAATCGCACAACGTTCTATTTCCAAACCCTGATGATACCGTTTGAAGAACGCTTCGAATCCCTCGACGTCAGCAGAATCCGGGCTCACTGCATCTTTCATGCTACCGGCAAACACCTGCTCAAGGAATGCAGGAAAATCAAGGCTCTCATCCTCTCGCACCATGAAGGCCGACAGGAGAGCAATTCCCCATGCTCCCCCCTCCCCTGCTGTCTCAAGAATCGAAATCGGTGTATTTGTTGCCGCCGCCATGATCTTCTGGCCGACTTCCGCTGCCTTGAAGAACCCTCCGTGGCCTCTGATTTCATCAACTTCCACACCCTCCTTCTCAAACAGGATGTTAAGACCTGTCCGCATCGCACACAAGGCAGTGAAGAGGTGGCTCCGCATGAAGTTTGCGAGGGTGAATCTGCTTTCCGGAGATCGTACGAACAGTGGCCGTCCTTCGGTAAATCCGGTCATATGTTCACCGGATACATAGCCAATACTCAGCAGGCCGCCGCAATCGGGGTCCGCCTTGAGAGCCTGTTCGAGGAGTGTGTCATACAGTTTCGGTTTCGACACTTCGAGACCGAGAGCCTGAACGGCCTCACCGAACAGATGCATCCACGCATCATAGTCACTGCTGCAGTTATTGGAATGGGCCATGGCAACAAGATGCCCATCGGGAGTGGTTACGAGGTCAAGTTCATGGTAGACCTTTGAAAGCTCTTTTTCCAGAACGATCATTGCAAACACGCTCGTTCCGGCAGAGACATTACCTGTCCTGACCGCCACTGAGTTGGTCGCGACCATACCGGTTCCTGCATCACCTTCCGGAGGACACAGGGGAACACCTGCCTGAAGAGCTCCTGAGGGATCAAGCAGACGAGCTCCCTCCTCAGTGAGAGTCCCGGCGACCTCACCGGCAACCAGAACTTCCGGGAGGATGTCACGCAGATGCCAGGTATAGCCCTTATCCTTCACTTTTTCATCAAAGGCCTGACACATCTCGAGATTGAAATCCCGTGTGTCCAGATCGATCGGGAACATACCGGAGGCCTCACCCACTCCCATACTTTTGTTCCCCGTCAGCTGCCAGTGCACGTAACCGGCAAGAGTTGAGAGGTAATCAATATCTTTGACATGCTCTTCACCATTGAGAATAGCCTGATACAGGTGAGCGACACTCCAACGCTGAGGAATCGGATACTGAAACAGTTCGGCCAGTTTCTCTGAAGCCTCTCCGGTGATATTGTTTCTCCACGTCCTGAAAGGAACGAGCTGTTTCCCGTCACGGTCTGTGACGATATATCCATGCATCATCCCACTGAAACCCAGAGCCTTGAGTCGTGTCAGGTGTACACCATAGGTACGCTTCACCTGCTCGACGAGATCAGCGTAACAGGAGCGCAATCCCTCCCAGACCTGCTCGAGGGGATACGTCCAGATACCATCGATCTGAGAGTTCTCCCATCCGTAACCTCCGGAGGCAAGAGGAGTGTTATCCTGTCCTATCAGAACCGCCTTGATTCTGGTTGAACCCATCTCGATACCGACAACCGCTTCACCGGCCTCTATCATTCGGGCAATCTCTGCATGTTCTTTCATAGCATTTCCTTATATCTACAAGATGTTGTTACCTATTGTAAAAGCCTTCCTGAGGTGTGTCCAGCAAAGGATGTTACGAAAATTGGAAAAAACGTCCAGCCCGGAACAGGCTTACCCATCCTGCCACTCGCTATTGATATAGACATAGTGTTCATGCCCTTCCCAGACTCCTCGTATCAGGAGGTAGTCGGGAGAGTAGCCTTCGTAGGTGAACCCGGCAGCAAGTGCTACATGGATGGATGCCTGATTGCCAGGCATGATATTCGCTTCGAAGCGGTGAAGCTTACGAACAGTACAACCATACCCGAGAACAGCTCTGAGGGCTTCGCTCATATACCCGCGATGAATATGATGGTGAGAGAGGGAGTAGCCTACGAACGTCGAATAGAAGGGATACGGCACTATCTGGCTGCAGCTCACCTTCCCCAGAATCTCGTCACTGCCGTTGTGTGTGAGGTAGAAGTGTAGAGCATCGAAAGACTCCACCTGCCTGATCTGTGAGTCCAGAAGCTCCTGCACTGAGGGAATCGTGTAGTAGCGTTCTTCACGCACAGGCTCCCAGCGTTCGTGAAAGGCTCTGTTCGTCTCGAGATAGTGCAGCAGCTGCTCGGCTTTTACCAGAGAAGGTGGAATGAGTACCAACCGTTCGGTTTCGATAATCGGTTGTGCTGCATGCTCCGGAGTGTTCAATATTCGTCTCTCACACCGAACTCGGCATCTTCCACCCAGGAGTCAGGTCGACTGACCATCTGGACTATGGTGTCCAGAGTATCATAATGTTTCCTCTCTTCCTGTATCACCTGCTTGACAATCTGCGTATCAGTGGGGTCTGTCAGCGAATCCAATGCCTCTGTATAAAATTCGATACTTTTCAACTCGATTTCAAGAGCCCTTTCATACAGTTCCATCTGCTTATGAGTCTCAGCAAACTTCTGTCCATCAAGCGCACTGAGAAGTTCATCACTCTGATGCTCGTTCAGAGGGACTTCATCACCATCAACTCCGTCAGCCATAGCTCGAAAGATCCTTTCATGTCGTCTCTCATCATCAGCCAGGAGACTGAAAAGCTTCTTCAGCCCCTCGTCCTGTGTATCTGCTGCAAGATTGTCGTAGAAAGAGGCGCCTTCCCGTTCCATTGCGATCGCTGCTTCCATGATATGCATCCAAGACCTCCCTGAGAGCAGGTGCTCCATTGTCTGTTATCATCCTATCAGAAGAGCCATAAGAACGCAATATATACTATCTTTCCCTATTCACCGACGATACACTCACTACTGAAAAGTAATTTTTTAACAATTTTTTATAAATTGAGCAAAATTATTTTCATAAGTACATAATTTTCATTTTGTCAAGTTTTTTCTATTATTATATTGAACATCAGAAGAATAATGAGTATAGTATGTGTGTAACAAGAAACGAATGGCGATGATTTCGCCAAGGAGATATACATGACAACACACAATTCACTGGAGATGAGAACGCTGCTTGATCAAACCGGACACCTATTCTCACAGAAGGATATCCCGCGGCTGGAACAGCAGATCAGTACCCACATGTATCTGGTGAACCAGAAAATCCCCTGGGTTATCACACGAGATGATGCCATATTCTCGTGGCAGGAAAACGTATTCACTCCGATCATGGATGCCATAAGTAGCTGGACAATCCGCAAGGCCTGCAAAAATCTGTCTGAAGCTGAGCTTTTTTTCGCAGTATCAGACCACTGGTACTATCTGCTTGAACAAGACAAGAGGATAAGCGCCTATGATGCGGCTGCAGATTATGCAGCCACCTTCGGAACGGGTCTGTTCAGATTGGTTCACACTGCAGTGAATCGGAGACGGGTAGCCTGAACACACACAAGGACACTACCCATCAGGTGCGACACACATTCAGCCGGAGAGGAGACTGTGTGTACGCCTGTATGCACCCGCGAGTGTTCAGCATTGGGAGAACTGTATCTTCAACACCTGACATGAGCTCTACTAGACTGGGGATGTAACGCACTTGAATCAGCTGTCGACGTTCATTCGAAACACCATTACACCTGAATAGGGAAAGAGTGATTGCTTTCAAGGACAGAAACTTTTCATTGATCCAGAAAGATCTCACGACCTTTCATCAAAGAATAGAGACATCTTGTAGAGGTCGGTTAACGAATCAACCGAAAGTTTTTCCATCAGCCGAGTCTTATAGGTACTCACAGATTTAACGGAAATGTCGAGCTCATAGGCTATCTCTTTGATGGTCATACCCTTCGTGAGCAGCTTGAATACTTCGATCTCTCTTGCACTGAGATTTTCCAGAAAGCTCGTGTCCTGGCTCTTCTCTTTGGTCAGAAAGAATGTGCGTCCCTCAACGATCTCCCTCACTGCGGACTCAAGAATACTCAGATCACTATCCTTCGTCAGGTATCCTCGGGCACCGAGAGCCTTCACCTGTTCAAGGTAGAACTGATCAGGATACATACTCAGTACACACACCGGGGGTATATTGAGAGACCGCTCCCTGACCTCCTGAAGAACCTCCAGCCCGCTCTTCCACGGCATGGCTATATCGAGGAAGATGAGATCACTCGCTTCCACGCTGCCGGTCTGCACTGCATTGAGGAATTCCTGACCATTCGCATACTCAGCCACAACCTGCATTCGCTGCTGAGCTTCGAGAATTGATACCAATCCTTTGCGAAACAGCAGATGGTCTTCGACCACAATAACTCTCACCATACTATGCACCTCACACACTTCACCTGTATTGCCATATCCTCGTATAGACACAGGTTCCGCCTTCAGATCCTCTGCCCACCTCTGACACCCCATCCATCCAGCTCAGGAATCGTCTGGGAGCGTACACTGTCACGCCGGGCCCCTTTTCCCCTGCACGTCCCATCTTCGTTACCCCCGGCAGCCCTCATAAACGATAGCCGGAGAAACTCTATGCCCCTATACCATCACTCTGACAGTACCAGAACCACCAGAAACAGAATATGTGATCCTGTTCTCTACTATAGTAAAAAGCGCAGAAGAAAGAAGCCCCCCTATGAGCCAGAATCGCAATATCCTCATCATACGTACACGATACGTGCTTTTTCTCATTCCACGTACACCGATGAACCATGAGGAGGAGGTAGATATCGGTGTCGAGGTGCTCAATCATGTTCATGAGACCCCCTGTCGAACGTGTGGTTGACAGCAGGAAAGGGGAAGCTGAGCACGACACGAGTCCCCTGTTTCAACGCTGCGATCTCCATCGAACCGGCCATCTTCTTCATGAACAAGGCTGATGCATACAGCCCGATACCCGGGCCTTTCTCCCCTGCACTTCCCATCCTCGTCACACCCCATCGACCTTCCTCAAAGGCCCGCAGGGCTTCAGGATCGATCGGCTCCCCGCGGTTTTCAACAACAACCTGTACTACAGAAGCAGCACTGCGACCCAGGAATTGTACCGTCTGACCGGGAGTTGAGTATTTCACTGCGTTCTCGACCACATTGCGGAGTACCGATTTCAAAAGGGCCGGGTGCGCTGTAACCTCAAGGTGTTCTTCGATATCATAGGTACAGTTCACCCGTTTACGGCTGGCCAGCCGCCTGATAGAATCCTGTAGCTGTGGCAATACTCCCGATAGAGACATTGTCTGGAGCTGGTAGGTCTCCCACTCGCTGAAGGATTCACTCAGAGCAAGAAGATTTGCAATCAGCGAATCAGCCCGGTCAATGAGTGAATCAAGGTCCTCACCGCCCCGTTTCCACACCCCCGAATCCTCTCGGGTGACACCTGAAGCCATCAGCTGTCTCAGACCTTTCATCAGAACAAGAGGACTTCTTACATCATGACTGATGACCTCTATGAGCAGTCCCTTCATTCTGTTGTCTTCAATAATCCGCTCATGACGTTTTCTGAGCTCTTCCTGCATGCTTTTCATCTCACTTACATCACGAATCGTGAGTACAGAGGCATGTGAGCGATGATGATTATTCTCGAAATAAGAGCGGCGAACCTCATACGTTGCCACTTGTCCGTCCGTACCATGATACTCTATGGAAGTCCCCTCTCTGAGAGTGTCGGACTCCTCGCGGGAGTGCACGAGCTGAAGGAAGGGAGCCTTCAATCCTGCTTCCTCGATATCCAGACCGACACATTCATCGGTGATCTCAGGAAAGAATTCCTGCACCTTCCTGTTCATATCGAGAATGACCCCACTTCGATCTATGATCAGTACTCCGTCAATAAGAGAATCCTTTAAGATTGAATTCTCCACCGGCACCGAACCGAACAGCTTGCCTGTGAACAGGAGGTACTTAGGAAATAAAGCGCCTGCAAAATAGAGGAATGGTGAGTAGTATAAGGTTATATACTTCTTCATACCTACATAGAAAAACATGCCGATGAGAGGAATCAGTATCATCAGCATCATGCAGGCTCCGCGCACTCTGTACAGCCCCTTCTCGCTCACGGTCATGTAAAAGCTGTAATACACATACAGCAGGCCGCCGAAGAGAGCGTAGAAATTCAGTACCATGACAAAGATCTTCGGTTTGTAGATATTGGGACGGAACAGTCCTTCGAGGAACTGCACATCAGTGATGAACAGATCATGAAACGGCATCGTGAGGATGATGATGGTGAGAGTCACTGAAACACTGATAAACACCATGTAAAAGACACTTACGTTCTTCAGTCGGAGGTTGAAGTAGCGGTTCGAGAAATGAAGGAGTGTAATCGGGTACCAGGCAATGGTGACATACTGAAGTGTATCCCAGAGGCTCTTCAGACCCCAGGGGAGAGCCATCGTCTCCAGCATATAAGTCAGGTTATGAACAGAGACCACCAGCAGGAACAGAGCAAGCTCCACCGCTCCGTGTTCTTTGCGCCTTCTCAGCAGAAACGTGATGAAGATTCCCTCGACAAGTACCATGATTGAGAGGATGAGAGCTTCAGGTGTCCATGTGTACATCATCCTCTCAGCCTCCTTTCCGGCTCAAGCTCCATAGGAGCAACGTACGAACTTCCAAGTATCCTTCTCAGCCTGAGAACGACTCTGGTTCCTCCCCCCTCACGCTGCTGTACATGCATGCTCCCGTCCTGAAGGTTCATGAATCGTCTGGAAGCGAACAGTCCGATCCCGGGACCGACCTCACCGGCGGTTCCCCTCTTCGTGATTCCCCACCGACCCTGTTCATAGGCAGTCAGCACCTCACTGTCTATCGAGACACCCCGATTCTCTATCACAAGCTTCACCTCTTTTTGCCCTACAAGGGCATGAAGCGAAACCTCCGAGCCCGGAAACGAATACTTAAGGGCGTTATCGAGGATGTTTCTCAGAGTTATCGAAAGGAGTTTCTCATGACCGTAGACCAGAACACCTCCCTCGAGGAACGAGCCGTATCGCACACCCTTTCTTGACGCAGAAATCTGAAATTTATCTCTGAGCTGCTCTACTACCGCTTCAATATCGACAACCGTGCACTGATAGGCATCTTCATCATCGAAGGAAATATTGAGTGTCAGCAGATTCGCTATGAGAGTATCGGCCTGCTGGATGAGTACATCGAGTTCCTGGCCTCCCCGCTCCCATATGGCAGGGTTCTGTGAAACTTCCTGTGAAGCAATCAACTGTCTCAGACTCTTCATCAGCTGAAGCGGAGATCTGAGATTATGGCTCATCACATCAATGACCAACCCTTTCAGCCTGTCAGCCTCGACAATTCTCTCATAGGAAAGACGAAGTTCTTCAATCATCCTCCTCCGCTCACTCACATCCCGAAGGACCATCGTCACAACATGTGTCCCCTTCTGCCTTCCTTCAACATAGAACTGCCGGACTTCCAGATACCGTGCACTTCCATTCGAGCCAGGAAATGATACTTCGTGACCGAAATTCTGAGTCCCCGAACATGAATAGTCGGTGAGAGCAGTAAGCTCTTCAACCTCGTGAGAGACTTCTCCAATGGATCTTCCTATGTGACTTTCGTTGAGAACTGGCAGAAATTCACAGGCTTTTGCATTGAATTCCAGGACCACGCCCTCTCCATTGAGAACGATAATCCCATCCATCAGGGAATCAAGAATACTTCGATTCTCGATCGGTATAGGGCCGAACAGCGAGTCTTTAAAATACAGGTAGATGAAGATGGCGGTAGAAACCAGCAGTGCATACGGAAGGGGATCGATCATGGATTCCCCGGCCTTCGTAAGGTAGATGATATTGATGAGCAGGGGGACAAGAACTGCAAGGATCAGGAGGATTCCCCGTTTTCTGTAAGCCTTATGCCCTCTCAGCATCATGTAGAGACTGTAGTAGATGAAAACTAAGGCTGTGATGACGTGGAAAAGATTATGCAGGAAGAAGAAAGGGTAGGTCTCCATCGTAATCGCACTGAATCCTCTGATCGTGGTATAGACCCGTTCACCGTAAAACAGACTGTGATAGGGATAGGTGAACTGAAGGGTCATGAACAGGGCACCGAGTGAGAGGTAGACAGTGAAGTAGAGATGTTCACGGACAAGGCGAAGGCGGTAGTATGCCGTGATAAATCTCAGCAGCACGTACGGAAGAAAGGGCATACCAAGGTATTGCAGGTGAATGCTCACCTCACGCATCTGAGGATTCCGTGAGATATGCTCCAGCCCTGCTCCGAACGAGTAGAAGAACAGAGAGACCATAACAAAGGCGAGTTCTCTCGCTCCCCTTCCCTTTTTCTGAGAGAGGAGCAGAGCAGCGAACGAGATTTGAATGAAAGCTGTAAAAAGTGCTATAATCCCTGGCGTTGTCAACTCAAACATATCATCGGTACCTGCCCTTTCATAGCGTTTCTGTGGATGTCTGTCAACAGATCCGGTTGCTGTAAGTCATTTCCTACAAGACTCTTGATTGCTCTCACCGCTGTGATGTGATATCTTTTTACCAGTGAAAGGATGAACGGCAGTTAGCAGTTCACGGTTCACAGAGGAAAGAGAAGAACCAGTCAGTCACCTGAGCTCTACTTCACACGCCTTACTTCAAGCTTATCACCTTCTTCTCTTTCCTTTATTCCCCCCCTCCCCCTTCACAATCACCTTCATCGTACCGGCAAAGTGGTTATCAGGCAACATGTTTTTTATATATATATTCATTGCCAAAACAAAGCAAGCAGCACATGTGTAAGAGCTTTCCTACATTCCCCTGGTCCAGAGATGTTGACCGAAAGCGGCTCATCCTTTATCATGACAGTATTTACGTCATAAGACACAGACCTGCGAGTATAATTCGTTACTTTGCTTATGTTTGTAACTTGGGGAGTGGTTGATGGAAAAACACATGACAAGACGTGTACAACAGAATCTGCTGCTCATGGCGATAGATACCGTGCTTCTCCTGTTCTCAATATTCCTTGCCCTGTATGTTTCGAATGTGCCACACACGTTCATCACCACTCTGTGGCTGTACGTCACCCTGTTCATACTCCTCCATATCGTCGTCTTATTTCTTGCGGGCTTCTACTCGATCAGGTTAGTTGACAGTTCACTCGACCTTATCACACTCGGGGGAATCCCGATGATTGTCCTGTCAGGTGTCGCCGTCATTCTGCTGCTTGTAGTGACCCGGGATTTCTCCTTCGTCTTCAAGACCTATATCCCGTTCTCAACCTTCTCGCTGCTTCTTGTTCTGGGTTACCGCGTTTTCTACCGTATTGCGAAGACCTATCTGGTCAGCCCCCGTCAGGGTAAAGGCAATCCCAAAGCCATCATATATGGAGCCGGAGAAATCGGGATGCAGCTGGCACGCCAGTATTACCGGAACAGACTCGGGTTCAGTATCGCTGGGTTCATTGATGACAATCCGGTGAAACTGTCGATGATCGTCGGCGGCATCCGCGTTCTGGGAAGCATTGACACCCTTCCGGCCATCATCCGCAGTGTCGATGCCGACCTTCTGATCATAGCAATCACGGATCTGAAAAAAGAGAAGATCAGGGAAGCGATGGATATTGCAGGGCGCTTCGGGGTGGAAGTGAAAATCATACCTTCCATGTTCGAAATGGAAGAATCCAAGACCACTGTGTCAGATATAAGAGCGATACAGGTCGAGGACCTGATCGGCCGATCTCCTGTCGTGCTCGACAAACAGCCTGTCAAACAGATGGTAAGCGGCAAGTCCGTTCTCGTTACCGGCGCAGGAGGTTCGATAGGAAGCGAAATCTGCCGGCAGCTTCTCGAGTATGGAACTGACCGCCTCTACCTCCTCGATATCGATGAGACTGAGCTGCATGACCTCTCATTGCGACTCCACCACTACAGACAGGAATTCAGCGAAAAGATCATTCCAATCGTTTGTGATGTCCGTGATGCGAGTAAAGTAGAGACTCTTTTCAAGAAGCTTTCCTTTGACATAGTGTTCCATGCCGCCGCATACAAACATGTACCGATGATGGAATACTACCCGGAAGAGGCGATCAAGACCAATATTGTCGGCACCTATAATGTCCTTTCCAGTGCTGTTTCGAGAGGTGTCGAGCGATGTATCATCATCAGCACGGACAAGGCTGTCAACCCGACGAATGTGATGGGTGCTACCAAGCGTGTCGCTGAGCAGATCGCCAGCACTCTCAGCTGTGAATCTACTCAGATCATCAGTGTCCGTTTCGGCAATGTACTGGGCTCACGGGGTTCGATGCTTCCCCTGTTCATGGAACAGTTGAAGAACGGTCTGCCGATCACAGTCACCGACCGTGGTATTATCCGATACTTCATGACCATTCCTGAAGCTGTTTCTCTGGTCTTTCAGGCAGGGGCCCTGGGCAAAGGCGGGGAAGTAATGGTCCTCGAGATGGGGGATCCGGTCAATATCTATGATTTCGCCAAGAAGCTGGTCACCTATTTCGGAGACGGGAGAAGTGATGTGGTCATCACCGGGCTTCGTCCCGGAGAGAAGCTCTACGAGGAAAAACTCAGTGACGCAGACACCACGATACCGACTGACAATCCGAAGGTGTACAAGGCCCTTGTCACCTCCAATCTGAATCAGGAGGCTATCAGGGAGTTCATCAGCAGCTATGGAGAATTATCACAGGTCGCCCTGGTGGAGGAATTGAAACGAATGGTTCCGGAGTTTGTTCGTCCGGCGAATACGGTTGTAGGATCCTGAATGAATTCGTACTGTCTCTACTGCAAGACCGGAGGTGAGGAGAAAATCGTACGAGCTCTTCATAGGCGTATGGCAAAAGAGCTTCATGAGCAGGTGGAGATCCTTTTCCCAAGTAGAATCATGAATCAGAGAAAGCGGGGAAAGTGGAGCAGAGTCAAACAGCCTCTTCTACCCGGCTACGTATTTATCTATCTGAGTGAAGAGACTCCCTTTCCCACCTACCTCATCCGGGAGGCAGAAGATGCCTATAAAATTCTGAAGAACCTGGACAATTCCCTCCCTCTGAAGGGAAGTGATGAAGAGTATGCGATGTGGGTCTATCGTCACCATGGCCTGATCAAGCCCAGTAAGGTGAAATTCGACCAGGGGCGCCTTGTCAAGGTTATCGACGGCCCGCTGCTCGATCTGTCCGGAAAGATTACAAAGGTGGACCGCCATCATAAGAGAGTCTATGTCTCCTTCCTGTTCGGAGGGAAGGAACAGATCATCAACATGAGTATCGATGACCTGAGTGACGGAGAACACGAGTAACACCCCTGTGAACGCCCCCCGCCTCTGTGCTATACTCATGGACAGTCAGAGAAACTATCCTGTGGACTCCTTTTCTGACGCATGAGGGATCGGAAAATCCCACCGGCGGTGTTTGACCTTACGGCTTTCTTTCATGCTCCACCGGGTGTACTCTCATGAATTGATATAAACTCTGGAGGTACTAGAATGAATAATTTTTCCTATCACAATCCGACACGCATCATCTTCGGCAAAGATACGATCGGTGAGGTCGGCCATCATACAGCACAGTATGCGAAGAAGGTACTGCTGCATTACGGATCAGGTTCCATCAAAAAGAACGGAATCTATGATACGGTTGTCTCTTCATTGAAGGAACACGGAATCGAGTTCCTCGAACTCTCCGGAGTCGTCCCCAATCCACGCCTATCTCTGGTGAAAAAAGGAATCGAGCTGTGCAGGAAGGAAGAGATTACCTTTATTCTTGCGGTAGGAGGCGGATCGGTAATCGATTCAGCAAAAGCAATCGCCTTCGGGACCCTTCTGGGCAATGATGAGGATATCTGGGACGATTATTACATGAATAAGGACTGCAGCGTCACCCGTTCACTTGATGTCGGTGTTGTTCTCACCATCCCCGCCGCCGGCTCAGAAAGTTCGATATCAACGGTGATCACCAACGATACAAACGATCTGAAAAGAGCGGTCAATCAGGAAGCTCTCACTCCACGCTTCGCCATCATGGACCCGCAGACGAACTATACCCTACCCGACTATCAGAGTGCCTGCGGTGCTGCTGATATCCTTGCTCACCTGATGGAACGGTACTTCACTAATTCGCACTACAACAACCTCTCGGATGCCTTCCTTGAGGCAGCAATGAGAAATGTGATCTCCTTTGCCCCCCTTGCTCTCATCGACCCCAGCGAGTACCGTTACCGGGCAGAGTTGATGTGGACAGGAACGATTGCTCATAACGGGCTATTGGACCGAGGTAGAGTTGGTGACTGGGCATCTCACGCCATCGAACACGAACTCAGCGGAGTGTATGACATTGCTCACGGTGCAGGACTCGCCATCATCTTCCCTGCCTGGATGAAGTATGTTTACCACCATGATATCGACAGGTTCGTACAATGGGCTGCACGCGTGTGGAATATCAGCGTAAGTCTTGATGACAAGGAGACCGTCGTCCTTCTTGCCATCCGGGCACTCGAAGAGTTCTTCCGCTCCCTTACCCTGCCTATCCGTCTCAGTGATGCAGGTATAGGACCGCAGGACATTACACGCATGGCAGAAAACCTGATGAAAGGCAGCGATGGAACAGGAAACTTCGTCCACCTCGGGCAGAAGGATGTGGAACAGATTCTCCGTCTAGCTCTCTGATTCAGCCCAGCACTGCATAACGTCTGCCATCAGGTTTACCTGGTGGAGGGAGTCTTGATTTTCATTACCATCATACGATCAAAGAAGCCGTCTGAGTCTGCTGGTCTGTTCTGATCTGAAAGGTTTTCAGGATTGATGCGAATTCCTGTTCACTGTCGATGAACGACTGAAGGACAAGGGGATGGAACTGACCGGGAGAGGTCCTGCCATCGCCCTGCGTAATAATACGCACTGCCTCCTCATGCGAGAATGCCCCCTTATAGGGGCGCACAGAGACAAGTGCATCGTAGACATCAACGAGAGCAACGATTGCTCCGCTCATCGGAATCTCACTCCCTCTCAATCCGTTGGGATACCCTGTGCCGTCATACTTCTCGTGATGACTGAGACAGATCTCATACGCCTTCTCCAGAAGTGCGTTCGACCCGATCATCATCATCGTGGTGCTGATCGCTTCAGCACCCTGTACTGTGTGCTGTTTCATGATCTCCCACTCCTCAGGTGTGAGAGGACCGTTTTTAGTGAGTATGGCATCAGGGACAGAGACCTTGCCGATGTCATGAAGAGCCGCTGCCTGAGCAAGCAGGGGGACCTCGTCAGAGGAAAGCAGGTGCGGATGATGCTGTGCGATATGTGAAGCAAGCACGTAGGTGTACTGCTGAGTCTTGAAGATGTGTTCTCCCGTGGTCTTATCGCGCGACTCGGCAAGGTAGGCAACAGCCTGCACGGTAGAGTCTCTTGTATGTTCGATCTCTCTGGTTCGCTGGTGGATACGCTCTTCAAGATGTTTTTTATGTGTACTGAGCTCAAGGTGAAGTGAAACTCGTTTCTTCACGATATCGGTATGAAACGGTTTGGTGATATAATCGACAGCTCCTGAATTCAGACCCTTGATCTGGTCAGACACCTGATCCATCCCGGATGTAAAAATCACGGGGATATGTCGTGTCTGTTCTGAAGACTGAAGTATCTGCAGGAATTCAAACCCATCCATGCCCGGCAGCATCGCATCGAGAAGGATAATATCCGGGATCATCGACTCAAGCACTCCGAAAGCTTTGTCTGCATCAATAGCAACATGAAGGTTGTAGGTTCCCTCAAGTGCTGCAACCAGCAGGTCTATATCAAACGGAGAGTCTTCAATAATCAATACACTGTTCATGAGTGCGCTCCTGAGCTGCCCAGAAGTTCAAGCAAGCTGGTAATCAGAGGTTCAGCCTCCGTATAGTTGTAGCTGGAAATAAGGGGAGAAATTTGCTGGAACAGGTCGGCAGCCTCACCGGTAAATGGGTAGTCTGCGATCTCTCTGAAGGCCTTTTTCACCACAGTGACGTCAGAGCGTGCACACCCTTCGGTGAGAGCCTTCAGGTAAGTGGCAACTGTAGTTTTCTCGAAAGAAGTATGTGTTTCCACGTTCTGACCGTCAGAGATGTACGGGGAATTGTGTATGACCTGAATGGATGATGCGAAGGCTTTGAGAAAATCCTGTTCTGCTTCAGCTATACCCTGAGAGGTCCCGCTGTTGAGCAGTATCTCAAGAACCGATGCCTGAGCGGCAAGCTTTTCCGCTCCGAGGCTCGCTGCGACACTCTTCACAGAGTGGACGAACCGTATTCTCTCTCCACTATCATCTGATACCGCCTTATAGAGCGACGGGAAAGCGGCATAGCTGCTGTAGAATTTATTCAGCAGGGAAAGATAGACCTCTCTATTGTTATGCAGCAGAGCCAGACCCTTGTCCACGTTGAAGCCCTGAAGACGGATAGGTGTGGTGGAACCGTTCATTCCCTGAGCGCGAACATAGGAGAGCAGCACACGATACAGAATCTCCTTATCAATCGGTTTTTCCAGATATTCATGCATCCCTTCTCGTATACACATAGCCTTTTCGCTCGGGGATAGGTTGGCGGTGACTGCGACAATCGGTATGTTCGCGTACACCCCGTCATCAAGAGATCGGATAGCGCGTGCTGTCTCATAGCCATCCATACCCGGCATCCTGATGTCGAGCAGGATGACATCGATCCTCTCTTTCCTGATGACATCCAAGGCTTCGTATCCGTCACGAGCCAATGAATGGGAAGCGCCCACCTTATCAAGCATATAGATGAGCACTTCCTGATTGATCTCTATATCCTCGACTATCAATAGATGAAGCGAAGAGAGTGCTTGGAAAGAAGTGTAGTCAAACACTCTTTCCTGATGCAGCACTCCTCCCCGGGTATTGATCTGCGATACGATCTTCTTGGGGTCCAGTGGTATCGTGAAGGTATTGTCAAACAGCGACCATGATGCATCAAGATTCTGAAAAGACCCACTTTTTACGGAGGTAAGGAACATCTGATGGGACGGGTATTGACCTCTGCTTTTGCATATCCTGAGAGTTTCAAGAACCTGCTCACTGACCATGGAGATGTCGATGAAACAAACAGCATACGGGTGCCCCTCACTCTGTATCTTCGAAAGAAACTGGTCGAGAACAGAAGAGGAAGTGATCTGGTCTGCCTTGAGACTCAGCGAGGAAAGGATCTGTGACGACAATCTGGCAATGTTCTCATCAGGGTCGATGACAATGGCTCGCGCCCCCTGCCAGGAAGAATCAAGTACGTCCGAGTCCACTACCTCCTGTACAAAGGAGAGTGGCAGCGAGACCGTGAACGTCGTTCCTTCTGTAAAAACAGAACTCACACTGATGGATCCACCCATGTTCTCTGCAAGAGACTTGACGATCGGCAATCCAAGACCACTGGAGTGTTGTAAATTCCGGTTCGCGCGAGCGGTCGAATAGAAGGGGGTGAATATCTTCTGCGCAT
The DNA here is from genome assembly GCA_016938475.1 of Sphaerochaetaceae bacterium. Lineage (GTDB taxonomy): Bacteria > Spirochaetota > Spirochaetia > Sphaerochaetales > Sphaerochaetaceae > SABI01. Next base: position 15,741 of record JAFGUP010000030.1, read on the forward strand.
GATCCTGCGCTATACCGATTCCGGTATCACTCACCGAAAGAATCAGCTGAAGGACACCTTGATCAGGCTGCTGGGAGGTTGCCCGAATCGTGATGCCGCCTGAATCAGTAAATTTTATAGCATTCCCTATCAGATTCTTGAGGATTTGAGAGATCTGTACCGGAGCACCCAGAAGAATTGAAGGAATCTCGGGTGAGATGTCAGTGGTAAGGAACAGTCCCTTGCCCTGAATCTCCTGCATATGTTCTTCGGATACCCGCGTTATCAGAGTTTTAAGAGAAAATTTCGTCTCCCTGATATTGATTCCGGCACGAGTGTATTTTGAATAATCAAGAAAGTCTTTCACCAGATCGATAAGAAAAGTACTGCCGCTTCTGATGATCTCGGCGTACCGCTTCTGATGATCTGTCATTCTTGTCTCGAGGAGTATTTCACTCACGCCGAGTATGGAATTGACCGAGTTTCGTATCTCGTGGCTCATCTGTGCAAGGAAATCCGAAAGGTCCTTATGAGAGTTCTCTTTTTCAAGTGCGAGGGACTCAGCCTCGATACGAAGCCTGACCAGCTCTCTGGTGTAGGCGTTACGGGCAAGAACCTCTGAAAGATTATTAGCAAAATACCGCAGAAGCTGCCGCTCCTCAGTACTCCATTCCATGTTGCTGCGAACCGCATCGAATCCCATGAAACCAAAACTCTTGTCATGTACAAGCAGCGGTACGAACTGGATAGATTTCACACTCTGAGCCAGAAGTATCTCCCTTTCGGCAACATACCGTGGACCCATGCTCTTAACTTCTCTGAAATACAAATCCCGTCCCTCTTCAAGCTCCCTGACAAGATTAGGAAAGATATTTTTCGGCAGCTGTTGAAGATTATCCTTCTCTCTTGTGATCCCGTCTGCGACCCACTCATGGGTATTGTCCATCGTCTCGTCTTCACGGTAAAGGAAGACGTACGAGCGGTCAGCTCCCGAAAACTTCCCCAGCAGTTCAAGAGCCCGATCTATATCGGAATCGAGAGAATCTTCGGTCGAACGGAGAATGGAGCCGGTCAGGTCAAACAGAAGATTCTCAAATGAGATCTTTCGTTCAAGCAGACGCTGAGACTTCTCTATCTCACCCGAGTTGATCAGAGAGGTCACTTCCACCAGGCCTGTTTCATCGGTAGGGTCTGTATAGCAATGCACCTTCTTAATCTGTCCTTCACTACACCTCAAGAGACTTTCACACACTCGCTGGTGGGTGAAGGTAGAGAGAATTGATGTTACAGGCTTTCCGATCACATCCCTGTCGGCTGCGGGGAGAGACTTTTGAAGGTGATCTGAAATACTGAGGATCAGCCCCTCACGTGTGTGAAAGATATAACCCAGGAAGAGGTTGTCCTTAAAAGGCGATGAGATATTCGTGTCTGTCGTAATATCCTTAACAGCGAAGAGAAACTCCACCGTTGAGTTCCTCCGGTATTCGCTGCAGGTGATCTTGTAACGCCTCAGGTCATCGGGAAAAGGAGAATGGTACAGGATCGAGGAAGAATCGTGCTGCCGTTCAACAGTCTTCAGAAGATCCATCAGTGGAGAACCGAATTCTTCTCCGTACACCTCTTTAATGGTCTTTCCCACATAGGACTCTCCGCCTGCAAGAACGATTCCTGTTGTATCGGTGTGAACTTCCGTTATCAAGCCCGAAACATCTGCAACACCGACAAAATCGTACTCTGATGCAACAAGTGTTCTGTGCAGTTGCTCACACGAACGCCGTTCGGTAGTATCGCGGAGGCTGATGATGAATGAGTCTGATTCGCGAGCAGGAAGGATCTGTACTGAGTACGTGTGATACGTTTCGGGATCCTCTGTCTCGAACACACAGGGAAGAGAAGATACATTCTCAACATCAAACAGCGTATCCAGAAGAGCTGAGTGTGATGCAGCCTGCTTGAATGATTCAACAGTGACGGGAAACTTCTGCGTCTTCGACACCCCGAAGATCATCCTCGCCTCATCATTCACAGCTATGATGTCGAAAATGGTACACAGAGAGTCTTTTGTGCATGTTATGAGGGCAATGTCATGTTCTGTATACACCATACCATCCCCGTTGCGGGTCATTCAGCTCACGTCTCCCTATGTCAAAGGTACCAAGTCACACGAAGTATAATTGAATCATATCCATATATCAAGGGAAACCAGTCAATCAAATACAAGAATATTCATGTTAACACGACTTTACTGCATTTTTTTTCTATAAAACATCTTATAAAATTTTCAATCTACATTATTTCAATAATTTTTCGAATCGATTGTTCTCAAATCTATGCCCAAAAAGGAATACAACCTCTCACTTTTTGTATGTATGTCATATTTGAACTGTACAAATGCTAATTTCCTTCTTTCCATCAGACAGATTTTGATGCCCCCTGATAGTATACAGTCTGGGTCGGGAATGCGAACTCAATCCCCCGCTCATTGAATACTCTGAAGATGTTCCGATTCACTTCCTGCTGTACATCCAGGGCCGCTTTGTAGTCGTTGAGCGGAACAAAGTATACCGTCTCGAAGTTGAGGGAGAAATCTCCGAACTCCTTGAAATGACAACGATCGAACATCACACCTTCCACGACGGTCACTGATTCGACGACATCACGGATGAGGGAAGGGATCATCTCGACATGTTCCTCTGTAGTGTCGTAAATGACTCCTAGAGTAAAGACTATCCGGCGGTGCTGCATCTGGTTGAAGTTAGAAATGCTCGTGCTTGAAAGTGATGTGTTCGAAACTATCAGAAGCTCTCCCTGAAGGCTCCTCAGATGGGTGGTCTTCAACCC
>JAFGUP010000224.1 GCA_016938475.1 Sphaerochaetaceae bacterium
CCCCTCAAGGGGACCTACATGGAAGAGGGTAAGATCGCCTCAGAAGGCAAGACCTATGTCATGCCTCGCCTGGGTATCTCCTATCCGCTGAGTGATACCGGTGTCTTCCGGTTCTCTTACGGGCACTTCTATCAGTATCCCCAGTACAGCGCTATCTTTGCTCACATCCAGCGTCCCGTGGATCAGGATTACTACGGTAACCCCGACCTGGAAGCTCAGAAATCGGTCCAGTATGAGATCGCTTTCGAGCAGGGACTCTCCGATGTTTTGGGCTTCAGCATCGTGGGATACTTCAAAGAGACATCTGATGTCCTGAGTGTCGTCATCAATGACTATGAAGGCAAGAAACTCTATCAGTACGTGAACAAAGACTTCAGCCGTATTCTTGGTGCTGACTTCTCCTTCACGAAGAGATTTGCCGATCACTACTCTTACGATTTCACCTATGGTTTCTCCATGGCCAAGGGATCTGCTTCCACACCGGAAGCTGACGTCTCACAGCTGGAAGAGCCCGATTATGTCCCCCCTGTGCGTACCACTTACCTGGATTACGACAGGCGTCATACGGTCTCTGCAAGCTTTGCCATAGCTTACGGTAAAGGCGAAGGGTTTGAGGTCTTCGGCGTCAAACCTATCGAGAATACTGAATTGTCCATGAGGCTTACAGCTCAGTCAGGGCTTCCCTACACAAGGACCAATATCTCCGGAAACGCTGTTTCCGAAGAGAACGGTGCCCGTCTGCCTTGGTCGAAGTATGTGGATATGAAGTTCTCCAAGGGCTTCCACATCTACAAAAACTTCAGAGCCGCTCTCATCGTCGAAGTGGATAACCTCTTCGATTGGACAAATATCGATTTCGTCGACAGCTACACCGGTGACGTAACTGAAAACAGTATCGACCGTGAAGATTTTGCGGACACCACCATAGGAGAGATCGAATACAGGATGGTTCGCGAAAACAAAACCAACCTTGGTACTTACGGGATGCCCCGTGAGATCCGGTTGGGCGTAGAGTTGTCCTTTTAATGAGGGAGGAGAGAGTTTATGAAAAAAATAACACTCGTATTATTACTATGTCTCCTGATGCTCTCCTTTGCTTCAGCCAAGGAAGCATACGTAGACGTAAATAATGTGCGCTTTTATTTTGTCGATTCCTCCGGATACTTCACGGGGCCTCAATATCCCCCGAAGGCCGGCGGGTTGCTGAATAATTCCTTCCCCACACCCGGCGGAAGGACTTACGCGCATGGCCCCATGTTCATGTGGGGTAACAGCATCAAAGCTCCCGGGGCTGTTCCGGACGGCGTGACCACCTTTGACGTCTCGGAAGAGACAGTCTGGGACGGCTCACAATACACCAGCGGTGCCTTTGTGACCGGTACCAAGAGCAACGGGATGGTCGCTTCGACCTACACCATTAACAGCCTGGGCGGCGAGAATTACAAGGCCGCCAATGTCACGACCTCCGCTGACGAGGAGTGGTATAACCCCACTCTCGGGACAGGGACTCCTGACAACAAATGGCCCTACAGTAACCTGGAGTTTGCTTATAACCCGGCTTCTGTGGAGCCCTGGATCAACGTCAACACCGGCGACTATCACTCAAGCGATGCGTTTTTGAACCCCCTTCCGGGTTATGAGATGGCACCCCTGGGTGAGAGGGCCTATGCTCTTTATGTAAGCGATGTCTCTCAGATCACCGATCTGAAAGACTATGTCATGATCTTTGACGGAACAAACTTCAACGTTTATGAAGTCACCGGTTATGACGTGGATTATACACCTCTGTATGGCGG
>JAFGUP010000225.1 GCA_016938475.1 Sphaerochaetaceae bacterium
GCCACCGATAGACCGACAAGCATCAGTGTCGTGGCAGTCGCTATTGTATTGCCGATACGTTCGATTGACATCAGTCCACCGCGGAAGAGATAGAAGAATCCCTCAAACGGGTTACTTCCGATGGCAAGCATCAGAAATCCACCGGCGATGAGACCGAGAATCACTGCCGAAAGGGCGATGATGAATGAGTTGCTTTTCATCCGTTTTCTCATAGGGTCTTCTCCTTTCTCTTCACACCTGCCATCATAAGACCTACTTCTTCCTCATTGGTCTCTTTGGTGTTCACCACATCGATAAGCTCACCGCTGTTCATGACCGCGATCCTGTCTGAGAGATTGAAGATCTCATCAAGCTCAAATGAGACAAGAAGTACTCCCTTTCCATTCTCCCTGTGCTCGACCAGACGCTTATGAATATATTCTATGGCACCTACATCAAGCCCCCGTGTCGGCTGAACGGCAATAATGAGATCTGGTTCAAGAATCATCTCACGCCCGACAATGGCCTTCTGCTGATTCCCTCCTGAAAGTTTTCCGGCGAAGGAGTAGATACCCTCTCCGCTACGCACGTCGAATGCATCTGCAATCTCCTGTGCGTGATTATCGATTTTCTCCTGATCCAGGATGCCGTGACGACTGAAGGGAGGACGATAGTATTCCTTCATGACCATGTTGTCACTGATACTGCTGGTCATGATCAGACCTCGTTTCTGACGGTCTTCGGGAATATGACCGAGACCGGCTTCATTTCGCTGCCTGATAGTTGCGTTGGTGATATCGATCCCATTGATGGTGATCGTTCCCGATTCAAGCGTACGCAGGCCGGTCACAGCTTCAACGAGTTCACTCTGGCCGTTCCCATCGACTCCTGCGATACCGACTATCTCACCCCGTTTCACGGTAAGAGAGAAATCCTTCACTGCAGGAACTTTCTTCACATTGAGCACTTCCAGATGTTCGAGCTTGAGGACCGGTTCTCCTGTCTCCATCGCCTTTTTCGCAACTTTGAAGTTGACAGGGCGGCCGACCATCATGGAAGCCATTTCGGCCTGAGAGGTTGATGCGACATCGACCACACCGATCATTTTCCCTCGACGGATAATGGTACACCTGGAGGCAACAGCCTTGATCTCATCGAGCTTATGGGTAATAAGAATGACCGATTTCCCTTCAGCGATCATATTGCGCATGATCTGCATCAGTTCCTCGATCTCCTGAGGAGTGAGAACTGCTGTCGGTTCATCGAAAATAAGAATCTCGGCATCACGATAGAGCATCTTGAGGATCTCAACTCTCTGCTGCATACCGACGGTGATATCCTCGATGACCGAGTTCGGGTCGATCGAGAGACCGTACTGCTCACTAAGGGCTTTGATCTTCTTCGAAGCACTTCTGCGATCAAGAAAGAAACCACCTTCCTTTCCAAGGATGATATTCTCAGTGACCGTGAAGTTCTGAACGAGCTGAAAGTGCTGATGGACCATACCGATCCCGAGATCGTTCGCATCATTCGGGTCAGAAATCTTCACTTCTTTTCCCTTGACCTTGATCACTCCCCTGTCAGGATGGTACAGTCCGAACAGGATACTCATCAGGGTCGACTTTCCTGCTCCATTTTCGCCGAGAATAGCGTGAATCTCCCCCTTTTCAACCTGTAGCGTGATATCATCATTCGCTACAATACCGGGGAACTCCTTGCGGATATTCAACATTTCAATTACATGACTCATCAGGCTGTGGCCTCCTCAAGGGTGCATCTACACACACCAGGTTATGTGAAGGAGAAGAGCCGCCCGTAGGCGGCTCCTCCAATGCGGTACGATACACTGGGTCTTGTCCTAGCGGTAGAGACCGGCAATCTGTTCAGCAGCTACTTTCACAGCACCGCTCTTCAGCTTGGCATACAGATCAGCAACCTGTTTCTGCACATCGGCTGAGAGGTTGGGGTTCTTCTCGGGGATACCAAGTCCGTCGTTCGAAGCATTGAGACGCAGAGTGGTTCCACCGGGGAATTCACCTGCCAGTTCGCGCTTGATCATACCGTAAGAAGCAATATCAAGATACTTCATGGCACTTGTAAGGATGACAGACTTTCCGCTGGGGAGCATTCCGTCATTGTACTGGTCAACATCGACGCCGATGATCCAGACATCTTCACCTGCTGTCGCACGTGCTTTCGCTTCGTTGATAGCACCGACACCGACACCGCCGGCTGCTGCGAAGATGACATCGACACCCTTGTCATACATGCTGGCAGCAATCTGCTGTCCGGCAGCGACATTGTCAAATGATCCCTGATAGATCACATTCTCAGCCTTGATGGTGATGTTCGTGCCGAGGTTTTGGTTTGCATACTTGATTCCCTGCTGGAAGCCCCAGTTGAACTTCTGCACTGCAGGAATCTCCATTCCGCCGATGAATCCGAATTCTCCGTTTTTCACCTGAAGGGCACCTGCAACACCTGCGAGGAAACCTGATTCGTTCTCAGCCCAGTAGACACCGACGACGTTATCTTCAATGCGGAACTCAGAGTAGTCAGCCGAGTGGGGTTCTCCGTCGAGGATGACGAACTTCGCATCAGTCCATTTGTCCTGTGCAGCGAAGATGGCAGTCTCGAACTTGAATCCGGGACAGATGATGAAGCGGTAGCCTGCATCGTACAGGTTGCCGATCTCCTTGAGATAGTCAGCCTCTGTCGTTCCGGAGGGCTTGAGGTACTTTGCTTCTACCAGTCCCTCTTCCTGTGCCTGCAGGATACCTTCCCATGTTCCCTGGTTGAATGATTTATCATCAATGGTTCCCGCATCGGTCACCATACCTACCTTCATCAGTTTTTCACCTGATTCTTCAGCTCCCTGAGCAACAAGCATCAGAGATGCAATCAACAGAACAGCAAGTAATACAACACTCTTTTTCATGTGTCTCTCCTTATATATCATGATTCCATCATTTTATCCCCGCGAAGTTGTATTGTCAAATTAATACGGAGAATAAACACCCAATCA
>JAFGUP010000226.1 GCA_016938475.1 Sphaerochaetaceae bacterium
GAACTGAAGATTTTTCTTCAGAATCGTGGTATACCTATACGCCTCAGATGAACGAAAGGAGATGCTATGCAACTTGATTTCACAAAAGGAAACGGCCTGATTCCCGCAATCGTGCAGGATGCGGTCACACAGAAAGTTCTCATGCTCGGATATATGAACGAAGAAGCGTATCGGATCACCCGTGAGAAGAACCTTGTGACATTTTATTCCCGTACGAGAAGAACCCTCTGGACGAAGGGTGAGACCAGTGGGAACTATCTCAGAGTACGTGAGCTCATCCCCGACTGTGACAACGACACACTCCTCATCAAGGCAATCCCGACAGGACCAGTGTGTCACACCGGCAGTGATACCTGTTTCGATGAGACGAACGAGCTTCAGGATGTCGACACGAAGGATTTCCTGTTCTACCTCCAGAGTGTCGTTCAGGACAGAAGAGAACATCCCATCGAAGGTTCCTACACGAACCATCTGTTCAGCAGAGGTATCAACAAGATCGCTCAGAAAGTGGGTGAAGAAGCCGTAGAGCTCGTCATCGAGGCAAAAGACGATAATAAGGAACTTTTTCTCGGCGAAGCTGCCGATCTCCTTTATCATTTCCTCGTGCTCCTCGCACAGAAGAATATCGATCTCGAACAGGTCTATGAAGTGCTGAAAAAGCGCCATTCCCGGTAGCTTTTCATGGCGAGGTCCTACACCGGTATATCCTATACTCTGTATGCCATAGTGGCGAGTGTCCTCCTTGCCGCCATTAAACTGACTTTCGGTATCCTCGGTTCCTCGAGTGCGCTTATATCCGACGGGGTCAACTCTCTGAGTGATATAGTCGGGTACTCTGTGGTAGCAATCTCTCTTCTTATCTCCGGGAAAAAGGCGGACAGGGTTCATCAGTACGGTCATGAGAAGATTGAGAGTGTTGTCTCTCTCCTGTTTTCCCTGGTGATCATCTTCACCGGTTCCGCAATCGGGTATTCAGGCATCCTTCTTATCCTAGACACGGGACCTGTACCTGTTCCCACCGCACTTGCATTGTGGGCAGCCGTGGCCTCTCTAGGAGTGAAACTCTTTCTGGCGCTATGGACGCGAAAAGGGTACAGGAACACGCGCAGCAGTGCTCTGAAAGCCCTCTATACAGATCATCTCAGTGATGCTGTGGCAACCGGAGGAGCTCTTTTAGGTGTTCTCGGTGCTCAATCAGGATTTCCCGCAGCTGACCCCCTTGCTTCGATTCTTATTGCCCTGTTCGTCATCTACTCCGGATTCAAAGTGCTGAGAAGTTCCTTTCATGTTCTTATGGATGCCTCAGCAGACACACAGACGGTACAGCGTATCCGTACTCTCGTGGCAGAGAACGAGGAGGTCCTGAGGATCGACCTGTTGAAGACCCGCACCGTCGGAAGTGGCTATTATGTCGATATCGAGATATGTCTCGAGAAGGACCTTTCTCTGGAGAAGGCTCATGAAATAGCTGAGGATGTCCATGACAGGATAGAAGAAGGCCTTCCCACGGTTCGTCATGTGATGGTCCACACCAACCCGTGTAAGAGAGAATAGGTGAACTGATCACCTTATACTGCTTCCCCCGGTTGCGGGGAAAGAGTATACTATCTTCGTTCCTAGGAGCATTGCAGATGACAGATCCTTTCTCTCCCAAACTCTTCACGATTCTCAAGGACGGTATTACCGCTCGGCAGGTGACAAGTGAGGTTATTAGCGGCGTGGTGGTGGGAATCATAGCGCTTCCACTCTCCATCGCCTTTGCGACGGCCTCGGGAGTCGCTCCCTCACAGGGGATCATCACTGCTATCATAGCCGGATTCCTTATTTCGGCACTGGGTGGCAGCAGGGTACAGATCGGTGGTCCGACCGGGGCCTTCGTCGTGATGATATTCTCCATCGTGCAACGGTACGGGATCGATGGACTGTTCTGGTCGACTGTCATGGCAGGTCTCTTTCTGGTCATATTTGGTGCGCTCAGGTTCGGGACCTTCCTGAAATACATACCCTACTCACTCGTTGTCGGGTTCACCTCGGGAATTGCCGTCATTATATTCTTCACCCAGATCAAGGATGCTCTCGGGCTCGAGATGGCACAGGTCCCGGCCGGTTTTCTGGATAAACTGTTCTCATACGGTGAACATATTGTGACCATCAAGGTGTCAGCTCTAGTGATCACGATCGAGACGATCGGTATCATCATTATCCTCAAACGGTTCTCTGAACGGATTCCGGGAGCTCTTATCGCGCTGATTCTGATGAGTCTCCAGACCCTACTGTTCAAGCTTCCGGTTGAAACTATCGGGACTCTCTATGGCACGATACCGACCTCGATTGAGTTCTATCTACCCTCCCGTCTGCCAACCGATATTCTCCAGCTCCTCGGGCCTGCACTCTCGATCGCTCTGCTTGGCGGTATCGAATCATTACTCTCTGCCTCAGTGGCAGATGGTATGATCAGTGGTCACCATCGGTCAAACACCGAACTGATTGCTCAGGGAATTGCGAATATAGCAACACCGTTCTTCGGTGGCATCCCTGCCACAGGGGCGATCGCGCGCACTGCAGCCAACGTCAAGAACGGGGGAAGGACTCCCATAAGCGGTATCGTCCACTCACTGACCCTTCTGGCGATCATGCTCTTTCTCGGGCGGTTCGTCATTCATATTCCTATGGCCTCACTTGCGGGAATTCTTCTTGTTGTCGCCTATAACATGAGCGAGTATACCTCCTTTCTCTCTGTCCTCAAGGGTAACAGCCATGACAGACTGATCCTTTTAACTACCTTCCTCCTCACGATCTTCTTTGACCTGGTTGTCGCGATACAGGTGGGAGTAGTGCTCTCATCGTTCCTGTTCATGAAACGGATGAGCGATATCGCAGAGAAGCGGATAGAGCCGGTGATAGACACCGATCTTATCGAGAACTATGAATCACTCCCGGACCATGTATCGGTGTTCGAGATCAGCGGACCCCTCTTCTTCGCCTCAGCTCATCGCTATAGTGAACTCATACGGGAGAGGGGAGAGAAAGGGAGTGTTCTCATCATCCGGTTCCGTCATGTGGATTTCATCGACCGAACGGGAATGAACCATCTGTTTGACACACTCAAGTATCTGAAACGCCGTAAGATCACGGTGATCCTTACCGGCATGAACACGGAAGTGCGCGAGAAGCTTGAGAATCACGATCTATATGCGCTGTGTGATCGACAGAATGTCGTGAATCTGTTTTCCGAAGCATTGGAGCGATTCTTGCATCAGTGACCAGTCCAGCAAGTATGCCTTTTCAAAAAAAAGAAAATAAAGCAAAAAAATAAATAGCGAGTGCGATATGTGGTGTTCTGTGCAGAGCACCATTGTTTTTGCAGATGTATACGTGTATTTGAGAGTAAATCTACTATATTTCACATGTTAGGCACCTTTTATGCGATGCATCATTATCATTTAGAATTATTGTGAAGAAAAATAAAAGAAAATAATTATTGACAGCACAAGAAAAGTGGGATTAAAATATCTCTAAAAGAAAAAAAACAAAAACATTTAGAGGTTAAACTGTTGTTTATTGCACTGTCTCTAGATAATAAAAAAAAGAGGGTTGTATGGTTAATCGTTCTGTGACGAGTACTCTGTCAGGAATCCCTGTCGGAAAGACTCTCAGAAACATAGTTAAAGGGCCAATAGTAGGGTTGCTCGCGTTAATTCTATTTTTCTCAGTGATTACCCCTGGTTTCTTTTCTTTTGGAAATTTTATCAATATTTTCAACCAGATTGCAATCTGGGGAGTGCTGGCTCTGGGAATGACCTTCGTTATTATCACTGGCGGTGTTGATCTTTCTGTGGGATGTGTGCTGGGCCTTTCTTCGATGATGATGGGGTATTCAGCAGAGTATCTCGGTCTCCCATTCCCGTTGGCAATGCTGATTGGAACATTAGTCGGTCCGATAGCAGGGCTCATCAATGGTCTTCTCGTGTCAAAGATCAAGCTTCCTCCTTTCATTGCAACTCTCTCGATGTTTTATGTTGCCAGAGGACTGGCGAATATAATCACTGACGGAGATCAGATACTCAATTACCCCGCATGGTTCATAGGATTTAACTATACAAGGTACCTGGGCTTCATTACCGTATCAGGGATCGTCTTTCTTTTTCTCGTGGGTTCAAGTCTGTTCTTTCTCACGAAGACCGGTACAGGAAGAAACCTTCTGGCCGTGGGGGGAAGCGAAGAAGTCGCACGACTGTCCGGCATCAACGTTGACAGGCACCTGATACTTGCCTATGTCATCTCGGGAACTTTCGCAGCTATCGCCGGAATAATGATCGCCTCCCGTGTCAATGCTTCAGAACCTGCTCAGGGTACAACCTATGAACTCTATGCGATTGCTATTGCCGTTATAGGCGGTACCAGTCTTTCAGGTGGTGAAGGATCGATACTTGGAACACTCATCGGTGCATTCATCATCGGAATCCTGAATAATGGATTGAATCTCAACGGAATCTCACCGTTTATTCAGACAATCCTTGTAGGTGTAATTATCGTCTTTGCTGTCGGACTTGATATGTTCAGCCGAACAAGAGATAGCTCTCGCCCTCATCACTCAGAGTAGAGTCGCTACAGTAGGAGAAAAAACATGGCTTTCAGTCACCAGCACATGAGGAACATGATGAACATGATGAACATGATGAAAAATAGTATGAAACCGTTGCTTGCAAAACATAGTAGTACAGGGAAAGGTTCCCTATATGCGCTGATTCTGATGGTGGTGTTTTTGATTGCCACAACACCTTCATTCGTATCGATGAATAACTTCCTTAACATTATCGATCAGATTACGATCAACGGTATTATGGCGATAGGAGTTACGCTTGTCATCATCACCGGCGGGATAGATCTATCGGTCGGCAGTGTACTTGCCTTTTCCATGATGACCTTCGGGGTGCTCACAAAAGATGCATCGCTTCCATATTTCCTGTCTATAACGGTCGGGGTTTTGGCCGGAACGGCCTGTGGTCTTGTGAACGGATTGCTGGTTACAAAGGCGAAGATACCCCCATTCATTGCAACGCTCTCTATGCTCTCGATAGCCAGAGGGCTTGCAAACATTGTTTCCGGGAACACCCAGCGATACGATTTTGCTTTCTGGTTCAGTGATCTGTCTGGTAAGCGATACTTGAATCTATTCTCTATCACAACGACATTGCTTCTTGTACTGACAATCGTATTTGCCCTCTATATGAAGTACAGGGAAGGGGGGAATAGGATATATGCTATCGGGTTCAATCCTGAAGTAGCAAGACTTGCAGGAGTGAAGGTCGAGAGAGTGACCACTCTGGTGTATGTCATCTCAGGAACGCTTGCCGGCCTGGCCGGAATCGTTCTCAACTCGCAGCTTTCCTCCTCTCAGCCGTACGCAGCAGTGGGGTACGAACTCAATGTCATAGCAGCTGTCGTCATTGGAGGAGCGAGTCTCAGTGGTGGTGTCGGGACGATTGGTGGGACTTTTATTGGTGCTCTAATTATCGGAGTCCTTAGAAACGGTCTCAATCTAAATGGTGTCAATGTCTTCATGCAGCAGGTTCTCATCGGTATCGTCATAGCCGTTACTGTCGGGATCGATATGCTGAAGAATAGGAAATAGTATTACACATCTGCATGGCGGATGATAAACAACTAGGAGGTTTTATATGAAAACTATCGGAAAGATCTTTACAGTGATGACTGTAATGCTCGTGATCATGGGCGGGTTTATCTTTGCTCAGGGAGAAAAGGAAGACGGTACACTTACTATCGGATTGGCAGTGCCTAATCTTCAGGCAGACTTTTTCAGCCAGATCAAAGACTCAGTTGTAGCTCAGGCTGCAGCCGAGGGAACAGAATTGATCATTGTTGATGCAAAGAATGATGGTGCAACTCAGGTTAACCAGGTTCAGGACCTTATAAC
>JAFGUP010000227.1 GCA_016938475.1 Sphaerochaetaceae bacterium
AAGGTACATGACAGCTATCCTGTCTGTGAAGTATCTCGCAGTAGAGAGATCATGTGTTATGTAGAGATAAGTCAGTCCGAGGTCTCTCTGCACTTCCTTCATCATGTGCAGTATCTCGGCCCTGGTTGAAAGGTCTATCATGGATACCGGTTCATCCGCAACGAGCAGTTTGGGATTGAGAAGAAGAGTCCTCGCAGTAGCGGCCCTCTGTCTCTGACCACCGGATAACATGTGGGGATACCTCACAAGGAATTCATCTGGAGGATTGAGCTTGACTTCCATTAAAGCCTTCTCTATCATCTTCATTCTCGCTTCCCTGTTTTCTCCGAGTTTGTGTATTATGAGAGGCTCTTCCATAACGTCCCTTACCTTGAACCTCGGGTTCATGGAAGCGTATGGATCCTGAAAGATCATCTGTACGTTCCTTCTGTATCTCTTCAGTTCATCTTTCTCTATATGAGTGACATCCTCTCCGTTTAGAAACATGGTGCCGCCTGTAGGCTCGAGGAGTTTCATGATTAGTTTTCCAGTAGTGGTCTTTCCACAGCCTGACTCTCCGACGAGACCGAATATCTCGCCCCTGTTTATTGAGAAGGATATACCGTCGACGGCCTTCACATAATTGTGTTCACCCTTGAAGAACTGGGAAATGCTTCTTCTTATTGGAAACCACTTCTGAAGGTCTTTCACTTCAACGATCTTTTCGGTCATCTCTTCTCACACCTCCAGCAGGCTACCATATGTTCATCTTCTATCTCAATAAGGGGTGGTTCTTCTTCTTTGCACTTATCCATAGCGAGGGTACATCTCGGATGAAATCTGCAACCAGATGGAGGTTCCAGCAAGTCTGGAGGAGCACCGGGTATGAAGGATAGTTCATTTACCTTCGCGTGAAGTCTGGGAGTTGCAGCGAGCAAGTTTCTCGTATACGGATGACAGGGACCCTGTTCTCCGTATATCTGCTGGTTTGTTCCTATCTCTACTATCTTTCCGGCATACATAACTGCTATTCTGTCTGACACCTCCGCCTCCGTTGCGAGGTCGTGAGTTATGAAGATGAATGAAAGGTCGAGTTTCTCCTTTAGGTCTTTGAGAAGGTTTATAATCTGGGCCTGCACAATAACATCCAGAGCTGTGGTAGGTTCGTCACAGATTATCACCTTCGGTTCGAGAAAGAGGGCGGTGGCGATGGCGATTCTCTGTTTCATTCCACCCGAGAGTTCGTGAGGATATCTCTTTACTATATCGCCTGAGAGTCCAACGAGGTTGAGATACTTCTCTATCCTCTTTCTCGCCTCTTCTCTCTCCATCTCTCTGTGTTCCTGCAAAGTCTCCATCATCTGTTTGCCTATTGTGTAAACGGGAGTGAGAGTATTCATAGCGCCCTGAAAGACCATGGAAATCTTCTCCCAGCGGATGTTCCTTCTCATTTCATTCTCGCGCAGGGGAGTTATGTCTATACCGTCGACCACTATCTTCCCGCCTGCGATCTTTCCGGGGGGAGTGGGCATCTTAAGAAGCGCAAAGCCTGTGGTTGTCTTTCCGCAGCCGGATTCTCCAACAAGGCCTAGAGTCTCTCCCTTTTTCAGAGAGAAAGTAATATCGTCCACAGCCTTAACCACACCTTTGCTCGTGTAGTAGTAAAGCTTGAGGTTATCTACAGTCAATATGTTATCCATAGTCACTACCTCGTCTTCAGTTTCGGGTTAAGTATCTTATCCATTGCAAACCCGACAAATGCGAATGTCATTCCCATGAAGGCTATTGCCATCCCCGGCGGTACTACCCACCACCACATCCCG
>JAFGUP010000228.1 GCA_016938475.1 Sphaerochaetaceae bacterium
GTTATGTGTTTTTTCTTAAAACAATCTTTCAATTAGGTGAATTTCGAGGTATAAAAGATTGAGGTAGGTGTTCTTTGCATAGACTGTGGTTGACAGCGCTCCTCGTCCTCATACTAGTGTCGTGTACAACCACGGAGAAACTTGAGAGGTACGAGGCAACATACACAGAAGTCTCTAGCTGGATGGAAGACAAGGGATATTCGTCTGTATCCACCGGGACTCCTGAATTCTTCTATGATGGAAGATCCTGGAAAGATGAACTCATTGAACTGATAGAGGCGAGTAACGATTCGATACTGGTCAGTACCTTTCTGGGGAATGAACACTTTTCCACTGATGAGATCTGGCAGGCCCTCAAGGCGAAAGCAGACAGCGGAGTGGCCGTATATATCATCATCGATGCCTCCAGCCAGGTACAGGAGGTCCCTCAGTCACCTGAGAGAGTGAAATCGGCTCTGTACATGCTCAAGGACATGGGGATGAACGTGGTTGAATACAACCCCTACAGCATCAGCAATGGACTGTTCCTTCCGAATCTCTTTGACCGGGACCACCGTAAGTATTTCGTGTTCGACTCGCACACGGTCGCTCTCGGTGGAATCAACATCAACCATACATCTCTGTACTATCCGGGTGGACGGGGACATATCGATCTGATGGGAGTGATGGAGTCTCCTGAGCTCGCATCTCTGTTGAGTGAGGCCTTCGTCGATACCTATAACCGCTACACACCGTATCCTGTAGAACTGGATGAACTGTTCACTTCGCGTATCGGCTCGGATAACGGTCAGGATCATACAGCCTACCTCTTTAATCATTATTATCAGACCGGAAGTACGATTGAAGAGCTGTTCGATATCTTTGCCGTTCTTCCGAAAAAGGAAATCTGGTTCGTCCAGGGGTATACCTTCCTCACTCCCCGCCTGCTCGGACGCATCGAACACCTCGAAGCTCAGGGTGTGGATGTCAATGTGATCCTCTCTGAGAACGGATCGAAGGACAAATACAACAAGGCAGCTCTCTACAATATCCTCCCGCTCATCGAAGCCGGAGCGACGGTGTATCTGTATGATGCACCGGATGATGCCTTCCTGCATCAGAAGGCCATCGTTGCTGATGGGCGGTATGTGACCTTCGGGAGTGCCAACTATAATTTCAGAAGTGAGACCCTGAGCAGGGAACTCAATCTTTTCTACGACGATGAAAAGATAGCAGAGGACCTCATGGGGTTCATTGAGATACTTCTCGCTGATGCCAGAATCATCAGCGCCGAGGAGGCTGCACGATGGAGAGGCTTCTCCTACTGGTATCTCCATATGGTCATGCAGGTGTGGGGCTGACGGATGAAAAGAATATACATACTGGTCCTGTTCTGCTGTTTCTTCCTCCTTGCTCTGCCGTCCGCACCCTGGAAGGGTGGGTATGAGATAGCTTTCTCAGGGTATGATCATGAACAGATGAGCGATAACAACACCTTCTCTGCACGTCTGAATGTTCTACTCGCTCAGAGTCCGTATGGGCAGGCGCGATTCTCAGTGGGGGGGAATCTGTCGAATCCCCGCTATGCTCCTGTGGACAGATATATCGACACGTCGCTTTCCTATTCACTTCAGGTAGCTCGCACGACATTTCTCGCTGACTTTCTCATACGAGACGCTGCCTGGTATATGTCCCTTGAGGCAGGACTCCTCATTCCTCCTCAGACGATCGACGAGACGAAGGCCTATCTTTCCTTCTCTCCGCTGATCCTGTATTTCGGTGACAAGCTGGTATCGGTTGCTTCCCCGATTCTCGTGTATGACGTTTCATCTCAGACGATGGGGTGGGGTGTGAGCCTTGTGCGTATCACACACATGCTATGGTGAGGAGTTGAGTATGAAACGTATGATCGGGCGATTCCTGATGTTTGCCATCCTTTCTCTTGTTCTCCTGTTTCCCCTGGGAGCTTCCCCTGATGCCGGGATTTCCCTTTCCACATTCTCGCACATCGCAGGGGACACGGTGCTTGAACAGGGAACCTATGTGAAGCTGGGCGGGCTTCTCACCCTTACAAAAACCATCGAGGTGGAGATCTCCTCGACTGTCAGGGTTCTTCCCGATCTCGGCTCTCAGATGATGATCCGTACAGGTGTGAACTATGCACTCCTGGCTACCGCGTTCAGGATGGGAGGTGAAGTGCCCCAGTACCCGAACATGTTCCTCGGTCTCGGGGGCTTCATCAATACCCCGGCGTTCGATTCCTGGGGGCCGATCCTCTCGCTGACTCCGCTGACTACCGGTGGACCCGAGTTCAGGCGGAAGGAGCGCTTCGCGACGCTCTCGATCGCCTATGATATCCCGGGTGAGCGGTTCAGTCTTTTCTTCGAACTGTTCGGTATCGACTTCTACCTGTGATGTGTTGGGGTATGCTAGTACGTTCTTACTGAGGTGACCGCCCTGATACACCGATGGAAAGAGATGAGAAAACACTTGTGGTCTACTGCTGGAACAGGATGACCTGGTGAAGTGAAACGTATAGTGCATGGTACGTGTTTGTCCTGAGCCTGCAGCTGAGGTCGATGCATGAAGCACTCAGCGCAGGTGGATCCCGCCGTCAGCCATCATGGCTGTGATACGATTCGACAGAGTATGCACGGAAGATACATAGTGACAAAGAAGATTCATAAGAGCCGCTGGTGCATCACCGGTCACGATGCTGAAGCACACATCTGTACAGTACCGGTGCTATTGTGTGAGCGTATCAACTCCGTTTGACCATTTCCCAATGGTGCATTCGAGCGCTTTCCCGTGTCCAGCCTTCAGGACACCGTAGCAATTCATAGCTTCTGATTCCCTTCTTCATGACAGACCTGTTCTTCGAAGAAAAAGATTGACAAAAGGAAATTGCCGTGTAATTATTAAGTTGGTTTAATAAACCAACGAAACAATTGGAGGTTCGTAATGAAAAGAATACTTGCTGTCTGCATACTTTTTGCCCTGCTTTTCCCCGCTTTTGCTGGTGGAAATGAAGAAAAACCGACTGAAATAGTCACCTATGACCCGAATCAGAAATACACCGTAAGTATCGGCTGTTACGGAGACCTCGAGAAAGCCTACCAGGCGGTCATCGCAACCGATGACTTCAAAGAGAAATTCCCCAACATTACCATCGAATTTCAGACCAGCGACTTCAACGGTCACCACAACCGTCTGACAACGGTTATCGCAGCCGGAGAGGCTACAAACGATATTGAAGCCCTCGAAGTCGGCTACATCGCCCAGTTTGTGCAGGGCGGTGGTCTGACAGATCTTGCAGGTGCTCCCTACAACGGCTTTGAGGCAGGACGAGATATCGTCGATTTCGCCATGGCTAATGCGACAACCGGATCCGGTGCCCTGGTTGCCATACCTGTCGACATCGCTCCTGCGGTCCTCTTTTACCGGAAAGACCTCATAGAAGATGCAGGTTTTACTGTTGCCGACATGGAGTCAATCGAGGACTGGGAGGAATATATTGAGATAGGAAAAGCCCTTACACTGGATAAGAACAGTGATGGACAGATTGATCAGTATGCGATCCCCCATGCTAACGATGCTGCGATGGTCCCCCTCAACGGCGGAAAAGGCGGCTGGATCGATGACAACGGAAAACCTCTGGAACCGAAAGCGAAGTTCACCGGTGCCCTCAAGCTGGTTAAGGATATCCGGGATGCTGGAATCGATGGAGACATGGGTGCATGGACCGGCCCTTGGGTTGAAGCTTTCAGCAGCGGATCCTCTGCCACGATGGTGAACGGAGCATGGTTCGGCGGTGCGTTGAAGACCTGGATGGCTCCAGATAACGCCGGTGACTGGCGTGTGGCCTACCTGCCGGGCAA
>JAFGUP010000229.1 GCA_016938475.1 Sphaerochaetaceae bacterium
AAAACAAGCGGAAGACCAAATTCCATCATAATCACAAGTCAAATTGTTAAGATTTTGGCAAAGTTGGGCTTAAGTTGTGAACATTGTCAATTACCTATAAAGTGAGTAGAACTGTGTCAGATACTCAGGTAAAAAGAAGCCTGCGCGAGTTCTCATCAGTGTGTGTTTTGTACCCTGGTACCGTTTCCCCCTTCCGTTCTGTGAAGGAGGGGATCTCTGCCCGGACGATCTCATCGTTCAGTCTTTGCAGTCTTTGACCTGCATGTGTCAGAAAAATATATTAAGCTACAACTAATAACAATAGTTTCAGAAAAGATGCAAATAGTTGTAGCTTTTTGAAAATATTTGTTTACGGAATGTCATTCATGCTTTAGTATGATACCTATCATTACCGAAGGAGCACAATCGTGAATGATGTACGAGAATTAGAGCAGATGGCTGCGAGGATGAGGATGGACTGCCTCCAGATGATTCACGACAGTAACTCAGGTCATCCGGGAGGGAGTCTCTCTGCCACTGAGATCCTGACTGTTCTGTATTTCTACAAGATGAACATCGATGTCGATAATCCAAGATGGCCCGACAGGGACAGGTTCGTCCTGAGCAAGGGACATGCCGCTCCGATGGTGTTCGCTGCCCTCGCAAACAGAGGCTTTTTCAGCAAGGAAGAGTACAAGGGATTCCGCCGGACCGGCGGGAATCTCCAGGGGACGGTGAGCATCCACAATCCCGGAGGGGATATGACCGTGGGTTCCCTCGGTCAGTATCTCTCGGTCGCCATAGGGATGGCCATCGCAGGAAGACTTGATAACAAGGACTACAAGGTCTATGCGATGCTCGGTGATGGCGAGCTGCAGGAAGGACAGGTCTGGGAGGCTCTGATGTTGGCACCAGCGATGCAGCTGGGGAACCTTGTGGCGATCCTTGACAACAACCACGTACAGATGTGCGGAAAGACCGATGACATTCTCTCCCTCGGAGACCTGAGACGGAAGTTCGAAGCCTTCGGCTGGGCTGTGAAGCGCATCGACGGTCACGACATTTCTCAGATCATGTCTGCTCTGGACAGTATACCCGTACAGCTGACCGGACAGCCGACGATGATCATCGCCGACACGGTGAAAGGGAAGGGTGTCTCCTATATGGAAGGGACCGCTCAGTGGCACGGGGGAGCACCGGATGACGAGCAGCTTGCTCAGGCATTCAGAGAGCTGGGAGGTGCACTATGAAGGCAAACAGAATCGTCTATGGAGATACACTCGTTGAACTTGCCGCTGTCAGGAAGGAACTGCTCGTCCTTGATGCCGATGTCGCCAAGTCCATCGGTACCGCCCAGTTCGCAGCTGCCTACCCCGACAGGTTCATCAACGTCGGTATCGCGGAGCAGAATATGATGGGTATCGCAGCGGGACTCGCCACCTGTGGCAAGCTTCCCTTCGCCGCCACCTTCGGTGTGTTCACCAGTATGAGGGCGGTCGAACAGATCAGGAACGCGATCTGCTATACCGGGCTCAACGTAAAGATCGCCGGTACCCACGGAGGACTCGAAACAGGAGAAGACGGAGCAACGCACCAGGCAGTGGAGGATGTCGCCATCATCCGCAGTATCCCGAAAATCAGGCTGTTCATCCCCTCGACTCCGGTAGCCACCCGCTACCTTACCCGCCTCGCTGCAGAGGTTATCGGACCGGTGTATCTCCGCTTCGGCCGTGCCCCTTCTCCCGAGTTCTACGATGAGGACGAAGAGTTCCCCGAAGGGGGGAGCAAGGTCCTCAGAGAGGGAGAAGATATTGCCATCATGGCCTATGGGAATATGGTGTCGGTTGCCGTGCAGGCCGCTGAGCGACTGGCCGAACAGGGGATCTATGCCCGTGTCCTTGATATGTATTCGATCAAACCGTTTGACACAGAAGCTGTCCTGAAGGCTGCCTCTGAGGTGAGGGGGATCATCACAGTCGAGGATCACAGTATCATCGGAGGACTCGGGGGAGCTGTGTGTGAGGCCCTCTCGGGTGGTCATCAGATCCCTGTCATCCGTCTCGGCCTGAACGACGAGTTCGGCCGCTCGGGAAAGGGAGACGAGCTGCATGAGCTGTACGGCCTTACCCCTGAGCGTGTCATAGAGACTGCCCTCAGCATCATGGAAGCTGCCGATGAGAGTCTCAAGGGAGGTAGATGATGGAACTGATTGATATCCTTCAGGATTTCATGCTCACTGAGGCAGTTTCGGGCTATGAGAAGAAGATGGCCTACAAGATGAAAGGGTACCTGGAGGAGTTCACCGACCAGGTCGAGATTGATAAGGCCGGTAACGTGATCAGTACCTTTGCAGGCACTGACCCATCCTCTCCCTCCATCATGATCTTCGCCCACCTTGACCAGCTCGGGTTCATCGTCAGGAAGATCGAAGGTAACGGATTGATACAGATAGACCGTCTCGGGGGAATCCCCGAGAAGGTGCTTCCCGCAACGAAGGTCTCGGTCTCCACGATCGACGGGGAGTATATACCCGGAGTGATAGGGAACAAGGCCCACCATACCACCAGTGCTGAAGAGAAGTACAAGGTAGACCTGGTCACCTCCCTGTTTGTCGATATCGGAGCCTCAAGCAGACAGGAGGTGCTGGAGGCGGGCATCCATGTCGGCTGTCCTGTCTGTTACACCCCCTCCTTCACACGGCTGATGGGTACGATGGTCAGCGGTCCCTCGGT
>JAFGUP010000230.1 GCA_016938475.1 Sphaerochaetaceae bacterium
TATAGTATGTGATATTCATGCCCACTCCTTTACTATTGTTTTCTGGTGATTCATGATAATCTTCATGATCGACTCCTGTGAGGCTTCTTTCCTGTCGAGGACGCCGGCTATTTCTCCATGATTGACCACATAAATACGGTCACACATGCCAAGCAGCTCGGGCATCTCTGAAGAAATCATCACCACTGCCTTCCCCTCTGCAGCCATCCTGTTAATGATTGTGTAGATTTCATACTTTGCACCGACATCGATACCTCGCGTCGGCTCATCGAGGAGGAGCACTTCAGGGTCAGCCATGAGCCACTTGCTGAGAACAACTTTCTGCTGATTGCCTCCTGACAGGCTTTCGACCACCTGATTGATACCGGTACAGCGGAGATTCAGCTTTTTCCGGTAATCCTCCGTTTCCACTATCTCTTCATTTTTATTGATGATACCTTTGCCGGAAATCTTCTTAAGATTGGCGAGGGAAATGTTTGTCTTGATATCGTTTATCAGAACGAGCCCATAGCTTTTCCGGTCTTCGGTGAGGTAGGCTATACCCTGTTTGATGGCGTCAGAGACACAGTTCAGTGACAGTTCCTGCCCATTCTTGAAAATCTTTCCCGAGTGTTTCTGCCCGTAGGATTTTCCGAAAAGGCTCATTGCTATCTCGGTTCTCCCAGCTCCCATCAGACCTGCAAAACCGACAACTTCCCCTCGTCTCACAGCGAAGGTGGCATTATTGATGACCCTTCTGTCTTCATACTGCGGGTGGTAGACAGTCCAGTTTTCAACACGGAAGACTTCCTCACCGATGGAGTTGTCACGTTCAGGCCAGCGGTCGGAAATCTCACGGCCTACCATACTCGTGATAATCTTATCCTCTCCGAACTGACCATTCCTCTTATCCATCGTCTCGATCACCTGGCCGTCACGAATAACCGTAATCTTATCGGCAATCTGTTCTACTTCATTAAGCTTGTGACTGATCAGAATGGAAGTGACTCCCTGCTGTTTCAAACCGATCAGGAGATCAAGCAGTTTCTGGGACTCCTCATCATTGAGAGCAGCGGTCGGTTCGTCTAGAATCAACAGTTTCACATCCTTGCTGAGCGCTTTTGCGATTTCTACCAGCTGCTGTTTCCCCACGCCGATATCACCTATGAGAGTATTCGGATCTTCTTTGAGACCCACCTTCTTCAAAAGTCCTTTTGACTCACGTATTGTTCTGTTCCAGTTGATCACCCCTCCTGAAGCACACTCATTCCCCAGGAAAATATTCTCTGCAATTGAAAGGTAGGGAACAAGGGCAAGTTCCTGATGAATGATGACAATACCGAGATGCTCACTTTCCTTGATCGTTCTGAATGCGCACATATGTCCAAGGAATCTGATTTCACCTTCATAGCTGCCATGTGGATATACTCCGGAAAGGACGTTCATCAGGGTGGATTTCCCTGCACCGTTCTCACCGACAATCGCATGGATCTCATGTTCCTCTACGGTCAGGGTTAC
This sequence comes from Sphaerochaetaceae bacterium, assembly GCA_016938475.1. Lineage (GTDB taxonomy): Bacteria > Spirochaetota > Spirochaetia > Sphaerochaetales > Sphaerochaetaceae > SABI01. The sequence goes on from JAFGUP010000230.1 coordinate 1,498, forward strand.
ATCTTTCAGTGCTATAACACCTGAAAACCGCTTCGTTATGTTCCGCATCTCCAATATGGTCTTTGACATGGTCTGATTTACACTCCCGATGGTAGTCCGGTCATTATACCATATACCATTTATTGGCACGATTCTTTTTGAGAAACCGGTGCTCGCTGAGCGGGCACCGGTTCGTATGATACGTAAGACACGTGATTTACAGACCGAGATCGGCCTTTGTGTAGTATCCTGTGTCTATCAACGCCTCTTCCCAGTTATTGATGTCAA
>JAFGUP010000231.1 GCA_016938475.1 Sphaerochaetaceae bacterium
ATTTTTACTGCAAATGTCCATAATTTTACTACCAGATGATGTTTTTGCTGTTTATTTGTCACATTCTTATGTCAATTATTTTACTGCAAAATGCAGATTATCAGTACATCACAGGCAATCAGACATGCCCTGATTATTCTCACAGGTGGATGAATGCTGGGTCACCAGGTCAGAGAATCTGCAATCCATAGTATGACAGAAATTCTCTGGAGCTCGTCAGGCATGAGTGCTCATTGAGCTGCCAGGAGTATCCATCCGGTTTCTAACCAGGTCACAGTTGATACACATCAGCACTGTTTCAGAATCCGGCAATGACACAGTGACAGCCGGTATAGCTGCGAATATCCGGCTCGGTCATACAGGTACAAGGATCGGTTGGTTCCTGGTTCGCAGCCTTACCGGCATAACATGTGGGAGGAAGCCTCAAAACAGAGGGCGAATCGTCATCCGACCCGCACCTCTTTTCCGTATCACGCTCCGCTAGGGACCATGGCTACCCTTTTCTCCATGGTTCTCACACTGCTATGATTCTATCTGAGCCTTCAGACTCTGGTAGATTGCATTGGTATCCTCATCACCATACCCTGCTTCTTCAGCTTCACGGAAATACCTGAGAGTGACATCAAGGAGATCGTTTGGAGAATCACCGAAAATCAGCTTGTTGTACCTTAGATCTTTATGAGCAAGCTTAAGGGCGAAAGAGAGGGTGAAGTCGTCCTCTATGATGCTTCTCATGACCGCCTGAAAACCGGTGGAGTTGCCACCGCTCACGCTTATGAAATCTCGGAATGCCTCAAGCGATATTCCCTTTCTCTGGATAAGAAGGGCAGTGATGGAACCGGCAGCCCTGGTCATCATAGACATGAAATTGTTCATCAGTTTTACAGTGTTACCGGCACCCTGAGGACCTGCGTAGACGATATGAGCCGAAACTGCCTCAAGCAGTGGTCTGTAGGTCTCGAACACATCCAGCGGTCCACCGACAACCAGGTTGATGGTCCCCTCCTCTGCCTGCTTCGGCCCTCTGGTCATAGGAGCATCAAGCATGGATATTCCATTCTCCTGAAGCCGTGCGGCTATCTTCTGTGTGGATTCAGGCAATGCAGTGGTGAAATCAATGAGAACCTTGACCCGATTGGATGAAGAACTGAGAAGTCCCTGTTCACCGAGTATCAGACTTTCCATCGTCGGGGAGTCCGAGAGGCAGGTGATCAGTATGTCACTCGAAGAGTAAACCTCCGGCAGATTTGAGGTGATCGACACTCCATGCTCTCTGAGATATACGATTTTTTCATCACTTTCATCGATTTCCCGTTTGAACGCCGTTACCTGATACCCGGCCTTCTGACAGTTCGCGGCGATACCTTTTCCCATCGCACCTGCCCCGATAATACCTATCTGTTTCATCATTACACCCCTTAGAAATATGTTGAATTCTTATCATCATCGAATGAGAGCTGAAGGTCAAGGCGAATCATGTGCCGGAAATCTCACGGGTATCTCACTTCTAATGCATACCCCTTTTCGATTCCTGAACAATAAAAGGAATAAGAGAGAGAATCAGCACACCGGAGGCGATGACCCACAGTGAGGTGATAGACATCACGCCTCCCGCCAGCCACAGTGAAGCGAAAAGAGAGGAAACGAGCCCACCTATCTGAAGGGAAAACGATACGGTCGAGAGCAGTGATGCTCTTAGAGTGGAAGAAATTCCGGTATTAATGATCGTACGGGAAGCAACCGATGATATCGACACGAACAGATATACACACGCATAGAGCACAAGAAAGGAAATGTGAGAGTGTGCATATGAGAGTGCTGCCAGACTCACGGCAAGGAGCAGGCGAGAGAACAGAAGATAGATCCCCGTCCTCGAGCGGTTACGGTGTATCAGGCTCCCGCTCAAGACCGATCCAATCAGGGCCGTCATGAATCCGATGAAGGAGATGATACCGAGCAAGATAGTGGCCAGGTCCTCATGCCGGGTTATCTCAATAAGCCGCGGCTGCCAGTATTTCTCAATCGAGGAAAGGACGAAGCCGACAGCGAAGGTAAGTATCAGAAGGGATAGGAACTGTCTGTTTTTCACAGCTGAGATGAATCC
>JAFGUP010000232.1 GCA_016938475.1 Sphaerochaetaceae bacterium
ACAGGACTCGTCGAGGCTCATCCGGTTACGTCGGCAATCAGGCCCGCCCTTGCAGAGTCGTGGGAAGTATCGGAAGACAACAAAGAGGTCACCTTCCACCTGAGAGACGTGAAATGGTCCGACGGCGTCCCTCTGACCGCCGATGACGTAATCTTCACATTTGAGCACTTCGTTATGAATCCCGTAGCCAGAGGAAACTCCGTAGCCAGATTCACAATCGAAGCAAAACCAATTGAGTGGGTCAAGGTCGACGACAGCACTGTCAAGGCTATTTTGCCCGCGCCGTATGCTGCCTTCTTCACAGTTCTATCGCACGCCTACATCTACCCGTCTCATGCCCTTGAAAGCAAGATCGACAAGGAGAGGCCCGATTCGGTCAACGATGTATGGCTCACAAACACTCCTCTGAACGAGATTCCAGCAAACGGACCCTTCATGCTCTCGGAATACATAATAGACCAGAAGGTCGTCATGACAAAGAATCCAAACTACTGGAAGGTCGATGAATATGGCAACAAGCTTCCCTATGTGGACAAGATCGAGTACCTCGTTGTAAGCGATGCACAGGTGAGGCTTGCCAAGTTCATGGCAGGAGAGCTCGATTACATGGCAGTTAGCGGGAACGACTTTCCGATCCTCAAGGAGAGGGAACTTGCCGGCGGTCCATTCAGAGTCTTCCTTGCCGAGCCTACTCAGCCCACTCCAAGCCCGATTCACATTGCCTTCAATTTCGATGTCGAGGACCCGAAACTCAGAGAGGTTTTCAGAACCACCGAGTTCCGCCAGGCAATGGAATATGCCGTCGACAGAGAGAGGATCATCGATGAGGTCTACAATGGACTGGCCGTTCTTGGAGGAGTTCCTGTGCTTCCTTCGAACAAGGCCTTCTACAATCCAAAGATCGAAGAGATTCGCAGACCCTTCAACCTGGCAGAGGCCGCGAGAATTCTAGACGAGCTTGGATTCAAAGATGTTGACGGTGACGGCTTCAGAGAGTATCCCGACGGGACGAAGTTCGAGTTCGTCCTGACCCTGCAGAGCTCTCCGCAGGAGTACCAGGACATCGGATACATATACTCCCAGGATCTGCAGAGTATCGGAATAAAGGTTAACCTCCAGATACTCGATAGCTCTCTAACCGGCCAGATGTTCGGCGCCGGTAGCTTCGAAGCTGGAATAAGGGCCTTCGGGAACCAGCCCGATCCCCAGTTGAGAAAGGCGATCTGGCAGCCGGGAACTCAGCTCTACTACTGGCACAGAACAACGAGAGATCCCGATACCAATCTTCCTATAATGGAAAACATGCTTGACTGGGAAAAGAGAGTGTACGAACTCTTTGAAAAGGGCCAGGTCGCTATGGACCCGGTAGAAAGAAAATCGTATTACGACGAATGGCAGGAGATCTACGCAGAGTATCTTCCCGTGATTTTCGTGTGTAAAGGGATGAACCTTTACGCTGCTAACAAGTCGCTAGGAAACGTCGAACAGAACGAAGAGGGGCTTCTCTCTTACTCTTCATGGACCGTATTTAAGAAATAAGCGCTTCATCCGCGGGAGGAGAATC
>JAFGUP010000031.1 GCA_016938475.1 Sphaerochaetaceae bacterium
CTCGTCGGTTATACCAACGTCGGCAAGTCTACTCTCATGAACCGGATCAGCAAGAGCGACCTGTTTGCTGAAGACAAGCTGTTCGCCACCCTTGATACCACGGTACGGAAGGTGGTGATAGGCAACCTTCCCTTCCTCCTCTCCGACACGGTAGGGTTCATCCGCAAGCTGCCGCATGACCTGGTGGAGTCGTTCAAGTCGACACTCGACGAGGTGCGCGAGGCAGACCTCCTGATGCATGTTGTCGATATCTCACACCCCGGCTTTGAGGAGCAGATAGAGGTGGTGAATACCACCCTCGGTGAGCTGGGGTCGCTGGGCAAGCCCACGATAATAGTGTTCAACAAGACCGACATATTCTCATTCACCAGGAAGGATGAAGATGACCTCACCCCGGTGAAGAGGGAGAACTTTTCGCTCGATGACCTGCGCAGGAGCTGGATGGCCGGCGGAAATGACCGTAAGGTGGTATTCATCTCAGCGAAGACCCGTGACAACATTGATGAGCTCAGGAAGATGCTCTATGACGATGTGAGACGGATACACGCAGCACGGTATCCCTACAATGATTTTCTCTATAATGATGTGTGACCTGCAGTTACAGCAGGCCTGACGAAAGCATATACTCGGCTATCTGAACAGCATTGGTTGCTGCGCCCTTACGTATGTTGTCAGCCACAACCCACATGTTCAGTGTCTTCTCCTGCGAGAAGTCGCGCCTGACGCGGCCCACAAAGACCTCATCGCGGTCGTGGGCGATGACGGGCATAGGGTACTTGTTCTCTGAAGGGTTGTCATAGAGGATGACTCCCGGTGCCTCTGAGAGTAATGTCCTTACCCTGTCGAGGTCGAACTCACGCTCAAACTCAACGTTTACTGCCTCCGAGTGCCCTCCCTTCACGGGTACTCTTACGGCGGTGGCGGTGACACGTATGCTGTTGTCTGACAGAATCTTCCGGGTCTCGTTAACAAGCTTCTCCTCCTCCTTTGTATAGCCGTTGTCAAGGAAGTGATCGCAGTGCGGAAGGCAGTTAAGGTCGATGGGGTAGGGATATGCCATCTCTCCTCCCAGCCCGCGACGCTCA
>JAFGUP010000233.1 GCA_016938475.1 Sphaerochaetaceae bacterium
TATCTCCTTGATCTGTCGGATACTCTGAAGAAGAAGAAACGGGAGAACAGCGGTGAAAGACTGCTTGAAGGAAAGAATATCGTCCTTATCTTTGACAAGCCGTCCACAAGGACCCGGTGTGCTTTCGAGGTCGCTGCCATGGATGAAGGGGCTGGAGTCACCTATCTCACAAACAGTCAGATGGGCAAGAAGGAATCGATCGAGGATACCGCGAAGGTGCTCGGCCGCTACTATGATGCTCTTCAGTACCGGGGAAACAGTCAGGAGCTCGTAGAAGAACTCGCCAGATTTTCCGGTATCCCCGTGTATAACGGACTGACCGATATCGACCACCCGACCCAGATACTCGCCGACTTCATGACCATCCGGGAGCACAGCAGCAAGATGCTTAACCAGATCAAGTTCGTCTTTGTCGGGGATGGTCGAAATAACATGGCTAATGCCCTTATGATCGGGGCGGCCAAGATGGGTATGCACTTTGTCATCACCAGCCCCGCCGAGCTTCCTGCAAACAGCGAACTGATGGCGGAACTGAAGACTGATTGTGATGCATCGGGTGCACAGCTCGAATACATCATCGATCCCAGGGAAGCTGTGAAGGATGCTGATGTGATCTACACCGACGTGTGGGTATCGATGGGTGAGGAAGACCAGATGGCTGAACGGATCCGTCTCCTGCTTCCTTATCAGGTGAATGATGAACTGATGGCTGCCTCAGGTAATCCGGATGTGATGTTCCAGCACTGCCTGCCGGCTTTCCATGACACGAACACCGCTATCGCAAAGATGGTGGAAGATACGTACGGCATCAAGGAGATGGAAGTGACTGACTCAGTATTCCGTGGAAAGAACTCTGTCGTCTTCGATGAAGCCGAGAACCGGATGCATACGATCAAGGCGGTTATGGTCGCGACTGTCAGTGATGTACTCTGAAGCGATCACGCACCAATAATCTACACGGCCGGGAGATAATCCCGGCCCTGTTTTCTCATGGGGAAATGCCCTTTCTCAGGATATCATCAATCGGATGAAGATCCTTCCATACGGTGATTCTTCTACTCATCTCAACAGGGGAGAGCGTCAGCATCTCTCTTGCCCTCAGATCCGTGATGATCCCCTTCTCGTACGCCTGGCGTACGAGAAGAGGATACCGAACGGGGAGTATCGAAAGAGGACTGAGAGGGAAGGGCTCATAGTAGTTCTTCAGATCATGTGTGTACCGTTCTCGGTACTCTATGGCAAAGCGTTTCCTCAGATCTGAGAGTCTGAGACCCTCCTGTACATGATAGAGGCGTTGAAGTACCGTCTGATAGCTTACGCTGAAGATCTCCTTTATCCACAGGACCCTCGAGACGAAGTCGAGACCCGCTGAGGCGGACCATGCATCAAGGAACGGTTCGCGGGGTAGTAGGAAGTTCCCTGCAAATTCGTTCGCATCCCTCTCTTCTCCTGCATGCTCACTCTCGATTGACGGTACATAAGAATCTCGATGAAGAAGGAGATGCCCGAACTCATGAGCGATGGTGAATACCTGATGCTCTGTTGTGATACCAGGCCCGGTGTTCACGATGACAGCGGGACCCCCGTCACTTTCTCCCACCGAGAAGCCGCTGGTCTTTGAGAAACCGAAGTCGGTTAATCTCACTTTGATGCCTCCTTCCTCGAGAATTGCACTGAGACGCTGCAGGGGCGTCTTTTCGCTGAGGCCGAGGGCGAGGCGGGCAGCTTTCGCTGCCTCTGCCGGTGCTTGTGATTCCACGTGGGCCAGGCGATAGGGAATTTTCTCCCCGAGAGAGTTCTCAAGAAAGGAGTAGTCGTCTATCCATGTGGCGGCATCCCTGATTCTCTCACTGCGTTTCAGCCTTTCAGCGTTGTTGAGAGTTCTTGATCTGAACCTGATGGAGCTCAGGGAAGAACCTGCCGATTGTGAATCGCTGCTTTCTTCGCTCAGAGCCTCTGAGATCTTCCTCATAAGGGTGGAACCCGGGACGAGCCTGCCCCGTATCACCTGTTCAAGGATAGGAGCTGCCATGCCGACACGAGAGGCAAGCTCCTCGATCCGTATCTTTCTCTCTTTCATCTGCTGTTCAATATTTCGTGCATTTTCATGTAGATCCATACCTGTATCCTCCCTCTTTCTCTGTACGACCTTCTATAGACAAGTACGCATGTATCGCGTATTTGCCTTCGATCAAGGTGAGAAAAAGAGAAAAGAGAGGCCTGGCGCGAAGTGAGGGTATCAGCCAACAGCACTCTCTCTGCGTAGGCAGGTGCACGAACAGAGATGGAGTCTGGTGGGATAAGAAAGAGAAAGGACACCCCGCTGTGCCAAGGCGTTGTCTTTTCGTGTTAATCGATGTAGGGCTCCATGATCTGGCAGTAGCCTCCTGCATGCACCCCATCGCCTGTTGCCCTGACTACCATGATGTATCCTGAATCTGCTCCTGTAGTCGTGTACGAGGTCTCCGTTGCTCCTGCAATGGGAATCATTACTTCGAAGTCATCTGGGTCAAAGCGGTACCACTGATAGGTGAGTGCATCATCTACTACCGTGTAATCAGGAGTATTGTTCTTGACGGTGAAGGAGGAGTCGATACCGGTTCCTTCCTCCTCTGCCGAGACAGCAAAATAGCCGCCTCCCTGGGAGATCGACCAGGCAGAGAAATAGGTGTCTACCGTACTTTCTATAACCTCAACCTCATTACTGAAGGTCCCGTCATACGGCCCGCCTGTGATAGCCAGACGGATGAGGCAGTCTCCATCGAGGTTGATACTGAAGTTGTCCTGGATGGTATCAGTCGTGATGAGGTCCTCTCCGTAATCCTGGAAGGTATTCCATGAGGTTCCTCCGTCGAGTGACTGCTGGAGTGTGTACTCATTGGCTCCAAGGTCCTCTGGTGGTGCGAAGAGCATGTCGGTCATCGACTGCTCGCTTGTCGAGTCAAAATCAGTCTCTTTGATGAAAAGAAGATTCTGCGGGGTTCTATAGATACTGAAGGTGGTGTGTCCAGACGGGAAGAGGTCACATCCCGTGGCAAGTAGAGCGAGGAGTAGAAGGAACATGAACAGATACAGTCCGGATGTGTCTCGTGTGTTCATGGTTTCCTCCTCGGGGAAGTCATGCGAGTAATCCGTGTTCGCTGATACGATTATAGCACAGAAGCAACCTGAACGGTACCAGGAAGAGAACGCTCTGAATTCACGAACAGAAAGGCTCTTCTCTCTCAGAAACGTCTGTACTCCGGCTGCCCGACTCCTTCTCCGTGGCGGTGTGTCGCACTGAGTATCCCTGCAGTTTTTCTGGAAGGTTGATCAGAAAAACATCAACTGTCTCTGAGGACAAGGTGTGTGTAGAATTCAATTGCTCTGTGAAGGTTCTCAATCGAGAATCTCTCATTTTCTGAGTGCATCCTGTCGAGTTCGCCCTTGTTCATCACGGCCGGAGTGAACCGGTAAACGTAGTCTGACACCTTCTCATAGTGCAGGGCATCGCTTGCTCCGCTCATGAGGTAGGGAACGGGCACAGCTGAGGGGAATACTGTCTCGATCGTGCGGGCAATGTGTTCAAATGCTTCACCTTCGGCCGGAGAGACTCTGCTGGCAGTACCAGTGTGGATCATCTCGATCTTTACTCTCTCATCGGCGATGATTTTTCTCAGGGAGTGTTCTATGTGCCGGGTGCTCTCACCCGGCAGGGCACGGATGTTTACCACTGCAGTTGCGCGTGAGGGGACGATATTGGATGCCTGGGCTCCCTGTACCATCGTAACTGTCGCTGTAGATCGCACAAGTGCGTTCATGGTGGGTGATGAGCTGAAGACCGATATGATCAGGGGCCGGAACAGCCAGGGATTTCCCACGATCAGGGCGAACGGGAAGGATGAGTGTATAGCAAGTGCTTCGAGCATCTTTTTCACCGGGTAGGTGATGTTGCCCTTCAATCGTTTCTGTTCGATACGTGCGATTGCCCGAGCCAGAATACCCACCGATGTGGGTTGTGAGGGGGTGGAAGAGTGCCCGCCTGCAGCTTCCACAGAGAGCTTTGCTGTCATGGAGGCTTTTTCACTGAGGCCGATCACTGCGATGTCATGTCTCACCTGAGGTATGAACCCCTGAGCGACTGCTCCGCCTTCATCGAGAACGAAAGCGAAACGGATCTTCTGTTCCAGGAACCAGGAAGAGATGAAAGCACCCCCGTCTTTTCCTCGCACTTCTTCATCACTGCCCAGCGCGATGTACCAGGTACGTCGTCTCTGGTGTCTCGCCCTGAGGATGCGCTCGAAGGTCTCCAGGATGGCTATCACTGAACTCTTGTCATCAAACGATCCTCGTCCCCAGATGTAGTCACCTTCGATTGCACCTGAGAAGGGAGGATGCTCCCACCCCTCCTCGCTTGCAGGAACAACATCCAGGTGTGCACACAGTAGAGCCGGTAGAAGGGAAGTATCTGATCCTTCGATACGGAATACTCGAGCATAGGTCTTCCTCGGTATCTCGAGAGCCTGTGTGTGAACGAGAGGATATGTCTCCTGTAGATAGTGCAGCAGTCCCTGAAACGGTGCATCCTCTCCTGCCACACTCGCGAACCTGACAGCCTCGCTCAAATGCCCCGGAGCCTCTTTGATGACTTCTGTGGCTTTCTCAGTCCTGCTGATATCCTGCGTTCTCCTGTAAGTTCTGATGCGCAGTGTCCGTATGATGAGAAGTGCGAGAGTAAGGAGAAGGATGGAGAAGATGGCTGTAACTATGACCATAGGGGGTGTCCTTGTATCTTCTTATAGTTTTTTTTAACAGATTATGCTATGTTGTAGTATACAACATACATTGCGTAAGCTGAAGAGAGCGGGATGCCGAAAAAAATAGACCACCAGAAAAGAAAAGAGAAAATCCTTCACACTGCTCTTGCCGTGTTTGCCCGGGAGGGGTACAAGGACACCAATCTGTCTGTCATAGCGCAGGAATGCGGGGTGTCGCGTCCGACGATCTATCAATATTTCAAGGACAAGGAAGATATCTACCACTACGCCGTGAAGCTGGTGACCGGACGGATGTTCACTAAGTACGTGCAGTACGCATGGAACACTGAAGACCCCATCCTGCTACGAATCCAGAATATCTGCAGCGATATCATCGATACCGCCGGCAGGCATCGCGGGGAACTGATCTCTCTCATGGATGTGATGATCCAGCTGAAGAAGGAGGGTCTTGATTTTTCCGATATCATCCTGAGACGTACGGCAAAACTCCACATCCTGTTCAAACGACTGTTGAGACTCGGCATCAACAAGAAGCAGATAGTTGAATGTGATATCAGCAAGGTCACACAACACCTTGTGATACTTCTCGAATCCTTTTCCTTCCAGCTCTCCTTTCTTGACAGTTTTGATGTCGAAGGGAGCAAACAGCTTATTGCTAACTACCTTGAGTCTATACGACGGGTAGAGACTCACCGTTTCATCATTCACTGAAGACGATCTCTCCCTCTGAGAACGAATATGATATCTGAGGGAAAAAAACGTGTATCAATAAAAGGGAATCCTTCCCATACGACTAAAAGGATACTATGTTTTGGGTATGGCACCTGTACCGTATGATATCTATTATCAGGATGAGAACTATTTCGGTGATCCCTATCCCGGCTTGCGGGACTTTTTCGACACGTATCCGCATAAAGGGCACGTGCTGGACCTCGGCTGTGGACAGGGGAGAGATTCTCTGCACAGTGCACGTACTCTGCACAGTGCTCGACAGGGATTCACTGTGACGGGAATTGATATATCTCAGGTCGGACTGGACCAGTTGAGTGCTCTTGCACGATCTGAAGAGCTGGATGTTATGGTCCTGCATGCTGATATCCATTCCTGGGACATGCAGGGGGATTATGACATCATTCTTCTGGATTCAATGCTGCATTTCAACAGAAAGGACATTCCTGTTGAAACCGCGCTGGTGAGGAAAGTTGCAGACAAGCTCGGATCCGGCGGGATTCTCGTCAACTTCATGATTGCCGGAGCCCGCCGTGAGAAATACCTGAAAAAGATTCTGGATGAACAGTGTCCATGGAACGTTCTGTATGATGACTATACCGATTATCCGGATTTCAACGCTACCTATCACAGGTATATTGCACAAAAAGTATAGCTGATCATCAAATAGTGCCAATGCCACTGATTATGAGAACCCGGGGCTGAACAGAGCTCTACAGGTAAGAGGTTGGCAGCGGATAAGATTCAGGCTGATAGTATACTCGCAGACATAGGGCCGAATCTCGGGGCAATCAATCGATCCGTACTCATCGTACCCGATTATGTAATAACCCCTCTCGGTGAGGACCTGTTCTCTCGCCGGGGAATGAACAACCTGAGGCCGACTCTCAGAAGTTGGAAAAGTCTCTTACATACACCTCTTAAAACCGGGGAGGTTGTACTGAACGGGGCTCATTACCAGATTGTATGCTTCTTTTTGGAAAGATGAAGCCTCTCAGGTATCTCTGTCAGGAACCAGGAAGGATACAGGAGGTGACACACTTCAATGAGTGTTGTATCATGAGGCTATGATATCTGAAGCTCTGCTGAAGGCATTGGAAGAATCCCGGAACAGGAAGGAGGAACGTGCAGTTCTCGCCCTGAACCTTCGTGTGGAGGAGGCTCTCCAGGAAGCGGAGCGGCTGGTCGGCGAATTCCGCCTCCGCGATCCCTCTCTTGAGCGTGTGGTGCTCTTCGGCTCGCTTGCGAAAGGGGTTCCTCGAAATCCTGATTTTGATATCGACCTTTCCTTTGAGGGGAGGGAGTTGTACGCCTGCGTCTCCATCGCTCTGGATAGCACGTTCAAAGTCGACCTGGTCGACTATCGAAATGTTCCTCAGTTCATGAGGGATGAAATTGATGCCTACGGGAGGGTGCTATATGAGGCTTGATCCTGAGCGTACGATAGTGCTGATTGCTCAACTTGAACAAGAATACAGGTCCTTTGAGGAAAACCTTGCACTAAATGCGAGAGCATGGCAGAGAATCGAGCAGGGATCTGATGACGAACTTGACTGGGCGGCGCTCGGGTATACGCTTCACACGATCTATACGACCATGGAGAATTATTTCCTGCGAATCTCGAAGACTTTCGAGAATCATCTGCCCTCAGAGGCATGGCACAGACATCTCATCGATGCAATGCAGCTTGACCTTCCCGGTATCCGACCCGGATTCATGGATCGTGAGCTTGCTTCATGTGCTGATGAACTGAGAGGTTTCAGGCATATATTCAGGAGTGTCTATGAAGACAGGATAGACCCTGATCGTACATCACTGCTGCAGCGCAGGATGCCTCGTCTGAAGGAGCTGTTCGAAGCGGCTCACCGGCGCTACATTGAGAAACTGTCTTCCTTGGCAGAACTCTGAAACGAGGTGTAAGACATACTCTGGTGAGATCAGGAACTTTTCCAGTCAACCGGGAAAACTGTATGAAAACCGGGAGTTCTCTCATGAGCGGATATTCATGTTCGGTCTTACATAATTATGTAACCCAAATTCCTCCCCAAATTATAACATGTTATGAAGAGGTTGGCCAATTGAGGTGAAAAGAA
>JAFGUP010000234.1 GCA_016938475.1 Sphaerochaetaceae bacterium
ACAGTGCCACCTATAAATATCAGGTTGCAATGAATGAATTCCTCTACAAGGACTACAAACATCTCGGTCAGTTCTTCAATAAAAAGATCATGACCGAAGGGCTGCGACTCGGGATCTTCAAGAAGCTTGACGACTTCGTCAGTGGGTATTTCACCGATAGGAGAGCGAAACAGATTCTCGAATATGCGATGGTTTTCCTCGGCACTCACCCAGTCAAGGCTCCCGCGATCTACTCGATCATGAGTCATGTGGATCTTCGTCTCGGAGTGTTCTTTCCTGAAGAGGGAATGGCTGGTGTTGCCAAGGGGATGGCCAGACTCGCCGGGGAGATGGGAGTGAAGATCGTAACCGGTGAGGAAGTGACGAAGATTGTCACCGAAAAAGGCCGGGCTGTTTCGGTCGAGACAAATAGTGAGAGCTACCCTGCGGATATCGTCGTCTCCTGTGCCGACTACCATCACACCGAGAGAAGCCTTATCGATTCTTCTCAGGCTTCCTATTCTGAGAGGTACTGGGAGAAACGGGTCGTCGCTCCCTCGATGTTCATAGTCTATCTCGGGATGAACCGCAAGCTGAAGAACCTGGAGCATCACAATCTCTATTTCGCTCCTGACTGGAATGATCATTTCTCTACGATATTCGACACTCCGGCATGGCCCGAGAAGCCGTGTTTCTACCTGAGCTGTATCAGCAAGACCGACCCCTCGAGTGCCCCCGAAGGGTCTGAGAATGTCTTCCTCCTCGTTCCCACAGCTCCGGGCATGACCGATGATGATGAGACCCGCGAGTCCTATCTCACCCATGTGCTTTCCCACGTCAAGGAGATCACCGGTGAAGACCTCACCAAAGACGTCGCCGTCCGGAGGGTCTATACCCAGCGGGATTTCATTCAGGACTATAACGCATTCAAGGGAACGGCTCTGGGGCTGTCCCACAATCTGATGCAGACAGCGATCTTCCGGCCTTCGAACCAGTCGAAGAAGGTGGAGAACCTCTTCTATGCCGGTCAGTATACTCATCCGGGTGTCGGTGTACCGATGGTACTCATCGCCTCTCAGATCGTTGCTCAGAAGATACAGGATCTCTATGGCGAGTAAACTACACGATACAATATTCAGGAAGGGGAGCAAGACTTATTACTTCTCCTCCTTCTTCTTTCCTAAGGCTGTCAAACGGGATGTCTATATCCTCTACGCCTTTGTGCGTGTTGCTGATAATCTCGTCGACACAGAGGGCGGGTCTCTGGAAGCGTTCCTTGAATTCAAACAGCGATACCACGATGCTCTGGATAGGAACACTGCGTCTGGCGATTCTGTCATAGATCTGTTCATAGACCTTATGCACCGTAAAGGTTTCGACCCTGCATGGGTCGATGCTTTCCTGTATTCGATGGAGTACGACACAGGTGATGAGATCTGCAGCAGCCTGGATGATACTCTCAGGTACATCTACGGTTCAGCGGAGGTTATCGGTCTGTTCATGGCCAGGATCATGGACCTCGATGAGAGCTCGTATCAGGCCGCAAAGATGCTGGGTAGGGCGATGCAGTATATCAACTTCATCCGCGATATTGATGAGGATAACGGGTTGAAAAGGCGTTATATCCCTCTGGTGGATACTCCGCTCACTTCGCTGTCCAGACAGGAGGCATACAAGCAGCCTGAGGCGTTCAAAGTGTTCATGCGTCGTGAGATTTCCCGGTACCACAAGTGGCAGAAGGAGGCGGAAAAGGGGTATGCCTGGATACCGAGAAGACTCAGGATACCGATCATGACTGCCGCCGACATGTACTGCTGGACAAGCAGTGTGATCTACCGTGACCCGTTCATCGTATTCGAACGGAAGGTGAAACCCTCCAAGAGAAGGATCCTCAGAAAAGGTCTTGCCCGTACCATAGGAGTTGCAGCATCATGTTACAGACTTTCGAAGTGAAAAAACATCTGATATTCATTCTTCTACCCATTTTCTATGCTATGGGAGTGCTCTGGCATGCACTGGAGTTCACACTTCCGTATATGTTGATCATCACACCCTACACGATCCTGATAACGACCATTATCGGCTTCTATGCTGAGTTGAGGAACCTTTCCGGGCAGCTGCTTCTGTGGGCCCTGAGCACTTTTCTGATCACATTCACCCTCGAAGCCGTCGGGGTTGCCACTGGAGATGTCTTCGGTTCCTACCGGTATGGTCCGACTCTGGGGTTCTCCCTTTTCGGTGTCCCTCTGCTCATCGGGCTGAACTGGACCCTGATCATCTTCGGGTTCAATATCCTGTATCAGCGGTGGTTTCCCTCCCGGATCGCTGTGATCCTGCTTGTGGCATTCTCGACCGTCGTGTTCGACTGGGTCCTTGAACCGGTTGCCATTTCCTATGATTACTGGAAGTGGCAGGGGAATACGATCCCGCTGCAGAACTATGCCGCCTGGTTTGCAATTAGCCTCGTATTCAGTGCAGCCTTTCAGCTAATGAGGATCAAGCCGCGCAGTATCATGCCCTCCTTTGTAGTTCTGGTGGAGTTTGTTTTTTTCCTGCTTCTTCGGATTTTTGTCATCTGAATGAGATCAGGAGCAGCAGAAAATATGATACAGTAGGGGACAAGGAGAACCTCATGGCTACTGTATATGTTACCGGGCATAGAAACCCTGATGCTGACAGCGTGTGCGCTGCACACTGCTATGCAGCTTTGAAAAGTATCGTCGATGAATCCAATACCTATATACCCATCCGTCTGGGGCATCTGAACGAGGGAACCAAGAGGCAGTTCGAGCATGCCGGTGTCACCGCCCCGGTATTTCTCAAGGATGTGAAACCGAGGGTTCACCAGGTCATGCAGCGAGATTACTGGGCTCTGAACCCGGAAGACCCTGTCTATTCCCTGATCAGATACCTTAGAAAGAACCACGCTTCTGTAGTTCCTCTTCTTGACGGGAATACCTATCATGGACTTCTCTCCCTTGATGAGATCACGATGTATTTTCTCAAGGAGAACTCTAAAAGACGGCCTCAGTACCATTTCCATGTTGCAAACTTCTCACAGGTTATTCAGGGCAGACTCCTGCAGGGCTCTCCTATTGCTGCATTCAACGCCTATATCATGACCGGAGCGATGGAGTTTGAGGTATACCGTGACCGGCTGAAGGATATGCTTCCAGATCTTCCACTTCTGGTGGTTGGTAACAGAAGTGAGCATATACAGTATGCTGTTCAGCAGCAGTTCCCTGCTATCATTCTCACCGGTATCACACAGGGTGAGACGGTAGACGTCGACTTCTCTTCCTTCGAGGGAGTGGTCTATCAGAGTGATCATGATACGGCGGAAACGATCCGTCTCTTGAGGCTCTCCCTTCCGGTGGCTGACCTTGTCAGTGAGACCCCTCCCCGTGTAGACCGCGATACCCTCTTCGATGATGCGAAAAAGATACTCGTCAACAGTCCGTTCCGTGGCCTTCCGGTCTTTGACGAAGGCACCTTCGTCGGGTTCGTCACACGCCGCTGTTTTCTTGAGAAACCCAGGCCGAAGGTTATTATGGTTGATCATAACGAGTTGAACCAGAGTGTCGCAGGGCTTGAGGAGGGGGATGTGATGGAGATCATAGATCACCATCGGTTCGATGCTGAGCGGACGAAAAGCCCGATATTCATCGCGAGTGAGCCGGTAGGCTCGAGCTGCACTATCGTGTACCATCAATACCTTCGCTGGACGGTGCCGGTGAGCAGGGATACAGCGTTCCTCCTCCTTACCGGGATCATCAGCGATACGATCAATCTTAAGAGTCCTACCACGACTGTACAGGATGTCCATGCTGTGAAGGCTCTTGCACCCCTTGCGTTAGTGGATGATCTTGAGGCTTTCGCCAATGAGATCTTCAGCAACTCGGTCGTGCTTTCTGAATCAGAACCAAGAGAGGTGATCGAAGGGGATTTCAAGATGTACCGGGAAGGGGATGTCGCATTCGGGATCGGTCAGGTCGAGGTCCTGAGACTCTCTGATGTGGCTGAGGTCAAACAGAGGTATCTGCAGGCACTCGAACAGGTGAAACATGCCCATCACCTTGACTGGACGCTGCTTCTTGTCACCGATGTGAAGAGGGGAAACAGCGTGCTTCTCACGACCGATTTCCTCTCTGATGAGAGAGCTTTCTCCTATCCTCTCACTTCAGAGCATATGTACCAGCTTGACGGGGTGCTTTCGAGGAAGAAACAGGTGCTTCCTGAGATTGTGAGGGTTCTGGAGGAGCGTGCCTAGTGGATCGCTGAGATGCTGATGATGGAGGGAACGGCCTTGATGCTCTTGACGACCTTCTTGAAGTCATCCTCATTGGCCACCTCCATGGTGAAGGAGCCGATCAGTTTTCCCGGGTCCCCATCCTCGAGCCGACCCTCTATAAGGTGTCCGCTGTACTTGCGGATAGCGCCCTCTATCTCGGCAAAAAGGTCCTGTGTGACCTTCGATATAACACGGAATCGGCGGGTCAGACGTGGTTTCTCGGTCTCCCACTCCACCTCTATACTTCGTTCTGTTATCTCACTCATGTTCTTCAGGTTCTTGCAGTCGGTGCGGTGAACGATGATTCCCCTCCCGCGGGAGACATATCCGACTATCTTATCCCCTCGTCTGGGATTGCAGCAGGATGCGAGGGAGATCATGATATTTTTTTCATTGCCGACTTTGAAGGTCATTCGGCTGTTGTCGACGATTGAGCGTACGATCCCATCCGAATCGATCTCATCTGCAGGAATCTCTGCTTCTACGGCGGGTTTTGTCTCAACCTTCTTCTTCGCGATGATATCCTTGTCGATGATGAGCGAGTCGTCGTTCTTATTGAGCCAGGAGCGAATCTTCTTGCGGGCATTGGTTGTCTGAGCAAGACGGAGCCAGTTCACGTTCGGATGGGCATTGGGGCTGGTGAGGATCTCAATGACCTGTGTGTTCTTCAAGGGTTGACTCAACGGTATAATGGAGCCGTCTGCTTTTGCTCCGGTGGTATGATTCCCTATCTCGGTGTGGATATGGTAGGCGAAATCGAGTGCTGTCGCATGAGCTGCCAGTTCAACGATATGTCCCTGAGGGGTGAATACGTAGATCGTATCCTTGAGAAGTTCTCCCTTGATATCCTCGAGGAACGTTTCACTCTGTTCGATCTCGTTCGACCAGCTTTTCAGTCGCTGAAGGATCTTGGAAAACTGCTCACTCTGTGGACCCATCCACTCCGAATCCGAAACGCCGGTCACTGATTTGTACATCCAGTGTGCTGCAACACCGTACTCTGCTGTCCCGTGCATCTCACGGGTACGGATCTGCACTTCAAGGAGTTTTCCTTCCGAGGCCATGACCGTTGTATGCAGCGATTGATAGTTATTCGCTTTGGGCATGGCGATGTAGTCTTTGAACCGTCCTGCAATAGGCGGCCATAGCTTATGGACTATGCCGAGGAGGGTATAGCATTCATTGACGGAATCGCAGATGATCCTGACCCCGAGAATATCTCCCATATCCTCAAGCGGGATCTTCCTCTTTTTCATCTTCATATACACCCCGTAGGAGTGTTTTGTCCTGGACTGAATCTGGATGGTGCTGATACCCTGTTCGGCACAGGTCCTGTACAGGACCTTCTCGATCCTGTTGAGGTAGGCTGTTCTTTCACTCTTTCGTGAAAGAAGATATTCTTCGATATACTGATAGGTCGAAGGGCGAAGCATTTTGAGGGAAAGATCTTCCAGTTCACCTTTGAGTTCAGCCATGCCAAGTCGGTCGGCCAGTGGTGCGAAGATATCGAGGGTTTCGTTTGCTATCTCCTTGGCTCTGTTCTCATTGAGGTGCTGAAGGGTTTTCATGTTATGGAGTTTATCGGCGAGCTTTATGATGATCACTCTGACATCTTTGCTCATCGCGAAGAACATCTTGCGTATCGTTTCTGCTTCCTGCTGACTCTTGTTTTTCGCCTTAAGGGCTGATATTTTGGTTTCCCCTTCCACCAGGTCCGCAACTGTTGTTCCGAACTCTTCGGCCAGGGTCTCATAGGTCGTGTCAGTATCTTCCATGGTGTCATGCAACAGTCCTGCGATGACGGTATCCACGTCCATGTTCATGGAGATGAGGATTTCGGCGACTGCATAGGGATGGATAATGTAAGGTTCTCCACTCCGTCGTTTCTGACCTTCGTGTGCCTTGCAGGCAAAACGGGCAGCCTTGGCTATCCTCTCCTGTTCCTGGGGTGAGTAGGTATGAGCTTTCTGTATGAATCTGTTGGTCAGATCCTCGTACACATCATTCTCCCCGAGACCACACGGTCTCTGCCAGACATATCAGGTGTGACGGTGATGTCTGTGAACTCTGCAGCTGACATGAGTACCTGTACCGCCTCGACTTGTCTGTAATCACATTCAATCACAAGATAGCCATCTTTGTGTAGATAGGAAGGAGATTCCAGGATGATATTTTCTATGATCGATAATCCGCTTGTACTCTCATCGACTATGGCGCTTCTCGGTTCCTCATGCACTTCAGGCGAACACTCAGTGTACCATGCGGGGGTGACATACGGCGGGTTCGTCACGATGCAGGTGAAATCCCGGTCTCGGATGTTAGTGAACAGGTCGCTATGAACAATTTCGAGGTCAATATCATACCGAGCTGCATTCTCCCGGGTGACTGAAAGAGCCTCTTCACTGATATCACTGAGTGTCACTCTGCTTGAAGGATGTTCAAGTGCGATGGTGATGCCGATGCACCCGCTGCCGCAGCAGAGGTCTAGTACTTTGGGACAGCTGTTCCCATTACTCAAGAGGCCGAGTGTCATCTCGACTGCTGTCTCGGTGTCCCCTCTGGGGATGAGTACTGCAGGATGTACCGTGAAATCCCGTCCATAGAATTCCTTTTCTCCGGTGAGATAGGCAATGGGGAAATGAGCGGTTCTTCTGGTAACAGCGCTCCGGTAGTCCTGTTCCTGAGAAACTGTGAGAGAGGTCTTGTTCTTCGTATAGAGCTCGACTCGGGTGAGGTTCACGATATGACACAGAAGGAGGGAGGCATCAAGCAGAGGGGTGTCACTTACCTGTGAAGCATGAATCTCACTGGTAGCCCATCTGAGAGCCTCCTCTACGGTCATATATTGAGATCCTGAAGAGCCTGTTCCGCTTCAGAGATCTTCAGCTGTTCAATGATTTCACTGATATCACCGGCAAGTGCCAGTTCCAGTTTGTACAGTGTCAGGTTGATTCGATGGTCGGTTATCCGGTTCTGAGGGAAGTTGTAGGTCCTGATACGTTCCGAGCGGTCTCCTGTACCTACCTGACTTTTCCTGTTGTCACTGCGCTCTTTTGCCTTCCTCTCTTCTTCAAGGTCATAGAGGCGGGAACGAAGGACACGCAGGGCTTTCGCCTTGTTCTTGATCTGTGATTTCTCATCCTGACAGATGACGACCAGACCGGTCGGCAGGTGGGTAAGACGAACGGCAGAGTCGGTGGTATTGACCGACTGTCCTCCCGGACCTCCAGCTCTCATCACATCGACCTTGAGTTCTTCCTGTTTTATCTCAATATCTGTTTCCTCTGCCTCCGGAAGGACAGCGACAGTGACGGCCGAGGTGTGGATTCTCCCTCCGCTTTCAGTTTCCGGTACTCTTTGGACCCGGTGTACACCGCTTTCGTATTTCATGTTTCCGTATACATCGGTTCCGGAGATGCTGTAGATGATCTCCTTGAAACCACCGATGCCGGTCTCATTCGCACTGATGATCTCAACTTTCCAACGGTGCTGCTCCGCATAGTGTGAATACATCCTGAACAAATCTGCAGCAAACAGAGCCGCCTCATCACCACCGGTGCCGGCGCGGATTTCCATGATGATGTTCTTCCCTTCCAGAGGATCGGGAGGAACGAGCAGTATCCTGCTTTTCTGTTCGAGCGTCTCTTTCTGTTCTCTGAGATCTCTCAGTTCTTCCCGTGTGAGGGCTATGAGTTCGCTGTCGCTTTCCTCCTCCAGCATCTGTTCGGCATCATGTATCTGTTGTGAAAGACTCTCCATCTCATTATAGGCATTAACAATGGGTTCGAGATGGGATCTCTCTCGCATGAGATCCTTATATTGTGAGATATCGCTCATGATAGCGGGGTCGGAAAGCTTCTCATCGACCCGTTCAAGCTGTCTCTTGTAGGGTTCAAGTACTTCGATCATAGGGACTCCTTGTTCACCTTCACCAGTGAAGCTCAGTATACCGATGAATACCTTCAGATGTCCAGAGTGGCCAGTTTCTCCTTGTTCTCGGCGATCCTCTTCTCATCGAGGGTGTTCATGTGGGAAAAGATCAGTGCTCCGAGGAGGAGAAAGAAGGAGGGAACCGCTGCCATGTGAAGACTGATACCCATTTTAGCCAAAGGTGTGACATTGGATGGATCGAAACCGGTGGCCTCATGGACAAGGTAGAAGACCAGTGCCTGAGTGGCATATGAGAAGCGCATGAAGAAAGCTCTGATACCCATCAGGACGCCATCATCCCGCCGTCCCTCCAGGACAACGATCTCATCAACGATATCGGCCATCGCCGGTCCCATGAAGGTCCAGAAACCGCCGAATCCGATGCCCCACAGGGTCATCGCAATCGTGAACCCGTTGATTGTGGTGATGAACGTCATCGGGAAGGCGAACATAGCCATGACCACCGCTGTGATGGAGAGCATGCTCTGGTTGTTGAGACCTTTCTTCGAGAAGGTGAGCCAGATGGGAATAGAGGCGAGCGTACCGATGAGCATGCCGGCAAAGATCATCGTCGTACCGCTGCTGTCCACTTCAAGGATATAGTCGGCTACGTAGTGGATACTGCTTGTCATACACATCGTAGCTGACTGATAGAGGAACAGGAGGATGAGAAAGGCGGTGAGGTCACGATGTCTGAGAGATTTCTTCAAGAGTGTGATGAACCCTCCTGCAGCCACCGTATGTTCTTCCTTGTGAGCTTTGAAGCGCTCGATCATTCCTTCATTCTCCCGTATCCCCTGAACTAGTAGAAGGATACCGAAAAGTGTGATGGCTCCGACGACAAGGGCAGAGGTCCTGTAGCTGTCAATGACTCCGTAGCTGAAAAAGAGGGGGGGGATGATGAACCCACTGGCGATACCGAGAACTCCCACGGCGGTACTGATTCCAGCCGATTTTGCCCGCACTTCCTGTGTGCGGAACTTATCAGGAAAGATCGATTGATAGTTAAGCTCCCACAGCGAGTAGGATGTATCGAAGATGCAGATGGTGATGACCATCCATAGGAACACAGGCAGAGGCCGAGTTCTGACTTCATCGATAAGTGATTGAGGGACAAAGAAAATCAGAATGAAGGTAATTGCGGTGATGATCAGACCGAGCAGGATCCATGGAAAGCGCCTGCCAAGGCGGGCAGAAAATGGTGCTCCCTTGTTTGTGAAGTAGCCGATCAGGGGGTCGTTCACTGCGTTCCACACAGAATAGATGATAGTCGCTATCGCTGCATACAGAGGGGCAAGACCGATTTCAGTCTCGTAAAACTTATATACCACTGCACCGAAGGCCCCGGTGAGGAACTCTGCAAGATATTTGCCCATCCCGTAGGATGCCATCGTCACCAGTCCGATATGCTCCTTCTGTTTCATACAGTCCCCTTTTACATCTCATTCAGTCCTATTCTCTTAAACAATCTCATTCCGTATTCTCTGAGAGATATAAGTACTTTCTTGTCTTCTTCATCAGCTTCAGGAGCTGCAAGATGCTCATCGATCTTGCGTGTAAAGAACGAAGTATCGATCGCATGGCGCCCCACCGGATTCATGATTCTCTGAGCACAGAATTCGTGCCACTTCTGGGACTCCTTAGCATCGAGGAGGTCACTGTGATTTCTTCTGATGTAGCGCCACAGGAGTTCGTGAAGCCGTGCATCATCAAAGGGGAAGTCTCTGGTAAGGAGCTCCTCAGGGCTCATCTCACCGATCAGCTGCGATCGTTCCTGATCCTTGTCGCTCAGGAAAGGGCCGCTGTACAGAGACTGGTCCACATCATCGATCGAGGTGAAACTCTGGTTGTTCCCTGCCCTCAGAAGATGAAGTGTCAGGTTTTCACACTCTTTGAGCATTTCATAGTGTCTGAGTGACTGTTCTACATCGATATTGAGACGTCGGGGTATCTGACGGTCACTTGTAAGAAGCGAAAGAGGAGAAAGGAAGGGGGTTTTGTTCACAGAGATACGCAGTACACCCTTTGAATGCAGTAATGCCGGGGACTGAACGAGTTTGTCGGGAATCGAGTCAATCGCTTCAAGGGCATGGGACAGTGCCTCCCGGGCCGTCTTCAGAGCTTCTTCCGGTCTAAGCGTTCCCCCCTGAGCCTGTCTGATTTCCTGTATAGCCCGCTGAATCTCATCACGATGACTCATAGCCCTGAACAGGCTGTCGTGTGTTGCAATGTTCTCGATCAGTTCACCGGGGTCAACGCTTAAATCGAAGGCGATGACTGTATTCGGCTGATTTGTCAGAGCCGTAATCGGCGTGATGATCCGTGTAGATCCATCGGCACTGATGAACTCGCGACTGGTGAGTGCAAGGGGAGAACCAAGGGGTGTTGGCAGAAGGGATCTGACATACTGTTTGCTTCTCATCTGCAAGAAGTAATTGAAGAGTTTTGGTTGTTTTTCCTGTATCAGGCGCGTGAGTGAGATCGTTGCCTTCACATCACTGAGTGCGTCATGGGCATCCTGATGCGGGATGTTGTTTGCTTCAGTGAGGCTGGTGAGCTTGAACGAAGGATACCCCGAGGAGGGGTTGATGGGCCAGTTGATTCCCTGGGGGCGGAAGTCATGGGTGCTTCTCACGAGGTCGAGTATATCGAACCTGCTGTTTCCATTGGCATACTCCCTCGCGTAGGGATTGATGAAATTTCTGAAGAAACCGAAACGGATGAACTCATCGTCAAACCTGAGATTGTTGTAACCCAGAACGCATGTTCCCGGTACACTGAAGTGTTTTTCAATCTCTTTGAAGAAAGTGCGTTCGTTCAGCCCCTTCTCCTGAACTTCATCCGGGGTTATATGGGTCACCAGGATCGCAAGAGGATCCGGAAGATAATCATCACTGAGACGGCAGTACAGAACAACCGGTTCATCTATGAGGTTGCATTGCATATCGGTCCGTATGGCAGCAAACTGAGCAACCCGATCATACCGGGGGTCAAGACCGAACGTTTCGAGATCATAGAACAGGAAGGAGGGTGTTTGGGCCATAGCACACTGTACCACAGGTCCGTCTGTTTTGACAGTGAGAAGAGATTTTTTCCTCACTCATACCATCTATTCTCACCTGTATCAGTCTTCCTGAATTGCATCTCTTTGTACGCTTTTTCGCACGGTTTTCCTGAGTTGTTGAAAAAAGTTTTTCATATAACACTATATAATATAATAATTAGAAAAAATATTTGAAAA
>JAFGUP010000235.1 GCA_016938475.1 Sphaerochaetaceae bacterium
CTTCCACCTGGGACACCTTGTCCTTGAACTTGACAAGGTCCTGCACAAACCGATCCTCCTGTGGGGCCTTCCCGAACTTCCCTACAACGGTGGGAAGATCCGTCTCAACAGCGTGTGCGGTGTGAACCTCAACTCCTCCAATCTCTTCAAGAGCGGTGTGAAGACCTATCACGTAACGGTGGGTCCCGCCATCGATACCGACTGGGTCGATGCTGTGAGAATCGCAGCCGCACTGGACAGGATGAACCTGGGAGTCATCGGCTACCGTGCCAAGGGCTTCTTCAACCTCGGTGTCTACGATCTGAACCTCTACAGTGAGATGGGCATTTTGATCAATCACTATGAACTGAGTGACGTGTGGAACTATCAGGTGGAAAATGAGGAGATCGAACGCAGAAGAGCACAGGTGCTCGAGCTGTTCGACGTGAGCGAACTCAATGAGTTCCAGATCGCCAAGGTCGCTGAACTGACAGCGAAACTCGGACGGTTCATGGCAGACAACGCCCTGAGTGCCCTCGCTGTTCGCTGCTGGCCTGAATTCGCATCAGAGTTCGGCATCTCTCCCTGCGCGGCCATGTCGATCCTCCAGAGCGAGCACAATATCCTCAGCTGTGAGGGGGATGTCGAAGGAGCCATCAGCATGATCGCCCACAGGGCTGTCGGGGGAGAGACTCCCTACCTGTTCGATTTCTCTCAGGTAGACCTTGAACAGGACACTGCACTCCTGTGGCACTGCGGTGTCGCACCCTGCAACCTCTGGGACGGGGTATGCACCCGCTCTCTGTCAACCTACTTTGCCGGCGGCAAGGGGGTGACAGCCGACTTCGTCCTCAAGAACGGAGACTTCTCCGTCCTCCGACTCGACTCCGACCGTACCGATTACCGTGTGTTCCTCGCCTCCGGTTCTGTCATCCCCATGGAGAAGGAACTGCGCGGTACCTACATGAAGGCACGATTCACCAAACCCGTTGATGAGATGCTGAGTATCGTGACAGACAACGGAATCGCCCACCACGCATCGGTAGTCTACGGGAATTTTCTGAAACCCTTCAGGATCCTTGCCAAGATAAAGGGCTGGCAGGTCATCGAGTAGCAGCTGACTCACACACCCTCACCGTCGTTTCAGAGGAACAGTACGAGCGATGGGTCTCCCACCCATCGCCTTTCCCCATGCCTTACAAGGAGACATACCATGTATACAGAACTGCAGAAGCTGAACCCTGAGCTTACCATCAGGAACATCACAGACCCCGCCTTCAGGACCTACGGCTACAGAGTGGATGACATCGACACACGGGAACTCGAAGCGTTCTCCTTACGTCTCTTTGTAGAGAAGGAGGCAACCCGATACACTCCATCAAGTGCGGCACTCGAGGCTCTTGATGTCAGGAAGAGTATCGAGCACAAGGTATTCGGTCAGCTACCCATCGAGATAGGCTGCTGTTATGGAACGAACACCCGACTGAACGGCATGGAATACCACAGCAGCAACGAGATGATCGTCGCAGCCACAGACATTGTCCTGATGCTTGGCAGAATCCAGGATATAGCGGAAGACGGTACCTGGGACTCGGCCCTTACAGAGCTCTTCTACGTCGAAAAGGGAAGTTCCCTCGTCATCTACTCCACCACACTCCACCTTGCCCCCTGCAGAGTCTCATCCACCCCCTTCAATGCCCTGATCATCCTCCCGAAGGGAACGAATGAACCGCTCACCGGTGAACCTGAAGGGACATTGTTCAGGAACAACAAATGGATGCTTGCCCATGCAGAGGGCCCTGCCGCAAAAAACGGCGCTGCAGTGAGGACGAAAGGAGTCAACCTGGAAGTGAAGACTCTCTAAGACACTATTCCTTACCACGAGTAGAGGGGGCAGTCAGCGATGACTGCCCCCTCTACTGTATCAAAAGGAGGTTCTAGTAGATGCCGGTGAACTGACCGATGAGATACACGACAGAACTCAGGATCAATGAGCCGAACACGGTCATGACCAGTCCCCCTTTGGCAAAGTCCTTGATCGAGAAGTACCCTGCTGAATAGGGAATGACATTGGTCGGAGAGCTGGTGACAAGGATGAATGCGAGAGAGGCGACAAGACTTGCCGGAAGCGCGACCGACATCACCGGAAGACCGAGTGCCACGGCGAGTTCAATCATGATCGGGATAATGATAGTCGCAGTGACTGTGTTACTTGAGAAGATGATCTTCAGCATCGAGATGATGAATACGATCACGAACACCATCAGGAAGCCGGGAAGCGACCCGATTCCCGACAGGAGAACTACCGAGAGCCAGCGCGCGGCTCCGGTGGTGTAGAGCATCATCCCCACGGAAATCCCGCTGACGATAAGGATGATACCGCTCCAGGACACCTGAGACTCGATATCTCGCCAGTGAATCCCGCTCACACCCGGAAGGAAGAACAGGCAGCTGGTAAACAGTACCGGCATCGAGATCGGTATGGCAATGCCCAGCCAGGTCTTCAATAGCGGTGTGGAAAGCCAGAGAAGGACAGTGAAAAGGAAGAGGATCATTGTCACAATCTCTTCTCTGTTCATAGCCGGCAGGGTATCGAGCTCTGCCTTGAGCTCTTCCTTACTCTTCTTGAGATGCGTCATCTCTGGTTTGAAAAAAAGCAGCAGGATAACCCAGCCGACCGGAGCCATCAGCAGTGCCGCAGGCACTCCGTAGAGCATCCACTGGGCGAAGGATACATCGATGCCGGCCATCTCCCGCAGGAATCCGATCGCAAGGGCGTTCGGCCCTGCCCCGGAGGGGGTTGCGATACCGCCGATGATGGAACCCCAGGCACAGGCGATGAGAAGTGCCTTGCCGAAATTGCTCTTCAGCTTTTCGACGCCCTCCTCTTCGAGTATTGCAACGGCAAGAGGCATCAGCATTGCAGCTACGGCCATGTTCGTGATCCACATTGACAGGACCGTTCCGGTCATCATAAAACCGAACAGGATCCTGCTCGTCGAGTTCCCCGTCTTCGAGAGGATCAGCACCCCGATACGTTTGCCCAGACCGCTGCTCGTAATGAAGGCGGAAAGGACAAGGACACCGATGAAGAAGGTGACGGTATTGTTCCCGAAGCCCTCTTTCACGATCGTAACATAGGTGTCAACCTTGAACAGGGCAAGAAGGACTACCGAGAGAAGACCGGTGATATGAAACGGGATCGCTTCACTCATCCAGAGAACAAGGGCGAATACCAGGACACTCAGCGCGGCCTGAGCCGTCTGTGTAAGCTCAGCATCACCGACATACCGAACGGAGTCCGCTATCGGCATCTGCTTGACAACGATCATTGCCGCCAGGGCGAGAAAGAAGTAGATGAGCTGCTGTCTCAGCACATGGTGAGTTTTCACTTTCCGCCCCCTTTCACAACCTCTTTGAGCAGCAGTCCGACTTCGCTGGGACGACTGGCCACCATACCTCCGGCTGCTTCAAGTGCCTCGATCTTGGATTGCACCGAACCCTTTCCTCCAGAGATGATCGCTCCTGCATGACCCATACGCTTTCCTT
Source organism: Sphaerochaetaceae bacterium (assembly GCA_016938475.1). GTDB lineage: Bacteria > Spirochaetota > Spirochaetia > Sphaerochaetales > Sphaerochaetaceae > SABI01. Next base: position 3,529 of record JAFGUP010000235.1, read on the forward strand.
CGGGTGCTGTTCGTCCACCGAGGAAAGCCACAAGTGGCTTCGTGAAGGCTTTTGAGGACATCATATCAGCAACCTCTTCCTCCATGGTTCCCCCGAGCTCTCCGATAATGACCACGGCTTCGGTCTGTTCATCCTCCTGATACAAAGGAAGAAGTTCAGCAAACCGTGTTCCCGGTACAGGATCCCCTCCGACCCCGACCAGAGTGCTGACACCGAAACCTGATGCGACCACCATGGCAGTCACTTCATTGGTCAGAGAGCCGCTACGCGTCATGACACCTATCGAGCCGCTCTTGTAGACCCGCTCGATCCAGTGTGGGAACATGCCCAGCATCGCCCTGCCCGGTGTAATGATTCCTGAAGTGTTCCCTCCGACAACCATCGCCTGATGGTACTGCGATGCCTCCCTGATCTTCACCATCTCATGCAGGGGAATGCCGTCAGCGATTGTGACAACCTTCCTGATACCACTCTCAAGGGCCTCAAGGACAGCATCCATCGTGAAGCGGGGAGGGACGAAGAGCATTGCTGCATCAACCTTGTGCTCCTTCACTGCCCTGCGCACCGAGTGATAGACAGGTCTGTCTTCAACACGCTGACCTTCCTTGCCGGGAGTGACCCCGCCAACCACATTTGTTCCCAGATCTATCATGTGCTTCGTCCAGAAGCTTCCTTCATTACCGGTGATACCCTGCACAAGAACACGGGTATCGCGATCCACGAATATACTCATCAACCAATCTCCTTCGAAAGTCTCACGGCCGCCTTCACCGCTTCTTCGGTATCAAAAAGGGGTTCCAGGCCGGCTTCGCGGAGGATCTTCACCGCTTCAGCTTCCCCGGTGCCACGGATACAGGTCACGATCGGACGATCGGGCTTCAGGGCCTTCGCTGCGTCCACGATTCCCTGAGCCATGATATCTGCACGGGCTATCGTACCGAAGGTGACTATAAGGATCACTTTGGAATCGTTTCTGAGACAGAGTTCCATCGCCTCATAGGCCTTGCGGTAGTTGGGCCCTCCGAACTCGAGATAGTTGGCCACGCGTCCGCCTTCGTAGTTGATCAGGTCATAGACGGTGGTGGTGAGTCCGGCTCCCGCACACATCAGAGAGATATCCCCGTCGAACTGGAGGTATGGGATACCTGCCTGAGCCGCTTCGAATTCCATGTCGCTCTCGTAGAACTCACGGGTCCGCACGAACCGCTTCTGCCGCTCCATCGAGTTTTCATCGATCATGAGCTTACCATCTCCCGCCACCAGAGCACCCTGTTTCGTAATGAACAACGGGTTGATCTCAACAAGTTCGGCATCATAGCGGGTGAAGATCACATACAGGGCCTTCACGATAGAGCGGAACTGTTTCACGAGCTGCGCGTCTATTGTGATACGGTAGGAAAGGTCTGTGATCTGAAAGCTCTGCAGACCCGAGGTGAGAGAGAAGTATTCCGTGTGGATCTTTGAAGCATCATCCTGAGCGAGACTTTCGATCTCCACTCCTCCCTGAGCACTGACGAGGATGATCCCTTTTGCCCGTTCAGGGTCAACAGAGATCGACAGATAGAGCTCTCGCTCTATGTCCACGGCCTCTTCCACAAGGATCCTCGGCACCGCCCACTGTCCTTCGAACAGCCTGCTTGCTTCACTCAGCGCCTTCTTCCTCTCCTGTATGAAAGGTATGAGCCCCTTTTTACCCCGCCCCCCCATCAGGACCTGGGACTTGAGCACACAGGGATAGCCGAGAGCATCAGCTGCCGCTGCAGTTTCCTCTGCACTGCTTGTAAGGATCCCTTCAGGGGTAACGATTCCCTCCTCCCGGAAGATCTCCTTCGCCTGATATTCAAATAGTCTCATACGCTCACTTTCCTCCGATTTTCTTCAGATACTCACCGAACATCTCCTCATCGGTGGGCTTGACGGGGGGCAAAGGACGGGAGACCCAGGTGATGTTGAGAAAATGTCTGTAGTTGATATTCTCTGTCGTGATGTTTCCGCCCCAGGTACCACAGCCGAGGGTCACCGTGGAGGGCATCCCGTTGAAGAAATTGCCACCATTGGCAGGAGCCTGCGGCTGGTTGATCATGATACGGCTGGAGTTCATGTGCTCACCAAGATGGTCTATGTACTCATCTTTGAAGGTATGAATGCCGCAGGAGTGACCTGTACCGCAGTTATCGGTGAGCTCGGTGAGAATCCTCACTCCCTCGCTGAAATCTTCATACGACCAGAGGGTCAGGACGGGGGAGAGTTTTTCCTTGGCGAACCGGTCATCTGCGATGGGCTCTGTTCCTTCCACCATCAGCATACGAGTCCCTTCGGGGATCTCTATCCCTGCACCGCGTGCAATTTCCGATGCGCTCTTGGCGATGATATCGGGATTGATGGACCGGAGTCCCTTGCGGTTTTCCACCCACATCCAGGTTTCAAGCTTTTCTCTGTCTTTTCCGTTGCACAGGAATCCACCCTTTTCAGTGAAGAGATTCATCACCCGGTCATACACACTCGAGTGAATGATCACCGAGTTCTCCGAGGAGCAGCTGGTGGCATGATCAAAACATTTGCTCAGCACGATCTTGCTGGTTGCATCATCGATATCTGCATCTTCGGCTATCATCTGTACCGAGTTTCCCGGCCCTACCCCGTAAGCGGGAGTGCCACTGGAGTAGGCAGCCTTCACCATAGCCCCGCCGCCGGTGGCAAGGACAAGGTCGACCTGCTTCATCAGCTCGGCGGTCTTCTCGATAGAGGGTTCGCTCATGAACTGGATCAGGTCCTGTGGAGCCTTGATTTTTTTCAGGCCCTCTCTCATCATCTGTACAGCTCGTGCACTGGCATGCTGACTTTTGGGATGAGGAGCGAAGATGACGGCGTTTCGGCCCTTCAGAATCGAGACGGCATTGCTCGCGGGGGTAGCGGTAGGGTTCGTGACGGGTGTGAGGGCACCGACGACCCCGACCGGTTTAGCGTACTTCGAGATCCCCTTCGCCTCATCATGTTCTATCAGACCGACAGAAGGAGCGCCCTTGACATCCTTGAGAACACCGAGGACCTTCCCCTTGTGTTTGGCTATCTTGTCAGGGACATTTCCCATACCGGTTTCTTCAACGGCCATGCGGGCGAGTATCGCAATGTTCTCATCGTTATAGACTTCCCATCCGATGGCGAGACATACCTCATCAATCTGTTCCTGTGAATAGTGCCTGATACTCTGCTGAGCCTTGCGACCTCTTTCTACGAGTTCCTGTATTTCAATTTCTATTGGTGAGCGGTCCACACGTCCCTCCTTTACTTACTTTATATAAGTAAGTATACATGGTGAAGAAGGGTCTGTCTACGAGAAGATTCGGTAATTTACCAGCAGGTTCACATACTCAATGGAGGTACTCATCAAAGATCAGGTCACAGGCACCAAGACCGGCTTCAAGGGGAGCATACGCATTATGGTAGACCTGAACACAGTCTTCTGCAGCATCACAGCGGATCATCCGTTCCAGCTCATCAGCAAAGATACGGGAGAGGGTCTTGAACCGGGTGATGATGAGAAAACCATCGGGTGAGAGGAGTCTCAACACACTCTGAGCACTGACTGTGAGGTACCGCGCACACTGACGAACGATATCGGTGACAGCCTGGTTACCCTCTGCAAGGCGATCTTCCACTTCCTCGATGGTATCAAAGTGAAGAGCGCTCTCTTCGAGAGTCTCAAGTATCGCAGCTTCCGATATATAGGCTTCAAGACAGCCGTTCGAACCGCAGTAGCACGATTTCCCATCCATACTCACGATGGTGTGCCCCACTTCAAACGCTGTCTTTCCCAGGACCGAGAACAGGTTCCCTTCGTGGATGAAAGCCCCTCCCACACCACGCCTGATAAAGAAGGTGAACAGCGCATGGGATTCTTTCGCTACCCCCTGACGATACGCATGGAGTGCAATCACACCCGCGTTATTCGCCACCTTCACTCTGCACCCGAAGCGTTCGTGAAGGCGCTGGCCCAGATTGAAGTTTGTGAATCCCCTGGTCTTTCGATAACTGATGATCTGGCCTGTTTTAACATCAACCTGACCGGGTGCCCCGACCCCGAGACCGAGAATCCTGGCGGGATCGATCCCCGATTCCGTGATTGCCTGAGCGATGAGCGTCTCCAGCTGAGAGTAGATCGTGAGTGCATCGACATCCTCTCTGAGACAGATCTCAAGGGAGTAGACAGGATTGCGTGCAAAATCCACGACAAGGATGAAGGCAGTAAGTGACCAGAATTCGAGTCCGATCACATACCGGGCACGAGGATTGACCGTGTAATACACGGGCTTACGTCCCTTCTTATCCCCATAGTCTCTCTCAGGAGGGTTCTTCTGAACCATGATGAGACCGTCAGCTTCGAGTATCGAGAAGATACGCAGGACCGTAGGAGCCTTCAAGCCCGTCTTCTGTACAATCTCCGACTGCGAAATCCCCTGACTGTGCTGTATATACCGGAGAACGAGTTTCTCGTTCTTCTCTCTTACATCCTCACTGCGTAGCGGTGTGCTTTCCATCTGTGTTCGTTCCTTTCCCTCCGAAGAATCTAAAATTCTCAGGTTTCTCTCATTCTGCCCTTTACAAAGGAAAAAGTAAATGATATTTTTTACTTACTTAACATAAGTAATATAAAATAAGGAGAACGTGATGGATCAAGCTCACGCACAGAAGCTGAAAGACATCGCCCGAGATGTGAGAGTCCTCGCTCTTTCGTCCATGGGATACCTTGGAGTCGGACACGTAGGTGGTGCAATGTCTGTAGTGGACATACTCACCTATCTCTATTACTCAGAGATGCACATAGACCCGAACAATCCTCGAGACGAGCAGAGGGACAGACTCGTACTGTCGAAAGGACATGCAGGACCGGCCCTGTACGCCGTCCTGGCACGCAAGGGCTTCTTCCCCATAGAATGGCTCGACACGCTGAACGTGGGCGGAACGCACCTTCCCAGCCATTGCGACAGAAACCAGACCCCCGGAATAGACATGACCACAGGCTCCCTCGGCCAGGGACTTTCCGCTGCAGTGGGAATCGCACTCGCCATGAGGATGGACGGTCGAAAGCGCTACACCTTCGCCATCATCGGTGACGGAGAGAGTCAGGAAGGACAGAACTGGGAAGCTGCCATGTGTGCTTCTCAGTACGGCCTGGACAATCTCATCGCCTTCACAGACTACAACAAGATGCAGATCGACGGAACAATCAGCGATGTCATGGAACTTGAGGACCTCAGTGCCAGGTGGGCTGCCTTCGGGTGGCACGTGCAGAAGATCGACGGTCACGACTTCGAAGCTATCGAAGAGGCCATCGAGAAAGCGAAACAGGCCTCAGGAAAACCCTCGATGATCATCCTCGATACCATCAAGGGGAAAGGGTGTTCCTTCGCTGAAGGCAAGATCTCTTCACACAACATGCCGATCTCGCAAGAACAGCTCGATGAAGCACTTGCAGCCCTGACGGAGGTGAAATGATGGCAACAGATATGAGAGAAGTTTATGCACAGACGCTGATATCCCTTGCAGCAGAGAACCCGAACATCTGTGTCCTCGAAGCCGACCTTATGGGCGCAACAGGCACCAAAGTATTCAAAGAGAAGTTCCCCGCACAGTTCATCAATGTCGGCGTTGCCGAAGCCAACCTCGTGGGTGTGGCATCCGGACTCTCGAGTGAGGGGAAGATCCCCTTTGCAGCAACCTTCGGGACCTTTGCCTCCCGACGTGCTTTCGACCAGTTCTTCCTTTCAGCAAACTACGCGAAGCTGAACGTGAAGCTCGTGGGAACAGACCCCGGTGTGACAGCACAGTTCAACGGAGGCACTCACATGCCCTTCGAAGATACCGGTATGATGAGACTGATCCCCGGCCTCACCATCGTCGAACCCTGTGATACTGTCTCCTGTGAGCAACTGATTCGCCTTGCTGCCCAGCACCCGGGCTCGATGTACATACGGCTGCACCGAAAGGGATCCCAGAAGCTCTATGACGAGAACGCTGCATTCACCCTCGGCAAGGGAATGGTACTGAGAGAGGGAACGGACGTCACCCTCATTGCCTCAGGATTCGTCATGGTACCCGAGGCACTCAAGGCAGCCGAAATATTGAAGGAAGAAGGGATCGATGCGGCAGTGATCGACATGCACACGGTAAAGCCTCTTGATGAGGAACTCGTCCTATCCTATGCGAAAAAGACAGGAGCCATCGTGACCTGTGAGAACCATCAGGTGACCGGCGGACTCGGAGGCGCTGTTGCTGAATACCTCTCCTCTGAATACCCTGTACCTGTTTCCCGGATAGGGGCACAGGATGTCTTCGGACAGGTCGGAACCCTTGATTTTCTTATGAAGGAGTACCAGCTCCTTGCCTCCGATATCGCCCAGGCAGCCAGAGCTGTCATCAAGAAAAAACACTAAGGAGCGTGAACATGAGCACAATAACACTCGCAATCGCATCGGACCTGTCAGGATTTCCTCTCAAGGAAGCTGTGGTCGAATTCCTGAAAGAACGGGGGGATGTGAATGTCATAGATTTCGGCATCGATTCCCCTGATACCCCTCAACCCTACACGGTACAGGCCCCTAAGGTCGCAGAGGCCGTCCAGAGCGGAAAAGCGGATAAAGGAATCCTGATCTGCGGCACGGGTCAGGGGATGGCGATCATCGCAAACAAGTACAAGGGTGTCTACGCCGTGGTAGCGGACACTGTCTTTGCCGGAGAGCGGGGAAAGATCATCAACAATGCCAACGTACTGACCATGGGAGGATGGATCACCGCCCCCTTCCTCGGTACCCAGATCGTCGATGCATGGCTGAACATCGCCTTCACCGAGAAGATGGAGTTCAAGAAAGACTTCCTCACCAAAAACTTCAATCTCGTCAAAGAAATCGAAGAAGTGAACTTCAAGTAGAACAGGCCCCAAGGAACCTCCCGCCAGTGCACCCCGGTAGTACTCACCTGCTGCCGGGGTTTTCTCTTCTTCAGTTCAACCGTACACAGAGCGCTTACACCGAAGTATGAGAGAAACGGCACAGAGCCATCCAGATGCTGAGTCACCGGAGGGTCCGTCTCTCTGGGTACATTCATTCTGCTCTAGATTCTTGATCAAGAATATGATAATATTGATCAACATTTCCAGCAGGGAGAAGTTCTATGCACAAAAAAACAGATACATGGACCTCGGCAGATGCAAAAGTACATTTTTCAACCCTCATTGACAAAGCTCACACCCAACCGC